>CAZTTL010000302.1:0-4354 GCA_964616635.1 uncultured Rhodoplanes sp. | reverse complement strand
GAATCAAGGGCCGCCGCGGGCGGCCTTTTTTTGCTCCCACGTTGAGCGTGAAGTTGCTCGCACGCTATGGCGATCGGCCAAGAAAGAACGCACGATCCCCGGCATAGGCCGGGTTGCGGATGCCTTCGCCGTGGAACGGATTGCGATTGCCGGCGCGCTCCCCCGCCGGCGACAGGTCGAACTGGAAGACCCGGATGTGGTCCGGTGGTATCCGAAGCGCGGCATAAGCCTTGGCGATCAGGCCGGCCATGTTTTCTTCGGCGTGATATCCGCCGTACCACCGCTGCGGCGGCGTCTTGCTGGGTGCCGAAAGCCAGGCGACCAGCCGGCGGACGTGTCCGTCCGTCACCACGAAGTCCCAAGGGCTGGAAAACAGGATGACACGCGCCACCTCCTGCCTCTTGGCGATGAAGGCCGCCATACCCGCCCCTTGCGACTGCCCGGCCAAAGCGATCCGCTCCCACTTCGGAGCACCATTTTCAAGATAACCGGCCCATCCGCGCTGCGGCTCTTGCCGCTCGAGGTATTGCAGCAACTTGACCAGACGATTGACGACCGATTCCGCTGACGTGTTGTCGATGGCGGGATTGATCGCCGTTCCGTCGCCGGAGATGCGCATCCGACGGAACTTCTCCGCGCAGTCCGGATCGCGCCTCCTTGGGCAATAGACGTTGACGGCGGGCGTATCGTTGTAGGCAAGCGAGATCACGCGATACCCGGCATCTGCCGCAGCCTTCAGGAATCGCAGCGGACCCGGAGGCTTGCCGCCGGTACCGGGCAGGAACACAAGGAGATTCGCATCCGGTCCGCTGTCGGCGTTGAAGAGGACGTAATGGGGGGTATCGAACCGCTGGATGGCGGGATCGGTCGCGGACGGCTTGACGCATTCGATCACGCGGCCGGGCTCGGGCGCGCAGGCGGACAGCGGCCGCGGCGTTTGCGAGAAGGCGCTCGACTGCGCCAACATCGTTGCGATCCAAACCAACGCCGCCGAGATTAGCCATCGTTTCGGGGTCATGGTCGAATCCTCCTGAAGCGCCAATCGCGGACAGAGCGTCGTAGAGCGAAGCGTCCTTGTAGCCATGTATTCGACGCTATGTATTCGTGCAGGCCACATCGGTATAGGCTGGCCGCGACGATAGGCAGAGAGCCCGCCGGCCGACGGAGCAACGCCAAGAGGAAGCGCGACGCAATGTTCGATGGCCCGCTGACACCGCAAAGTCTGGTGCCGACGACAAGACGCAGCTTACTTCAGGCCGCCGGCGCCTTCGCTGCTTGGTCCTGAGAGGCATCATGTCGGCCGAACTGAAGACCGTTTCCATCGAAGACCTCATCTCCGAAATTTCCGACGGCTGTCTGCTCGGCATCACCAATGAGCTCGGTGGCGTGTCGATGGCGGCGACCCGGGCGCTGATCCGGCGCGGTGTCAGGGACCTGCGGCTGTTCTGCCTGCCGACCAGCTCGCTGCAGGCGGACCTGCTGATCGGCGCCGGCTGTGTCGCGGAAATCGATACCTCGGCGGTGACGCTGAACGAATTTGGGCTGGCCCCCCGCTTCGTGAGCGCCGTGCAGGAAGGCACAATCACCGTCCACGACAGCACCTGCCCGGCCATGCATGCGATGTTGCAGGCAGCCGAGAAGGGCGTACCGTTCATGCCGCTGCGCGGGCTGATTGGCTCCGACATATTGCGGCATCGCCCCGACTGGAAGGTGATCGACAATCCCTTCGCCGCCGGCGGCGACCCGATCGTGCTGCTGCCCGCGGTGGCGCCGGACATCGCCCTGATGCATGCGCCGATGGCGGACCGGGACGGCAATATCTATATCGGCCGGCGGCGCGAGATGGCGACGCTCGCCCATGCCGCAAAGCGCGTGCTGTTTACCGTCGAGCGGATTCATTCGGGCTCTTTGTTCGACGACGAAGCGCTTGCGACCGGTGCGCTCTCGGGCCTCTACGTCCACGCCATCGCCGAAGCGCCGCGCGGTGCCTGGCCGCTCGTCCTGGGTGGCGAATACGAGACGGACAGCCTGCATATGCACCGCTATGTGCAGATGGCCGCGACGCCGGAGGGGTTCGCCGCTTACCTTAACGCGTTCGTCTTCAACCACGCGGCAGCGGCGGAATAGCGTGACGGACGCCTACAAGCGCGAGGAGCTGCTGATCTGCCTGGTGGCACGACTGCTCGCGGGCGTGCGCTATGTGGCGATCGGCGCCCTGTCTCCGATCCCCGGTGCGGCGGCGCTGCTGACCCAGGCCATCTCGCACGACCGCGTGCGGGTGAGCTTCCTCCACGGCCGGCACAACCAATTCACCGACGGCGGGCGCGAGCTGTTCGATGCCGCGGCCCAGGGCCGGATCGACGCGTTCTTCCTCGGGGGCGTGCAGATCGACGGGCAGGCCAATATCAACCTGGTCGGCCCCGGGCCTTATCCGAAAACAACCCGACGGTTCTCCGGTTCGTTCGGCTCGGCGCTGATATACTACGTGGTCCCCCGGGTCATCCTGTTCCGCGAGGAGCACAGCCCGCGCACGCTGGTGAAGCAGGTGGATTTCATCTCGGCCCCGGGCGTCAGCCCGCCGGCGGTATACCGGCCGGGCGGGCCCACGGCGCTGGTGACCAACCTGGCGCATTTCTCATTTGACCGGTCGCGGGCGCGATTCCGGTTGGCGAGCGTGCATCCCGATCACGCGGCCGCGGAGGTCCGTGACCAGACCGGGTTCGACTTCGACTGTCCGAGCGAAGTCTTAACGACACCGGCGCCCGAGCCCGATCGGCTGGCCCTGCTCCGCGGGCCGATCGCCGAACGCATGGCCGAACTTTATCCAGAATTCCACGCCCGGGTTTTCGCCGCGGCGTGACCTGCCACGCCATCGCGAGACATGCGCGGCAAGAAGGCATTTCCTTGCGGCAGCGCGCAGATCGCGGCCCTGCTCGCGACCGGCATCGCGCTCTCCGTCATCAACGGCTGCACAAAATCCGCGTATGGCTGCGGGACGCTGCAACGTTCACCGCGGTGCGAGATGTCGTCGGACGTGCATGTTCATCACTCGCATCAAGACGCGACTGAACCTGAACACGACGCGGCTCATCCGAGCAAAACCGGTGAGCCTCTGGAGCGATTTCCATTCAGGTGGAATTCACCCTATTTTTCTTTGCGTGATCGTATTTCTGCATCGCATTTTCTGCGGGCCGAACCGGGGTCAACCCGCGGATCAAGTCCGCGGGCATGCTTCGCCGGAAAATGCTCAAGGCCTAACCGCGATGTCCGAAGAACAGCCCGTTCCCACCCCCGAAGAGGCGGAAGAAGGGAAATACATTCTGGTTGCGAGCTGAGTAGCCGGTCGGCTTTTTCCGCTTTTTCCGGACGACGCGGGGAGGTTGGCTTGCGGCCACCTTTGCTGCCGGCTCGCTTGCCGCGGCCGCAGGCTCAGCGGCAGGCTTTGCAGCCACTTTCGGCTCGACCAACGGCGTAGCCGCGGACGGAGCGCGCGCGATCGGGAGGCTCGCGGACGGTATGCTTGCGGTCGGAGTGGCCGCGATCGGTGCGGCAGCGGACGGTACGGCAGCGATCGGAATGCTCGCGGACGATACACTCGCGGTCGGCGCACTTGGCGTCGTTATGGCAGCAGCAGCGCGTCGATCGATTGCTGCGTCACCGCCACGGCCATCAGTTGATGCGATGTGGCCGTCGTTTTCGGCGCTCACCGCAGCCCGAGGCGTGCTGCCGGTCGGAATTTCCCTCGCCAGTTGGGAAGGCGTCGGGCGCGCGGCGACGATTTCTTGCGTTGCCATCAGCGCTGCAGCCGAGACGGGCTTTTCAGTGCCTTCGCTAACCTGCACCACCACCTGCGCCGGTTCGGAAACCCGAAGCTCGGTCAACACGGCGCTGGTCGATATCCCGGCGATGATCCCGACACAAAGCCCGGCCGCGATCGCCTTCGGCATTGCGCTTTGCGGCCGCGCCTGCCGCGGCCATAATGAACAATTCGCGTTAGCGTATTTTGACATGTCCCCATCCCCACCACCGTAACGAAACTCCTCATCAACGCGGAAAACCGCATCGGGTTCCCGTGGGACATGATTTGGCGTCGGGTCACCGTACCAACCACGGTCGCCAGGCTGCTGGAGGATGCTGCCAAGGTCTACCTAGCATCGCCAGGCAGGGCTCGCGAACAGTGTGTTCTGGTGCCTTCCGCACACCCCAGTCCCGTCGCACCCGCTCACCGGGTCGAACGCCGTTGCGGGCAGACTCGATCTTGCGGCGCGTCAGCTCTGGGTCCGCTTCATCCCAATGACCCGCCGTCCGCGAGCGCGGCTGGCATCCGAAACCCTGCACAGGAGCGGTTATGATG
>CAZTTL010000301.1:0-4356 GCA_964616635.1 uncultured Rhodoplanes sp. | reverse complement strand
GACCGCGACCGCGGCGGCGGCGTGGTCCTGGGTCGAGAAGATGTTGCAAGAGGCCCAGCGCACGTCGGCGCCGAGCTCCACGAGGGTCTCGATCAGCACCGCGGTCTGGATCGTCATGTGCAGCGAGCCGGCGATGCGCGCGCCGCGCAGCGGCTGCAACGGCCCGTACTCCTCGCGCGTCGCCATCAGGCCGGGCATTTCGGTCTCGGCAATGGCGATTTCCTTGCGGCCCCATTCGGCGAGCGCGATGTCCTTCACCGCATAGTCGGCAGGCCCGGCCTGCCCGACGGCAGGCGAAACGGCTGTGGCGGCTTTCGGTGAAGCGGTCATGGAAAAGCTCCGTGGTCTGAGGAGTTGCGTCCCGACGTGCCGCGGGAGGCTGGCCTGCGCGCGCCGGTCCTATAGCAGGCCCCCATGGCTGCGGCAACAGGATATAAAGATGTCTTTATGTCTATGCGGAAAGGAGACTGAAGGTCAGGCGTCCTCGCCGAAGCGACTGTCGATCAGCTCCTGCAAGGCATCGAGCACGCTCACCGCATCATTGCCGCTGGCTTCGACCACAATTGAGGTGCCCGAACCGGCTGCCAGCATCATCAGGCCCATGATCGAGTTTCCGCCGACCGTCTCGCCGCAGCGGGTCACTTTTACCACGGCATCGAAGCGCTCGACGGTCTGCACGAACTTGGCCGAAGCGCGCGCGTGCAGCCCCTTCTGGTTAACGATTTGCAACTCGCGCGCCATCGCGTGCGCGTCCACCGGCTGTGTGGACGCTTCCACTTCGCACTTGAATTCGGGCTCGACCCCTTCGGTCATTTTCCGGCCAACACCCTGCTCGCGATCGTGATGTATTTTCGTCCAGATTCCTGGGCGGCTGCAACTGATTCCGCGAGCGGACATTCGGCGCGGATCTTCACGAGCTTGACCAGCATCGGCAGATTGATGCCGGCGAGCACCTCGACATTGGGACGACTCATCACCGAAATTGCCAGATTGGACGGTGTGCCGCCGAACATATCGGTCAGGATCGCGACCCCGTCACCTGTGTCAACCTTATGAACCGCCTCGATAATTTCCTTTCGGCTGATTTCGACATTGTCGTTGGGATTGATGGTGACCGTCTCGATCTGATCCTGCGGACCAACCACATGCTCCAACGCAGACCGGAACTCGGACGCGAGGTGCCCGTGGGTAACGAGAACAAGGCCAATCATGGCAACTCCCCGCGGCGCGCTTCTGCTGCACCGCACCCAAGCACCATCATGCCAGCCCCTAGCTTAAGTTCAAGAGGCTCATTTCGCTGAACTGCGCAGTGTTGCAGCGCAGCTTCGGTCAGACCGAATTGCCTCAAAGAGTGACACGATTGCCATGTCGGACAAAACTTCGCCACGATATAGTCGAGCCGACTAACGGAGGCTACGCCGGTCCGACGATCGCGCGATCATGCGCCGTCATGGAATACGCGCCCTTCCGGCATTTCGAGCGCCGCCGCGACAATCGGTAGCGGGTCGACGCCGGTGCCCGCACTGATGCGCGCGAGCGTGACCCCCTCGATCACTGTGCACGCATCGCCGGGTTCTGGCAGGCGCTGCGCCTGACCATCGGCCAGGTCGAGAACGAGCGAAACCACGGCGGCCGGCTCATAGGCGATACGGCGGATGCCGAAGCCCCGCACCTCGACCAGCCCGGCAAGCTCCGGTGGAGGCCGCGCGATCAGGCGCCCATGGGCGGCAGTCAGCGCCACCCGGTCATCGGCGACAAGACGCGCAAACTTGAAGAGGCCGGCCTGCGCCGCGGTCAGCATCTGCATCACGACGCGCGACTTGCCGGAACCCGCCGGTCCGCGAATGAGCACGGCGCCTGCACCGACGAGCACGGCGGAGGCGTGAACGGTCGCCACCATCGCCGCTACATCGCTGGCAGGCACACGACAAAACGGGCGCCAAGAACAGTCGGCGCCTCGCCGTCGAACTGCGGCTCGACGCGGTTCTCCGCCCAGATGCGACCGCCATGCGCCTCGATGATCTGCTTGGAAATCGAGAGGCCGAGGCCGGAATTCTGTCCGAACCCCTGATGCGGGCGGTCAGTGTAAAAGCGCTGGAAGATCTTATCGACCGCGTCGGGCTGGATACCCGGCCCGTCGTCATCAACGGTGATCTCGATCTCGTCCTTGAGCCGGCGGCAGCCGACCCGCACGCACCCCTCGGGCGGCGAGAACGAGCGCGCATTGTCGATCAGGTTGTGCACGACCTGCCCGAGGCGTGAGTCATGGCCTGCGACCAGGAACTGCCGCGGTCCGCCGCCTTCGAATCCGAGCGTCACGTTCACCGGTTTCTTCTTCACCTCGTTGGCGACGGCGACCACGGTCGTGAGCAGGCGACGCAGGTCGACCGGCGTCACCTCATGGCGCTGGAGCTCCGCATCGAGGCGGCTCGCGTCGGAAATGTCGGAGATCAGCCGGTCAAGCCGCTTCACGTCGTGCTCGATCACCGCGAGGAGCCGCGCCTGGCTGTCTGCGGTCTTGGCGCGCGGTAGCGTCTCCACCGCCGAACGCAACGAGGTGAGCGGGTTTTTCAGTTCGTGGGCGACATCGGCGGCGAAGCTTTCGATCCCTTCGATACGGCTGTAGAGCGCATTGGTCATTTCGCGCAGCGTGCCGGAGAGGTGGCCGATCTCGTCGCGGCGGACGGTGAAATCCGGAATCTCGACGCGGGCCTTGATCCGGCGGCGCACGCGCTCGGCCGCGTCCGCGAGCCGGCGCACCGGTTCGGCAATGGTGCCAGCCAGCAGCAGCGACAGCACGGTCATGATGCCGGCGGCGATGAGGAAGACCTTGACGATGGCCAGCCGCTCGGCCTCGACGATCTGATCGATCTCGCCGCCGCGGGTCGAGAGCAGCAGCGCGCCGCGCACCACGTGGGAGCGCTGGATCGGCACGGCGACGGAGACGATGACATTGCCGCGGTCGTCGATCCGCACCACGCTCGCCTTCTGGCCGGCCAAGGCCTGCGCGATCTCGGGGTACAGCTTGCCATTTTCCTCCGGCCCGAGTTCGCGATAGCGTGGCAGGTCGCCCCGGCTGAGCCAGCGGCGGATCGCGATGAAGGTCCGCTCGACGATACCGGGCTTCTCCACCGTCGGCGGCGGCATGTCGAAGCGCAGCACGTCGCCACGGCCGATGAAGTTGCGGCTGTCCATGAACAGCACGCCTTCGCGGTCATAGATGCGCGCCCGCGTATTGGTCGGCGTCACCAGCCGCCGCAGCAGCGGCGCCACCTGCTCGGGATTGAGCGGAAACTCAAAGCCGAACAGCGCCTCGTCGGAGGGATCGTAGCTCTCCCCCGCCTGCAGCTCGAGCAACCGCTGCGGATCAATGGTGATGGTGTCGATGTCGACGGTCGCCGAGGACGCGATGGCGCCGGAGATGATCTCGCCCTGCACCAGGAGGCTGTGCACGCGCGCATCGATCAGGCCGGCCCGGAACTGGGTGAGATAAAGAATGCCGAGCACCAACGCGAGCAGGCCGGCGACATTGAGAAACACGATACGCCGGGTGAGACTGGAAAAGCTCAGCGTGATGAAAATTTTCCAGACCGGAAACAGGAAGCGCGCGAGCTTGTCGAGGCGCAGCGCCCGGGTGAGCGGCGCAAAGAAGACTGCCGTGCGCACCGCGGTCCGCTTGGTCACCTCGGCGGCCGTTTTGACATAGGCAATGCCGGTCCTGAGCGCGACGCCGGTCGCTTGCCAGCCACGGCGGGCGGTGCGGACGAAGACACGGCGCATCCGCTCCGCTTTGAGCCGTGCCTCTGACGGGACCGTGGGAAAGAAGCCGACAGACGGGGGCTGCGTCTCGGTGGCGTTGGCCGGGCGCGCCTGACCGAAAGCCGCGCGGATCGCGCTGCCGGTCACGCGCCAGCGGCTGCGCAACCGGCGCTGCAGGCGCGCAACCGTATACCGTCGCCTGACGACGGGGCGCTGCGCCTGCTCCGGACCGTCCTCAGCCCTCAATAATTCTGCGGTTCGATCGAGCACGATCGTTGCGTCTCGCCGGTTAATGCGCCCCGTTCACCGCGCCGCCGGAAGTCACCGCAAACAGGGACGCTCGCCGCTTGTCCGTCCCAAGTCGGACGTTACTCATTCCTTGAAGCGATAACCGACGCCATACAGCGTTTCGATCATATCGAAATCGTCGTCAGTCTGCTTGAACTTCTTGCGTAGCCGCTTGATGTGGCTATCGATGGTGCGGTCGTCGACATAGACCTGATCGTCATAGGCGGCGTCCATCAGCGCGTTGCGGCTCTTCACCACGCCCGGGCGCTGCGCCAGCGCCTGCAGAATGAGAAACTCGGTGACGGTGAG
>CAZTTL010000300.1:0-4373 GCA_964616635.1 uncultured Rhodoplanes sp. | reverse complement strand
CCTACCGGCCTTACCGGGTCGGTTCGACCATTCTCATGGGCCGATGAACGTAAAGGTAATCACGCGATCGGCCGCCGTGCTCGGCACAAGGTAGCAATGCCGGCTCGCGCCCAGGAGCATGCCGCGGATGTTTGAGCCGCGAATGCGGACGCGGTCGGCCTGATTGCCGAGCCCGTCCACGTCGACCGCGATCGTGGTTCCGTCAATGGTCATGCTGGCGCGCCGCTCGAGCCGGAAGCGAGCGTCCGACTGCATCGGCCAGTGCCGATCAAGGAATGAGTTGAAGATGGCTGAGCCGGCGAACAGGAGACGGCTGCGCTTGCCGCGCTGCTTGAGGTCCCAGACCTGGAGTTGCGGCAGCGAGTGCAGCCACGCTTCACGCTGTTCCGCCGACCATGACGGCGACAGATGGAACTTGCCCGGCGGGGTGAGCGCCGCCAGCAGCGTACTCCCGACATAGGAGCAATACCGCGCGAGCGCTCGCTTGGTGCCCTTGACCGCATGATCGCAATACCAGGAGCCCGCGACCACACGTCTCGTTGTATCCGGCCAATCTGCCTTCCAGAGGTCGACGCTGTACTCCCAGGCGTTAAACGGAAGGAACGGCTGCGGGGCAATGTCCGGCCGCTTCACCGTCCCGATTGGCGTGGGGATCACCTGCACTCGGCGAGCCGAGGACGCGAAGACCTGTTCGAGCTTGGACGCATTTGGCGGAAGCAAATGTTCCTGGAACGGAATCATGTCCGCAATCCGTTCGCTGCTGAAGAGTGGATCAACCGATGACGGTCACGCTGACCGTAAGAGTCCCCAGCTTCGCGATTTGGTCGGGCTCACAGAGCACGTTGCCGGCCGGCTGCGTGATGACGATGTTCTCGATGTCCGCTGTCTTCGCCGAAGCGATGACGCCGGCCATGTGGACCGGAGCGCCGATCCGCGCGCGGGTCGCGAGATAAGCGCGGATTGCGTTCTCCATCGACGAGCGAACCGCGACGGTGTCGGCGCCGCTGGTTACGCTCGCCTCGACCGCGAGGTCAAACAGAACAACCCGCGCGCGCCGCACGGTGACGCTGTCCGTCAGCGGCGCCACGTCCACGAGCTTGAACGTGCGGATGAGCCTGGTCATCACATCGTGGGATACAGGCTCGACGTCCTCCGCAACCACGATGACGTGCACCTCGCCCTCCCGCGGGGAGTAGGCGTAGGCGTCGAGGATCGACGGATCGATCGAGAGCGCATGGAACTCGTAGGCGCCGGCTGGGCCCGCCGCGGAAAAAGCCTCCGGCGCGAGCTGGATGCGCCGGCGCAGCCGGTTATCCGTCTCCATGACGGGCGTATCGTTGGTCGCCGGTGCAACAACGGCGCGCTCAACGCCGACGAGCGCCGCGATATGGTCGAGGTCAGACCCCACCGCAAATGCCAGCAGGACCGCGCGCGCCTTGTCGTTGACCAGCGCCCGCAGCAGCGTTTCCCGATAGGCAAATACCTCGATCAGCACCGTCAGCGGCTCGGTTTCGAGGCCGAGGGTGTCGAGCGCGGGCAGATCAGGGCGCTCCGCCCTGACCTCGTCCCAGCGCGCCTGCACATAGGCCTTGATCTCCTGGATCAGGCGATCGGCGCTGATCTCCTCGATCAGCTGCGGCTTGGGCAGTCGCGCGAGCTCGGGCTGAAGGAATCGTCGGGCCATCATCAAACCGCCTGAAGGGAGCCGGCCGCACTCGGCGCCAGCACTATCGTGCGCATGTCCTCCGGTGTGAAATCTCCAAGGTGTCCGCGCGGCAGGTAAACTCCGAGAACCTCCAGTCGCAGCTCTCCCGAGCGATCGACACGCTTCGGCGTGATCTTGATGATCTTGAACCGCGGCTCCCGCGGCAGCCCGGTATCAACCTCACGCACCTCGAGCGCGGCGATCAGAGCCGCGAAGAACCGCACCACGGTCGGCGTCGTCAGGTTCTCGCCAGGCAGCTGCGGGACGGCGGAGCCGAACCAGCGGCGCAGCATGCGCTCGCCGCAGCCGGTCGTGATAATGACCAGAATCGACTGGACGACATGCGGCCAGCCCTCGAGCAGCCGCCCGGTGTTACGATCGATACCTGCCATGCGCTCCCCCGATATCAGGCATAGACGCGCGGGGCGCCTTCAGCTGCAACGTCGCCGCGGCTGTCATGATCCTGGACGCGATGCACCTGCTTGCTTCCCTTGTCGAGGCGTGTCTCACCGTCGGTCTCGATGATGTCTTCCTTCAGCGTCAGCTTGCCGTCGACCATCGAAATGCCGCCGCCGTCGCGTCCCTTAAGATTAAATCTCTCGCATTCGATGGTGAGCACGCCGTTCTCGATCTCCAGCCGGAATAGTGGATGCGTCACGACAAGTGCATCCGCCTGCTCCGACGGCGCCGGATGATCGTCAGACCAGAACAGGGGCACGGCGACCGCCTGACGGAAATCCCC
This sequence comes from uncultured Rhodoplanes sp., assembly GCA_964616635.1. Lineage (GTDB taxonomy): Bacteria > Pseudomonadota > Alphaproteobacteria > Rhizobiales > Xanthobacteraceae > Rhodoplanes. The sequence continues at coordinate 1,926 of CAZTTL010000300.1, read as the reverse complement.
GGCCGGCGACAACATGGTGAGTTGCTCGCCCTGTGACGGAACGCGGTGCAGGTTGAGACCCTGCGGCCCGCCATTCGGCGATGAATAGGGAATCCACGGCGACAGGAAGGGCTCGTCGTCGGTCCCGCCGATCTTCAACCTGACGAACCAGCGCCCCTCAATCTTCTTGCGCTCGTGCACCGCGCCGTGCCGAAACATCGAGTCGAGCTTGCGCTCGACCTCGGCAATGTGCGTGAGCAGTTCGAGAATTTCGGCCGACACAGAGTACTGCTCCACGGCTCATCGACGGAGATGTATCAAAACTCGGGGCTCGCGGAAGCATGCGCGGATTGGGAAGATTTGCCCATCAGCTGATCAGCAAAGCTCACTTGCTCGGTCCGTTTTGCCACGTAGTGGGTATCGCTGATTGCTACTTGTGCGAATCATGTTTCCATGATCGCGTGGAGATCTTCCCAATGGGGCGTCCCGTGCAGGGATAAGGGTGTGGAGGAAATCGTCCATGCTCAGCGATAGCGAGATGAGCTTCACCGCGACAGCCTTTGTCGAGGACGATACCGTTGAGGGTTTTGCTGTAGTCTCCGCGGGTCATGAGATCAGATTGTTCGGGGACCGCTCACCTTGTGAAGGCGACAGTTTTTTCTACATCGCGATGCGCCCCTCTGGGCCCAAAGCTCGCACTCGGCGCGGCAGACCCTATCGGTAGCAAGCAGCGATTTTTCTCTCCCGATCCGGTTTATCTAGAGTGCAGTGTGGCGCGACGCGACTTTGTGCGACGCGAAGGCCTTTGGCCGCGAAATCACCACGGCGGCTTCACACTGCATTCATGGACGCCGATTATCTAAAGCCATCTCCATAAATTCTGCGATGCAGGTGGCGGTGGGTGAATTGATGATCCGCTGCCCGAAAACGGGGAAGCCCGTTACGACGGGTATCCACATGGACCGTGCGAGATTCGCTTCCATGCTGGTCTTCTTCGGTAGCTCGTTTTGTCCGTCGTGCGGTACTTCACACGAATGGTTTGCCCGGAACGCATGGGTCTGCGAGTCGCACTCTGAAACTTGTGATTGCCGGAGGCGGGTCGCTTAGCGTCGGTACGAACAGCTGACGGGCAGACAAGGTCTCAGTCCAGCAGCAAAGGCAGCTCTTTATGACTCCGGTGCGATGACCAGCGTTTTGCTGGCGTCTTCAACGAACACATCAATTTCAGCGGCTACGGCTGCTTCCGCGGTTTCGATGTCATCTTCAGACGCAACGCCGATGCCCCGAACCCCAGCTCGCGTCAGGCCCAGCGCCGCTTGTGCCTGACGCCAGTCCGGCACGATTGTGCCGGCGATCAGTTGCCGCCAGTACCGGGCAAGATCGGAGAGCTCTTCTTCCGCTTCCATGGTGACGAGAAGATCGGCCCATACGCCTTCGGGCTCGGCGCCCGGGGTTGGGTCGGCGATCGTCTCGACTTTATAGATCGCGCGTAACAGCGCCTGGCGGCGTCCTTTGTCGGCAATCGCACCGCGATCCCACTCGCATAAATCGCGATCGGAGGCGCAAAACCACAGCCGGCGGAACAGCTCCGGCCAGATCGATTGCTCGGAGAGCAAGACCTTTTCCACCTCATAAGCAAGGCTGCGCAGATAAATTTCGTTGCCCTCGTCGGAGGCCGGAATCTGGATCGCCATTTCGCCGGCATCCACCGTCACCGCCTGGGCAACGAACAGGTCGAAGGCGAGATCGATGACTTGTCTTGCGCCAAACAGATCACGACCCTGCACATCGCGCTTGCCCGAGTCGCAATAGATCACCACGACCGGCGCTCCTTGCTCACGCAGCGCATCGAACGGCTCGACCGCGCTGTCGAAGACCGCCTGACCGGCTGATGTGCGCCCCTTGAGCGATCGCAGCGCCGCAATCTTGATGGCAGCGACGGCTAGC
>CAZTTL010000299.1:0-4383 GCA_964616635.1 uncultured Rhodoplanes sp. | reverse complement strand
CGCCGCTGTTCGACAAGCGCGACATCCACGTGCACGTGCCGGAAGGCGCGACGCCCAAGGACGGCCCGTCGGCGGGCGTCGCCATGGTGAGCGCGATCATCTCGGTGATGACCGGCATTCCGGTGCACCGCGATGTCGCGATGACCGGCGAGATCACGCTGCGGGGGCGGGTGCTGCCGATCGGCGGCCTCAAGGAGAAGCTGCTCGCGGCGCTGCGCGGCGGCATCAAGACCGTGCTGATCCCGGAGGAGAACGCCAAGGACCTCGTCGAGCTCTCCGACAGCGTCAAGAGCGGGCTCGAGATCGTCCCGGTCAGCCGCATGGACGAGGTTTTGGAGCGGGCGCTCACCCGCAAGCCGGAGCCGATCGAGTGGGACGAGGCCGCCGCCAAGTCGGCGCCGGAGCCGGTCACGGACGCACAGGTCGACGACGAGTCGACCGGCCTGAGGGCGCATTGATCCTGAGGATGGCCGGCGTTCGTTCGGCTATCCATCCATCCTGAAGTCATCAAAAAAGGCGGCGCCAAAAACGCCGCCTTTTTCGTCCGTTGGCCTCACGGCCAATGGGGTCATGACGCAATCCGCTGATGCGATCAGTAGCTCGCCACTACCGGTACGCTGCCGTTGAACAGGTAATTCACGCCGAGCTTGAAGACGTGAACCTGCTGGTCGATCGACGGGTTGTCGATCACGGTGAAGGCCGGCGGCAGTCCGAAGCCGACGTTTTCGCTGCCGAAGTCCATGTAGTTGTATTCGAGCTTTGCCGTGACATTCGGAAGTACGGCATGCTCGACGCCGGCGCCGATGGTCCAGCCCCAGCGCGTGGTATCGGCGGAATAGATGGTCCCGCCACCGACGCCGACAAGGTTGAGCTCGTCGTTATCCTGTGTCCACGCGCCGCCACCCTTGATGTAGAGCAGCGTCCGGTCGAAGGCGAGGCCGAGACGCCCGGCGATGGTGCCGACGGCCTCGACCTTGGCGCGGCAATTCACGCCGCCAACAAACGGATTCAGGCCGACGAGGCAGGTATTCGTGCCGTCAAGGTCGGCCGCGCTGGCGTCGGCTTCGAGGCCGAGCACGACGCTGCCGATCTGATCGTTGAAGCCAAGTTGACCGCCGGCGATCCAGCCGCCGGCGTCGATCGTATCGCCGAACACCTGCGGTCCGAACGGATTGCTCCAGTCCGTGCTGTAGCGCCCAGCGCCGACATTGGCGCCGAAGTAGAAGCCGGTCCAGCCGAAGTAAGGGACAGGCGCCACGACCGGCGCGACGGCGAGATCGGCGGCAGCGGCGGAGCCGGCCATCAACAGCGTGGCGGCTGCGCTCGCTAACCAGAACTTTTTCATGACCTTCATCCTCGATGCATGGGTTGCGATTCAGCCGTCAGTACTTGGCCACCACCGGCGCGGGCGCCCAGTTGAAGCGGTAGTTCACGCCGACCTTCACATCCTGAATGACTTGGTCGACATCGATATTGGCGATGTTGCCGAACTGGTCGGTGAACGGGACCGAATGATTGCCGAAGTCCATGTAGCTGTATTCGATCTTGGCCGACCAGTCGGGCGTGAAGGCGTATTCGAGACCAGAGCCCAACAGCCAGCCGGTACGCGTGACATCGGCATTGAACAGGTTGGCGGTGGCGTATCTCACCATGTCGTGCTTGTCCTGCGCCCAGGCGCCGCCGGCCTTGGTGAAGAACATCAGGTTGCCGTAGGCATAGCCAAAGCGGCCGGCCAGGGTTGCAACCTCGTCGACGCGATTGTGGCAGGTGTAGAAGGAGCGGTCGCACGGCGCATAGCCGTCGAGATCGGACCATGAATACTCGCCCTCGACACCGAGCACCCAGTTCGCGATCTGGTAATTGATGCCGGCCTGGCCGCCGCCGATGAAGCCGTCCACATCGCCCCAGCCGGGCGCGGCAACAAAGCCGAAGAAGCCGCTGGTCGGCTGCAGTTGCGTGCGACCCCAGCCGCCGCCGAGATGGCCACCGAAATAGAGCCCGGTCCAGTTCCACACCGGCGTAACGATCGCCGGCGCCGTATTGAATCCGCCGTCGAGCTTGTAGGAGGCCTGCAGGAAGCCGCCATAGCGCTCGGCGGAGAATTTCATCGGCGAGTCCAAGGCGACCCCCGGGAACTGGGTGTGCGCTTCGGTCGTGGTGAAGTACCAGTAGCGGCCGCCGACGCCGACGTTCCAGTGCGGAGTGACGGCGTAGGACAGGACCGTCTCGAACTGGGCGCCCCAGCCACGGCCGGACTCCATCTGCGGGTTGATATCGGCGCGGAACCAGTGATTGTCGAAGCCGGAGCGGTCGACATAGGGCAGCACCGCGGCATCGACTTCGAGACGAAGCTGCGGGGTGAGATTCATCTGCGTGTTCAAGCCGAGCGCCACGCCGCGCCAAGTCTCGGTCTCGCTCAGACCGAGGAAGCTGGTCGGGATCGTGGGAACGCAAACGGCGTCCGTCGCGATCTGCCGGCAGCCAAAGCCGTTGCCGCGCTCATAGAAATAGCGATAGCCGATATAGCCACCGACCTTGCCGAGCGGCGAACTCAGGGCGTTCCAGCCGACATCGGCGCTGCCGTAGCGCATGCGGCCATCCTTCATCTCCGAAACGGTGTTCGAGTAGAAGACGAAGGCCGGGAAATCCTCGTCATGCAGCGTGCCGTCGACGAGATTGCCAATGCCGAGATTGGCCTTGATGAAAATGCCGCTGCGGTGGTCGAAACGCGCGAAGGCTTCGCCGGCATGGCCGGTCATGCTGTCGTAGCTCAGCCGTGAATTGAGCCGGGTGGGGGTGAAGGGATCGAACAGATCCTTCTGATAGCGGCCTTCGCTGTACCAGTAGCGCATGCCGCCTTCGATGCTCCATTCGGTGATCGGCGCCGGTGGTGGGGCGCTCAGGACAGGAACAAGGTCGGCGGCCTGCGTGCCAATGGAGTTCGTCAGCAGCGCGAGGGGGGCGACGCTCAGTAGCCAGATTTTACGCATGGTGGTCTTCCTCTATCTCGTGCCGGGGCGGACGCGCTCAGTACCGCGCGACCAGCGGCGCACCCCAGTCGAAGCGATAGTTGACGCCGGCTTTGACCCGATGGATCTGCTGCTCGATTGAGATGGTCGACTGGTTGCCGAACTGATCGGTGAATGAAGTTCCCTCGCTGCCGAGGTCGAGATAGTCGTATTCGAGCTTGGCCGACCAGGCCGGCGAGAAGGCATATTCGACGCCGCCGCCGAGCGTCCAGCCGAACCGGTTGTCGCTTCCGGTAAAGGCATTGGTGATGACATTCGCGGTCATCTGGTAATCGTCATGCGCGTAGGCGCCGCCGCCGCGGGCGTAGAGCAGCACATGGTCGAAGGCAAAGCCGACGCGACCGGTCAGCGTTCCCATGTAGTCGATGCGGCTGTTGCAGACATAGAAAGCGAGGGCGCAGCGCGCATTGCCGTCGAGATCGGCGGTCGCGCCTTCCAACTCGATGCCCCACACCAGCGGGCCGTTCTGCAGATTGAAGCCGGCCTGCATGCCGCCGAACACGCCGCTGCTCGTTCCGCGCGCCGAGAACGGGATGAAGGCGGCACCGAATGGACCGGCAGGTCCGAAAAATCCGTCGGCGCTTTCCCAATTCTTGAACGCCCAGGCTTCGCCGATATGCGAACCGACATAAAGACCGGTCCAGCTCCACACCGGCACGGGGATGGGAGCGGCAACGGCTAGGTCTGCAGCCGTGGCGGTCCGCGCACACGACAAAGCGAGCAGCGAAACACCGATAAGGCAAAGCTTGCGCATGAGAGGCTCCCGTTCCCCCAAAATTCTGATCACGGGTTGTTCTACGCGTGAAAAACTTGTTTTTTAAAGAACGGTATTCAATAATCGCATCGCATCAAAAGATTTCATTCCGTTTGTATTATTTCTGCAACGGTCATTATGGGTAACGTTTTGTTAATATATTGCGATCGGTAAGTAATTGCTCGTCTGTTAATCTTTGGGTAACAGATCGGCCGCCGAGCGGGCCGTGCGGCGATAGGCCAGGTTGGTTCGTGCCGGGAGGCTGGAAGGCGAGGGGAGGAGCCGCGGGCGTCGGCAAAGCAGAAGAAACGCGCGTTGGCGGGATATCTCACGACAGAGCGGTCATCCCGCCCACGGCCGTGGCCGCTCTTGAGCTGAGCCGAGGCCGCTCTTGAACTGGGGAATTCGAGCGGGCGCAAACTCGGCTTGCGGCGAGTGGCACGTCACGAGTGCCGCGCCACGAGCGGCACCCCAACGGGCCGTTATGCCTTGCGCTTTGCCCTTGCGCCGGGATAATGCGCGCTGCGGGCGTTGCCCCGGCGGGCGGTTAGCTCAGTTGGTAGAGCATCTCGTTTACACCGAGAGGGTCGGCGGTTCGAG
>CAZTTL010000298.1:0-4399 GCA_964616635.1 uncultured Rhodoplanes sp. | reverse complement strand
TAACCTTTTTAAATACAATCTGTTTTCGGGTTGCTCCGAAATTTCCCCAGACTAAAATTCCGTTTAGTCTGGGATTTTAGTCCGGGGAAATTTTTCGAGCATCGCAGACTCCACTACGAACGTAACCTTTCACGAAAGTGCCGGCAGCAACTCCTGCATGACGCCCATCAGCCCGCAGGCAACGCCCTTAACAACATAAACGAATGAAGTGAGTGCTTTGGAGCCTGCGTCGTGCCTTGCGCGACGGATCCTCACCCGAAGGGCCGAAACGCATCCGCGGTTCGGTGAGCGCCTCTTGGCGCGAGTACAGCGGTACGGCATGCCGGACGCGCTGATCGAAGGACATTGCTTCCGCCTGGCCAGGAAAACGGGCTTGCGTGCGTGCCTGTGGAGATTTTGCGCAATATAGGCCACACGCCAGGGGAACCCCGACACGAATACCAGCGTGGCGTCGATTCCCACCTGAATCGGGCTACCTCAAACGGGAAAATGTCTGTTTCGGAGCTTCAGGCCAAAAAGGCCAGGAGGCCCACCAGGAAGCACCCGCCGACATACAGCGCCCAGTCGGCGAGGTCGAAGCCGAAGAGCCGTGCGTTTGAGATGGTGTGATCGGTCATGTTGACCCCCGACAAAAGTCGTTTGTCAAACAAACGCCTACGGCGTGCAAAGGTTCCATGGTCCTGAGAACTTGCATGCGCGGACACGTCATGCGTGCGCTCATGAAGCCGATGATGCGGTCCAAAACCACGACTCTCACTGATGACTCTGAAGAGGCATTCTCATCGCGCCGTGGGGGCGTCGCAGGTCGTCAGCACCACCGGATCGGCGTCCTTCGGCACGAGTGTGTCCATCGCGACGCAGGTCCTGGCTCGACAGACCTGCCAGTCTGCAGTGGCGCCCGAGCGGCGGAGCACAACCTTGGGCAAGGGCGGCAGCGACGGAGTCCAGGTCCAGAAGCCGTTCTTGAGCACGGCGTCGGGAGGCGGCTCCATCCCGGCGCCCGAGCCTTCGATCCGCGCCGCGACCAGCCGAAGCCCGGCACGGTCGGCATGCCAATCCTCCTGCCAGACGGTGTGCTCGACCGAGTGCCTCCAGGACAGGGTGATGTCCGCCGCCATCAGTGGCACCGTCAACCCGCCGGCGAGAAGGCAGAGCATCATGCCTGCGCCACCGCGGCCTTGCCGACGCGCCGCCAGTGGACGAGGACGACGAAGGCGGCGAGCGCGAAGCCGATCGGGTCAGTCACATCGTAAGCGAGGACCAGCGAGAGCGCGGCGACGAGCGCGACCAGTCGTTCCCAACCGAGCATCGGCCCGCGCATATAGCCGGTCACCGCCGCGCCCCAGAGAACGATGGCGAGGCCGGCCTTGAACACCATGTAGACGACGTCGAGCGCGAAGCTGGCGCCGCTGGCGCCGTGCACGGCCTGCACCATCAGCGCCGGGTCGTAGACCGCCATGTAGGGGATGACGAAGCCTGGAAGCGCAATCTTGATCGCCTCGATTGAGATCTTGAACGGCGATTCCTTTGCGATTGGCGCGGCGGCGAAGCAGGCGAGCGCCACCGGCGGCGTCAGGTCGGCCATGATCCCGAAATAGAACACGAACATGTGCGATATGATCAGCGGCACGCCAAGATCGAGCAGCGCCGGCGCCGCGAGCGACGAGGTGATGATGTAGTTCGGGATCGTCGGTATCCCCATGCCGAGGATCAGGCTGACGATCATGGTCAGCACCAGCGACAGGATCAGCGAGCTCTTGCCGATGGAGACGACATAGCTGCCGAAGATCGTACCGATTCCGGTCAGCGTCATGGTGCCGATGACGATGCCGACGGTCGCACAGGCAAGGCCGACGGGAAGCGCCTGTCGGGCCCCGTCGCCGAGCGCTTGGCGGCAGACCAGCAGCGTCTCCAGCCCGCCGCGAACGAACAAGCTCACGACCGCCATCACGAGCACGAGCGCAAGGATGAGGGTGACGCCGAGCCAGAGCATGGTGCCGGCGATGATGCCGAGACCAACCCAGAAGACGAGCCGGATGGTCTGATGGGTCAGGCCGAGAGCAACCCCGCCGGCGATGATGAGAAGCACGGTCAGCGCCAAGCCGACCGATCCGGCGAACAGCGGCGTATAGCCCGCGAACAGCAGGTAGACCAGCACGGCGAGCGGCAAGATCAGGTGCCATTTCGCGCGCAGCGCCGCCTTCGGGTCCGGTAGCTGATCACGCGCAAGCCCGGACAGACCCGCCCGGCCGGCCTCGAGGTGCACGGCGAGGAAGGCTGATGCGTAATAGAGAACCGCGGGAATGAGCGCCGCTTTGACGATTTCAACGTAGGGAACATCCAGCGTCTCGGCCATGATGAAAGCCACGGCGCCCATCACCGGCGGCATGATCTGCCCGCCCATGCTCGCCGTCGCCTCGACGCCGCCCGCGAAGGCGGCGCGGTAGCCGAAACGCTTCATCAGCGGGATCGTGAATTGTCCCGTCGAGACGACGTTGGCGACGCCCGACCCGGAGATCGTCCCCATCAGCGCGGAGGAGAACACCGCGACCTTGGCCGGTCCGCCGCGGGCGCCGCCGAACAAACCCATGGCGACGTCCGTGAAGAGCTGGATCATCCCGGCGCGCTCGAGGAAGGCGCCAAACAGGATGAACAGAAAAATGTAGGTGGAGGACACATAGGTCGGCACGCCATAGATGCCCTCGGTGCCGAAGGCCATGTGCTCGATCACCTGATCGGGCGGATAGCCGCGGGTGTCGAAGGGCGATGGCAGATGCTGGCCGAACAGGCAGTAGGCGAGGAACAGCCCGGAGACGATCACGAGCGCCGGGCCCATGATCCGCCACACGAAGTAGAACAGGAGGCCGATCGCGACGATCCCAACCACGCGATCCGCGTCCGTCACCTCGCCCGCCCGTATCACCAGGTCTTCGTAGAACGCCCAGTGATAGACGCCGACGGCGAAGCCTGCCGCCCCGAACAGCCAGGCGAGCGCAAAAGTGGCACGGTTTTCCGCCCGGTGATTGGCGAGAAAGCCGCCGGCGACGAGACAGAGAAAGCCGACATGCATCGTGCGCACGACCATGCTCGGCAGGCTGCCGGTGAACTTGTCGATGAGGAACGCCACACCGGCGAGCGCCACAAGCGCGATCGCGCCGTTGAGCACGGAGCGGCCGCGTAACGCGCTGACGCCGAGCCAGATCGCCCACAAAGCGAGGGCGATCCAAGCGCCGCGAATGGCGGTGAGCCCAAGGAAGAGCGGCCGGTCGAGCGGAATGCCGAAGGCGGTGACGACCTGGAAGGTGGAGAACGCGACGGCGATCCAAAACAGGATGCGGCCTGACAGACCGGTGCCGAAAGAGTCCGGCAGGCCGTGCTCGGGATTCTGGAGCTCGGCCTGGCCGGCCATTTCCGGATGGTGATCCGCGGAATTCATAGCTGCCCTGCAACAGCGGTCGCCGTCGCTAACGCTCCGCCCCAGGGCATGGCTATCCCACGGGCGGGCTCAGCGAATATCGCTGGGTTACTTGATGACGCCCTTCTCCTTCAGATAGCGCGCGGCACCCGGGTGGAGGGGGATCGGCATGCCTTCATCGGCGTTTTCGAGCTTGATCGCTTTGGCAGCAGAATGCGCAGCTTGGAGTGAGGGCAGATTGTCGTAGATCGCCTTGACCATTTGGTAGGCGAGCTCGTCAGAGACGCCGGCGCGGGTGACGAGACTGTTGAGCACCGCGGCCGTTTCGACTGGCTCGGTCTGGCCGTCATAGGTGTTGGCGGGAATGACCTTCTTCACGAAGGGCTTGCCAGCCTTCTCGACGACGCTGGCCGGGATCGCGACAACCGTGATCGGCACCGACGAGGCGAGATCGCGGATCGAGGCGACGCCGAGGCCGGCCGATTGCAACGTCGCGTCGAGCTGGCGGTTCTTGATCAGCTCGACCGATTCGGCGAACGGCAGGTACTCGACCTTGGCGAGGTCGCCGTAGCTCAACCCGGCCGCCTTGAAGATCGCACGGGCGTTGACCTCGGTGCCGGATTTCGGGGCGCCGACCGAAACGCGCTTGCCCTTGAGGTCCTGGAGCGTCTTGATGCCGGAGTCCTTGGAGGCGACGATCTGGACGTAGTTCGGATAGATCGTTGTCAGGCCGCGCAGCTTATCGAGCTTCTTGGCGAATCCTTTGTCCTTGTCTCCTTCCCAACCAAAAATAAGGGTGTCGTCGAGCGTGAAGGCAAGCTCGCCGCGGCCTTGTTGCAGCAGGTTGAGATTCTCGACGGAGGCCTTGGTCGACTGCACCGACGGACGAGCGTCCTTGATGTCCTTCGAGAAGACGTTGGAGATCGCGACCCCCATCGGATAATAGACGCCGGATGTACCGCCGGTCAGGATGTTGATGAAATC
>CAZTTL010000297.1:0-4402 GCA_964616635.1 uncultured Rhodoplanes sp. | reverse complement strand
ATCAGCCGGTCGCCGCCGGCGATCTCCTGTTCGAGCTCGAAGACCAGCCGTTCCGGCTCGCGCTCACGCGCGCCGAGGCACAGCTTGCGCTGGTGCGCGATCAGATCGAGGCAACCAAGGCGAGCTATCGCGACATGCAGGCGCAGATCGCGATGGCCACGGCCGACGTCGACTTCTACACGCGCGAATTCGATCGCCAGCAGGCGCTGACGAAGCGTGGCGTCGCCTCCGAGCAGGCTTTCGACCAGGCGCGCCACAATCTGCAAGTCGCCCAACAGAAGGTCGTCTCGCTGAAACAGCAGCTCGCCGGCATTGCCGCCAACCTCAACCAGAACCCGGACATCCGCATCGAGGACCACCCCCGCTATATCGATGCGCTGGCGCAGCGCGACGAGGCGGCGCGCCAGCTTGCCCACACCAAGGTGCGGGCGCCGTTCGCCGGGGTCGTCACCAACGTCCCGTCGCTGCAGCCGGGACAATATCTCGCCGCCTCGACCGCAGCATTCTCGGTGGTCGCGACCGACCATGTGTGGGTCGCGTCGAACCCGAAGGAAACCGACCTGACCCATGTACAGCCGGGCCAGCCGGTGACGGTGACGGTCGACACCTATCCGGGCGTCGAATGGCACGGCGTGGTTGACAGCATCAGCCCGGCGAGCGGCGCCACCTTCTCGCTGCTGCCGGCGCAGAACACCTCCGGCAACTGGGTAAAGGTGGTGCAGCGGATTCCGATCCGCGTCCGCATCGATACCCCGCCGGACAAGCCGCGGCTGCGAGTCGGCATGAGCGTCACCATTGCCGTCGATACCGGGCATCCGCGCGGCTGGCCCGCCTTCGTCCACAACATGTTCGGCGGAACGGACAATGGCTGATGCCCGTGGGGATGCTGCTGAAGCCGAAGTTACGGTGCCGCATCGCGGCGCCATCTCGGCCTGCGTCATCCTCGCGGTCGTCATGCAGGCGCTCGACACCACGATCGCCAATGTCGCCCTGCCTTACATCCAGGGCAGCGTCGCCGCCAGTCAGGACCAGATCAACTGGGTGCTGACCTCTTACATCGTCGCCGCCGCGATCATGACGCCGCCGTCGGGCTGGCTCGCCGGCCGGTTCGGGCGCAAGCGGGTGCTGATGGCGTCGATGGCGGGCTTCACCATCGCCTCCATGCTGTGCGGCATGGCGCAGTCGCTGGTGGAGATCGTGGCGTTCCGGGTGCTACAGGGCTTGTTCGGCGCGGCACTGGTGCCGCTCGCGCAATCGATCCTGCTCGACATCTATCCGCTGAAGCAGCGTGGCTCGGCGATGGCGATGTTCGGCATGTCGGTGATGGTCGGGCCGATCCTCGGCCCGGTGGTCGGCGGCTGGCTCACCGAGAATTACAGCTGGCGCTGGGTGTTCTACATCAACGTGCCGATCGGCGTGATCGGCCTGCTGGGGATGGCCAGCTTTCTCGGCGAGACCCAGCGCAATGCGCGTGCGCGCCTCGACTGGTTCGGCTTTGCCACGCTCAGCATCGCGATCGCAGCCCTGCAAATCCTGCTCGATCGCGGCGAGCAACTCGACTGGTTCGCCTCCGGCGAAATCCAGCTCGAGGCGCTGGTGATGGTGGCCGCCTTCTATCTCTTCCTCGCCCACACCTTCACGGCGCGCGACAGCTTCGTCGATCCCAGCCTGTTCCTTGATCGCAATTTTACGGTCGGCGTGATGTTCATTTTCGTCGTCGGCGTCACCTATCTCGCCTCGCTCGCGCTGATGACGCCCTATCTGCAAACGCTGATGGGCTATCCCGTGCTGACCGCCGGATTCGTCCTCGGCCCGCGCGGCATCGGCACCATGATGGCAATGATGGTGGTGGGGCGGCTGATCGGCCGCGTCGATATCCGCATTCTGCTGGCGATCGGCTTGCTGCTGACCGCCTGGGCGATGTGGGACATGTGCGGTTGGACGCCCGACGTGTCGCAATGGACCATCGTGGTCACCGGCTTGATCCAGGGCGCCGGACTGGGCTTCCTGTTCGTGCCGCTCACCACGGTGACGTTCGCGACGCTGGCACCGCAGCGGCGCCCCGCCGCGACCGGCATCTACAACCTCTCGCGCAATATCGGCTCGAGCGTCGGCATCTCGATCGTCGCCGCACTACTGGTGGAGAATGTGCAGGCCAATCACGCCGACATCGCCAACTATGTGACCCCCTTCAATCGCCTGCTGCAGCATCCCGTGATCGCCCATCTGTGGAATCCATGGACGGCGGCGGGTCGCGCCGCACTTGATGGCGTCATCACCCGCCAAGCGACGATCATCGCCTATGTCGACGATTTCAAGCTGCTGATGCTGGTGTCGCTCGCGGTGATCCCGCTGGTCTTGCTGCTGCGCAAGGGTGGCGAACCGGCCAGCGGCGTCCCGGTCGCCGTCGACTGATCAACGCTGCGAAGGCTGGCGCGTTTGCTTGCGCCCTCGGGCAGAGCCGCAGATGGCCGACAAGCCCGACCACAACGATACGCATACGGAAGCCTGGTTCCGCGCGTCTTGCCTCGTCGGCACGGCTAGGGGCATCGCATATGACCTCACCCTCCCAAAAAAGGGGAGGGTCGGACCATCGCAGATGGTCCGGGGAGGGGTCGCAAGCCGCATCCGACCCCCTCCCGGCGCGCCCGATCTCGGGTTCACCCGAGATCGGCATTATAGAGTCGCCATATGCGATCACCCTGTCGGCACGGCGTGGCGTTTGCCCGGGCTGGATTAGCTCAGGGCGCGGCGCGGCGCAGGCGGGCGTTCCGGTTCTTCTGATAGGCCGCGATCTCGCGGGCGAAAGGCTGCTTGCGGTCGAAGGTCAGGTGCGTGATCGAGGTCACGATCGACGGCCTGCCGCCATTACCCTGATCGAGCCGGCACACGATGCCGCCTTCATCGCCCAGGTAGTGCACCGCTGTGACTTGACACCGCTCCGAGAAATCGGCACCCGAAGCCTGGTCCTTCAGGGTGGCCGCCGCCTGCGGGGTCAGGCTGGCAACGATCGGCAGGTTTTCTTCAAGCTTCACGAGCAGGCGATTGACCTGCCTGAGTTCGTCAATCACGGCGACAGCCTCTTTGTTATGATGCAGGCGTTGCAACCTATCCGATTCGCAAGGCCAGCGGTGGAACCGTTACACGGCTTCCACAGCCACAACGCCCGGAACGGCCTTGATCGCGCCAGCGATCTGTGGAGACACTTTGTAGCGCCCCGGAAGCTTCACTTCCACCTCATTGTTATTGAGCAAAAGTATGAGACTGACCTCGCCGTCGGTCTTGCCTGCAACCGTTGCGTCGCCTGATCTTGCCCCGCCCCGTCCGCCGCGAACCGGCTCCAGCCGCCGGGCCACCGCCGGCAACGGCGTCTCGTCGCACAACGCGATGCGCAGACCGGCCTGAAGCTTGGCTGCGGCCTCGTCGAGCGGCTCGCAGGTTTGGATACGCGCACGCACCTCCTCGCCTTGCGCTTCCGCGGTGAGGAACAGGATCACCGCCATGCCCGGCTCAAGCAGATCGCGGTATTGCTGCAACCCCTCATTGAAGATCACCGCCTCGTAGTGGCCGGAAGGGTCTGAGAGCCCGATGATTCCCATCTTGTTGCCGGTCTTGGTGCGCCGCTCGGTGCGCGACACGACGGTCGCCGCGAGCCTGCCGGCGGTCGCCCCTGCTTTCACCGCACGCGAAAACTCCGACCACGACTGCAGGCGCAGCCGCTTCAGGAGATGCGCATAGTCGTCGAGCGGATGGCCGGAAAGGAAGAACCCGATGGCATCGTATTCGCGGCGCAGCCGGTCCGCCGGCAACCATGGCTCGACGTCGGGAAGGCGCAGAGCGCCGCCCGCATCTGCTCCCCCGAAGGCAAACTCGAAGGCGCCGCTGCTCGCCGCCTGGTATTCGCGCTGCGCTTCCGCGAGGATCTGATCGATGCCCGCGGCGACGCGCGCGCGATTGCGTTCGAGCGGATCGAAGGCGCCGGCCACGGCGAGGCTTTCGAGCACGCGCTTGTTCACCGCATGCGGATCGATGCGGCGGGCAAAGTCGGCGAGGCTGGCAAAGGGCTTATCGCCGCGTGCATTGACGATCGCCTCAACCGCCTGGCGGCCGACGCCCTTCAGCGCCGCGAGCGCATAGTGGATGGTCCCGTTCTCGACGGCGAAGTCGACCCCGGCAGCATTGATCGAGGGCGGCGCGATCTTGATGCCAAGGCGCTCGGCCTCGGCGCGGAAGTCGGCAAGCTTGTCGGTATTGCCCATGTCGAGCGTCATCGAGGCGGCGAGAAACTCCACGGGAAAGTTCGCCTTCATGTAGGCGGTCTGATAGGCGACCAGCGCATAGGCTGCAGCGTGGCTCTTGTTGAAGCCGTAATCGGCAAACCGCGCGAGCAGGTCGAAAATGT
>CAZTTL010000296.1:0-4403 GCA_964616635.1 uncultured Rhodoplanes sp. | reverse complement strand
CATCATCCTTGCTCGCCGATCAGCGTGAACCACTCGTCCTCGCTGAGCACGTTGACGCCAGCCTCGCGCGCTTTCGCAAGCTTGGAGCCGGCGCCAGGGCCAGCGACGACATAGTCGGTCTTCTTGGACACTGAGCCTGCGACCTTGGCGCCGCGCCGCTCCGCCATGGCTTTGGCTTCCTCCCGCGTCATCTTTTCCAGCGTCCCGGTGAACACCACGGTTTTGCCGGCGATCGGGGTCGCAGTCGCCACTTTCTCCGCCTCGCGGATCGTCACCTCACCGGTCAATCGCTCGACGATGCCGCGGTTGTGGGTCTCGCCGAAATAGGCGGCAAGGCTATCGATCACCGCATCGCCGATCTGATCGAGCGCGTCCATCTCAGCGCGCGCTTCGGCATCGCTCGCGGCGAGCCGCACGCAGACATCGTGGAATGCCTGCCAGGTGCCGTAAGCGCGCGCAAGCGCACGCGCCGTGGTCTCACCGACATGGCGGATGCCGAGCGCATAAATGAAGCGCTCGAGTCCGATGTCGCGCCGCGCGGCGATCGCCGTGAACAGGTTGCCCACCGAGAGCGCGCCAAAACCCTCCTGCTGCTGCAGCCGGATCGTGTCGTTGCGCGCTTCCAGCGTGAAAATGTCGGCGGGCTCCCGCAGCCAGCCTTGTTCGAAAAAAAACTCGATCTGTTTCTCCCCCAAGCCCTCGATATCGAAAGCGCGGCGGGAGACGAAGTGCTTCAGATGCTCGATTTTTTGGTAGGGGCAGGCGAACTCGCCGGAGCAGCGCGCGATCGCACCTTCCTCGCCGCTCGCGGTCGCCTCGCGCACCACCGGCGTCTTCAGATCGCACGGGCAGACCGTGGGAAACGCATACGGCTCGGCATCCGGCGGCCGCTTATCCACCAACACCCGCAACACTTGCGGGATGACATCGCCGGCGCGCTGGATTTCCACCGTATCGCCGACGCGCACATCGAGCCGAGCGATCTCGTCGGCATTGTGCAGGGTCGCGTTCTGCACCACGACACCACCGACGGTGACCGGCGCAAGCTTCGCCACCGGCGTCAGCGCGCCGGTGCGCCCGACCTGAATCTCGATCGCGTTGACGACCGTCGTCGCCTTTTCCGCCGGAAACTTGTGGGCGAGCGCCCAGCGCGGGCTGCGCGAGACGAAGCCGAGCCGGTCCTGCCAGTCGAGGCGATCGACCTTGTAAACGACGCCATCGATGTCGTAGCCGAGGGTCGCCCGCTTTTCCTCGATATCGCGATAGGCCACCAGCAATTCGTCAAGGGAGTGACACAACCGCATCAGCGGATTGATCTTGAAGCCGACACGGTGGAGCCATTGCACCATTTCGAACTGCGTGTCGGCGGCGAGCGCGCTCATCTCGCCCCAGGCATAGGCGAAGAATTTGAGCGGCCGTGACGCGGTGATCGCCGGATCGAGCTGGCGCAGCGAGCCCGCCGCCGAATTGCGCGGATTGGCAAAGACCGGCTTGCCGGCCGCCTGCTGGCGGGCATTCAGTTCCTCGAAGTCGGCATGGCGCATATAAACTTCGCCGCGCACCTCGACGATGTCGGGCACGTGCCTGCCATGCAGCCGCTCGGGGATTTCATCGATCGTGCGCACATTCGCGGTGACGTCCTCGCCCTCATAACCATCGCCGCGCGTTGCCGCGCTGACGAATTGTCCGCCCTCATAGCGCAGCGAGCAGGACAGCCCGTCGATCTTCGGCTCGGCGGTGACCACGAGCGGCGCGTCCTCGGGAAGGCGCAGGAACCGGCGCACACGGTCGACGAAATCAGCGACCTCCGCCTCGCTGAATGCATTGCCGAGCGACAGCATCGGCACCGCGTGGCGAATCTTGGCGAATTTTTGCGCCGGCACGGCGCCGACCTTGCGCGAGGGCGAGTCCTCGCGCACGAGTGCCGGAAACCGCGCCTCGATTTCGGCATTGCGGGCCCGCAGCGCATCGTACGCGGCGTCGGAGACGGTCGGCTGGTCTTCCTGGTAATAGCGCTTGTCGTGCGCGGCGATTTCTTGGGCGAGCCGCTGCAGTTCGGCCTTCGCCTCCGCCTCGGTGAGGTCGGCAACTGCGGTCTGCGGCAAATCTTGCGTTTGTTTCTTCGAGGCCATGGAGGGGTTCGCGCAAGGCCGCTGCGTCGGGCCGGTTTCCTGAACCGGCGAAATCTAGCGCGAGTTCCGGCGCGGGTGAACTCGCTTCGTCCGAGCGATCAAGGGCGGTCCATCACACCAGACCTCATGGTGAGGAGGCGCGAAGCGCCGTCTCGAACCATGCTTCACCGGTCGTGCGTACGAGCATCCTTCGAGACGCCGCTACGCGGGCTCCTCAGGATGAGGGAACAGAAGGATAATTCGGCGTCGATCAGAAGGATAATTCGGCGTCGATCAGTAACAATCCCCTCATGGTGAGGAGGCGCGAAGCGCCGTCTCGAACCATGCCCCGTCGGCAGTGCGCGCGAACATCCTTCGAGACGCGGGCCGACGCCCCCTCCTCAGGGTGAGGTCCGAACCTGGCCCACGTGATTTGCATCCGTTGTGGGTTCACGGCCGCGCGCGGTGGCGAAAGGCCGCAGCGCTGATTACCTTGCGGAGGCGGCGCCCCTCCCGCTCCGCAACCCCTGACTGTCCCCGTGTGTTTGGCATGACCGACCCCGCCGACCCGCGCCGCCGCGATGCCCGCGTGATAGCGATCCGCGGGGCGCGCGTGCACAACCTGAAAAACATCGACGTGGAGATTCCGCGCGACCAGCTCGTGGTGTTCACCGGGCTGTCGGGTTCGGGCAAATCCTCGCTCGCCTTCGATACCATCTATGCCGAGGGCCAGCGCCGCTATGTCGAGTCGCTCTCGGCCTATGCGCGCCAGTTCCTCGAAATGATGCAAAAGCCCGATGTCGACCAGATCGACGGGCTCTCGCCCGCCATCTCGATCGAGCAGAAGACCACCTCGAAGAATCCACGCTCGACCGTCGGCACCGTGACCGAGATCTACGACTACATGCGCCTCTTATGGGCGCGCATCGGCGTGCCCTATTCGCCCGCCACCGGCCTGCCGATCGAGAGCCAGACCGTGTCGCAGATGGTCGACCGCATCCTCGCGCTGCCCGAGGGGACGCGGCTCTATCTGCTCAGCCCCCTCGTGCGCGGCCGCAAGGGCGAATACAAGAAAGAGCTCGCCGAGCTGATGAAGCGCGGCTTTCAGCGCGTGAAGATTGACGGCGTTTTCTATGAGATCGCCGAGGCGCCCGTACTCGATAAAAAACTCAACCACGACATCGACGTGGTGGTCGATCGCATCGTGGTGCGGCCGGATATCGCGACGCGCTTGGCCGAGTCACTCGAAACCGCGCTCAAGCTCGCCGACGGCTTGGCGGTGGCGGAGTTTGCGGATGCGCCACCCCCATCCTTCGAGATGCGCCCTGCGGGCGCTCCTCAGGATGAGGAACAGACCAAGGATGGAAAGGAGCGCGGAAAAAGTAGAGAGGCGCGGGGAAGAAGAAACAGTGGACCTCGTCCTGAGGAGGCGCGTAGCGCCGTCTCGAAGGACGAAAGCAAGAAAACGAAGCTTGCAGCAGCTGCAGCCTCCGACGCAAATCGCATCCTGTTCTCCGAAAAATTCGCCTGCCCGGTGTCGGGTTTCACGCTCCCCGACATTGAACCGCGGCTGTTCTCCTTCAACAGCCCGCATGGCGCCTGCCCTGCCTGCGGCGGGCTCGGCCTCGATCAAAAGATCGACCCCGACCTCGTCATCCCCGACAAGGACGCGACCCTGCGGCGCGGCGCCATCGCGCCATGGGCGCGCTCGTCGTCGCCCTATTACCTGCAGACGCTGGAGGCGCTCGCCAAGCACTATCGCTTCACCCTCGACGCCAAATGGAAAGACCTGCCGAAGAAGGCGCAGCAGGCCATCCTGTTCGGCTCGGGCGAGGACGAAATCCGCTTCATCTATGACGACGGCTTGCGCGGCTACGAGACGAAGAAAAGCTTCGAGGGGGTGGTGCGCAATCTCGAACGGCGCTGGAAGGAGACCGAGAGCGAGTGGGCGCGCGAGGAGATCGGCAAATATTTTACCGCCATTCCCTGCGCCGCCTGCGACGGCAACCGCCTCAAGCCCGAGGCGCTGGCGGTGAAGATCGCCGGCCGGCATATCGGCGAAGTCGGCGCGATGAGCGTGAAGCGCGCCGGCGAATGGTTCACCGCGCTGCCGGCTGAGCTCACCGCGAAGCAGAACGAGATCGCCGCGCGTGTGCTCAAGGAAATCCGCGAGCGCTTACGCTTTCTCGTCGATGTCGGGCTTGATTATCTGACGCTCGCGCGCGCTGCCGGCACGCTGTCGGGCGGCGAGAGCCAGCGCATCCGCCTCGCCTCGCAGATCGGCTCCGGCCT
>CAZTTL010000295.1:0-4413 GCA_964616635.1 uncultured Rhodoplanes sp. | reverse complement strand
GAGGGCGGCGATTGTGAACTCGCAGCCTATCTGCGTCAGCTTTGTGAGAATCTGACTGCATCGGTCGTCGGCGACACCACGCGGATCGCAATCGATATACGTGATGTCGGCGCACCAGAGATGGTTCGGCCGCTCGATCGCGAGGCCGCGCAGCAGATAGGGAAACACGTTGTGTCCCGGCGCCGGCTTGCTGGTGCGCGGCTTGGGGCCAAGGGCGGCAATCCCCATCAGCCGCATCAGCCGCTGCCCCCGCGTGCGATTGACGCGACAGCCTTCCGCCCGCAGCATGGCCACCAGCCGGCGCAAGCCGAGAAACGGCCACGCCATGAACAGTTCGTCAATCCGCCGCATCAGCGCGAGGTCGGCGTCGTCATTGGCCGGCGGTGGGCGGTAGACGCCCGAGCGGGCCAGCGACAGCGGCACGCATTGCCGCCGGATCGACAGAACGGGGTAGGTGCGATAGAGCCTCTTGCGGCGGTCCGGGGCGCTCATCGTCCGGACCTCACCGACAAAAAGATCGCGGCCCACCGTCAACTGCCCGATCTTCGGATGCAGCCGCTCAATCTCGCGTCCGCGCGCCGCCTCCGCTTCGCGCGCGACCCCGGAATCGAACGCCCGCGCCGCCTGCTCCTGAAGCTGCTTCTTCCAAGCGTAAACTTGGTTCGGATGGACCTGATAGCGCGTGGCCAGCTCCGCCACCGTCGCCTGCTCGCGCAACGCCTCCAAGGCAATCTTCGCCTTCAGCGCCGCATCAATCTTCCGTCGTGCCTTCTTCGTCATCGTCCGCTCCGTCTATCACGACAGAGCCGGCCCCGCTCCAATCAAGCAACCGGTCCCAAAATCGGGGGCCACTTCAGTGGTCCCGAAAATTCGATCCGGCCGGCTTGGTGCGTAAGGCAAAATCAGCAAATCATCGCATTCGGTGCTTGCGATCCTTCACTTTCTGGTTCGTTGTTGACGGCTCCACTGCAGCCGCTCGGGATCGTTGTCGACAAGGCGGTTCCGGTTTCGGCGCTGTCGGGCTGAAATATTTCTTCTCGTTGATCTTAGTTTTCCTGTCCGCCGCTCTTATATAAAGGAGACTTGAAGGGCGACCATTCGCACGATGTTGATTAACTATTTTATTGAGTTAAGTATGTGACGGGTGCGCCTTTCGATGCCGCCTCAAACCCTAATGCAGCTGTTCAGCTGGTTCGGACGGGGGCGGGTGCTACCACAACTCTTCAGCGTTTATTGCAGAACAAGGAGTCTCGTATGTCAGACATGGTTGATGCGTTTCTGGCCGGGCGCAACCGCGCCGACAAGACACCCAAAAAAGATGAGCAAGAAGACGGCGCGTTTCAGCGCGGCGTCGAATGGGTCGAGACGGTCCTCGTGCCCACCGTCAAATCGGCCGATGGTGAAATGAGCGGGTCAGGCGCTGCTTTGCGGCTTGATCTGAACCTCGATCGTCGATCCACGAACCATCCACATTGCGATTTCTGGTTCGTGCAGAAGGGATGCCCGTCCGGCCAGAGCTATGACGGACCAAAATATTCGATCAACGTGACCGCCGATTGCGAAGTCCGGCTGTATAAGTCCGGCGCCCCCGGGCGCGTTCTCGGAGTGACCGATGCGGTCGGACCGAACCAGGTCAGGGAGCTGCTATGCGAGGCTGCCAAAGAATACGGGACGCTTTATCGCGTCGAGTGATCCGGTCGCGGGTTCCCCCGCCGTGCAGCAGGCCGTGGTGGCCGATTTTGTGCACCAGGAATCTATTCTGCAGGTCAGTCGCTGATGAGGTGAATGCTTTTTGAGGAATAGCCACGGTGTTTGATCTAACGCAAACTCCTGCCAACCGCGCTTGCAACCGGGACAAGTGGGAAAAGTTGATACGAGGTGCGAAGCGCATCCACACACCGAGCTTGGATGCTACGGCCACGGGTCTCGATGAAGATCGTGGCTTCGGGGCTAATCCGGGCAACTTGCGAATGTTCAGTTACGTGCCGTCACGGCTCGCGGCGGATCCAGCCCTTGTCGTTATACTTCACGGATGCGCACAAGGCGCGGCAGACTACAATCTTGGGGCAGGATGGTCGACGCTTGCCGACCGGTACGGCTTCGCGCTACTGCTTCCCGAGCAGCAGCGGTCCAATAATCCCAACGGCTGCTTCAACTGGTTCGACGCCGGCGATATCCAGCGGGGTAAAGGGGAAGCGTTCTCCATCCGACAAATGGTTGAGAAAATTGTAATCGACAGAGGCATCGATCGGCGGTGCGTCTTCATCGCTGGACTGTCAGCGGGAGCAGCGATGACGTCCGTTATGCTTGCTTGTTACCCGGAGGTCTTCGCCGCGGGGGCGATCATTGGCGGTGTGCCGTACGGCGCCGCGACGAACGTGCAACAGGCATTGAAAAGCATGTCGCAAAGTCCCGCCCGCTCCGCGCAGGAGTGGGGCGATCTGGTGCGTGCCGCAACTACGCACGAGGGGCCGTGGCCTCTCGTCTCCGTATGGCATGGGAGCGCCGACACGACGGTAATCCCGTCGAACGCGCGCGAAATCCTCAAACAATGGACGAATGTTCACGGTCTGCCGATAACGCCGTCGGTTCAGTTGATGGTCGACGGCTATCCTCGCGAGGTCTGGGTCGACAGAGAAGGCAATGAGCTGATCGAATCTTACTCCATCACGCACATGGCGCACGGTACACCGCTCGCGACAGGTGAGGCCATGGATGAGTGTGGTGCTGCTGGACCGTTCCTCCTCGAGGTTGGAATTTCCTCATCATATCACATCGCCAAATTTTTTGGCCTTACTTTTGCCGGACTCCGTTATGCAGCGCTGACGAATGGTGTCAACCCGCGAGCGGAAATGCATCGGTTTGCAGGGCACCTCGAACAATGACGGTTTCTCGATGGGATCCGCGGCTGGGCGGATTGGTGTCCGATTTTATAGGTGATTTCAGGCCGGCGGGGGGAGCCACATTGTTAGGCTGAGGCTCCCTCTTGTCCGCTTGTCGCGGGCTGGCTGGCGGTCTACCGGCATGGGGCCATTGTCGCTGTGCCGATGCTGTCAGGACTGCATCATTGCTACGCGCGGGTGATTTTCAGGAAACATAGCAGACCGCTTGGGGCGCCGTTCAGTCAGGCGGGGCAAAGTTCTAGACCGTATGTTCGGGGGGCACTGAGAAGCGGCCCGTCTCACGGCATGCAAGAAGCGAGGGTTGAGCCGGCGAGCCGGCATATCTTGGTGAAAGAAAGTGATAGCCGCCGGCCACCGGGTTGTGCTCGGCGGCACCCGTTTCGAGGCGCCGGTGCGGATCGAGGGCGACGTGCTGGCATATCTCGACTCGCTTGTGGTCATGGAACCGTCGCACCAGCCCTACAACGTGCTGGGAGCCCGTGCGCTGGCAGAGGCTTTTCCCGGCCTGCCGCAGGTGGCTTGTTTCGACAGCTCGTTCCATCGAACGATGCCGGATGTGGCGCATATCTACGCACTCGCGCAGGACGTGCGCGATGCCGGCGTGTGTCACTGGGGCTACCATGGCATCTCCTACGACGACATCAGCCGGCAGGTACCGAAGTTCGCACCGCAGGCGCGGCGCGTAATCGCCGCGCATCTCGGCGGCGGCACCAGCATGTGCGCCATGCTGGACGGAAAAAGTGTCGAGACAACGATGGGCTTCGGCGCCGTGTCAGGCCTGCCCATGGCGACGCGCTCGGGCGACGTGCCGCTGGGCGCGCTGTTCTATCTGCTGCGCCGTAAGCTGTTCGGCGACGCGTCGCTCGAGAAGATGCTGTACGAGCGCGCGGGCCTGCTCGGCCTATCCGGCATCAGCGACGACATGCGGGAGTTGCAGGAGAGCACGGATCGATCCGCGCGCGGTCGCCGCGGTGGAGTATTTCGTCTACGCGATGACCAAACATGCCGGCGCCTACGCGGCCGTGCTCGGCGGGCTGGACGCTTTCGTGTTCACCGCCGGCATCGGCGAGCACTCCGCCCAGGTCCGCGCGACGCTGTGCGCCAAGCTGGCGTGGCTCAGCGTGAGGCTGGACGGGCAGGCGAACGATTCCAACGGGCCACGCATTTCCACCGCGGACAGTCGGGTCTCTGTCTGGGTCATTCCGACGGACGAGGAGCTGATGATCGCGCAACACACGTTGGCGCTCGTTCGCCCCTCGCTTGATCGGCGCGCTGGTCTATGCCACGGGTGCGAACACCTATTTCGGCAAGACAGCGGAACTGGTGCAGGGGGCGCAAACCGTCAGCCACTTTCAACGCGCGGTGCTCAAGATCGGCAATTACCTGATCATCCTCGCGGTGGTTCTGGTGGCGACGATCATCGCCTTCGCGATCTTCCGTGGCGACCCGATCCTCACCACCTTGCAGTTCGCCCTGGTGCTGACCGTGGCCGCGATCCCCGTGGCGATGC
>CAZTTL010000294.1:0-4445 GCA_964616635.1 uncultured Rhodoplanes sp. | reverse complement strand
CGACCCGCCGTCCAATCACGCAATCCTCAGCGGATCCGCGGCAGCACTTCGAACTGATGGAACGGCGGCGGCGAAGGCAGCGTCCATTCGAGTGTCGTCGCTCCGGCGCCCCACGGGTTGTCGCCTGCCAGCACCTTCTCGTGGAAGGCGCGGTAGACGCCGTAGAAAAACACGAGGAGGCCGCAAAGGAACACATAGGACCCGATCGAGGAGATGAAATTCCAGCCAGCAAAGGCATCCGGATAGTCCGCAAGGTGGCGCGGCATGCCGGCAAGCCCCAGGAAGTGCTGCGGGAAGAAAATCAGATTGGCGCCGACGAAGGACAGCCAGAAGTGCACTTTCCCGATCGTCTGCGAATACATGTAGCCGCTGATCTTCGGGAACCAGTAGTACCAGCCGGCGAAGATGCCGAAGGTGGCACCGAGCGACATCGTGTAGTGAAAGTGCGCCACGACATAATAGGTGTTATGCAGCGACCGATCCAGCGAGGAATTGGCAAGCACCACGCCGGTGACGCCACCGATCGTGAACAGGAAAATGAAGCCGAGCGCCCACAGCATCGGCGTCTTGAACTCGATCGACCCGCCCCACATCGTGGCGATCCAGGAGAAGATTTTGATGCCCGTCGGCACCGCGATGACCATCGTTGCCACCACGAAATAGGACTGTGCGGCGGTCGACAGGCCGACCGTGTACATGTGGTGGGCCCAGACGATGAAGCCGATGAAGCCGATCGCCACCATGGCGTAGGCCATGCCAAGATAGCCGAACACCGGCTTGCGGCTGAAGGTGGAGACGACCTGGCTGATAATACCGAAGGCCGGAAGGATCAGGATGTAGACCTCCGGATGGCCAAAGAACCAGAAGAGATGCAGGAACAACACCGGATCGCCACCGCCCTGGGGATTAAAGAATGTCGTGCCGAAGTTGCGGTCGGTCAGCAGCATGGTGATGGCGCCGGCGAGCACCGGCAGCGCCAACAGCAGCAGAAAGCCGGTCACCAGCACCGACCATACGAACAGCGGCATCTTGTGCAGCGTCATGCCGGGCGCGCGCATATTGAGGATGGTGGTGATGAAGTTGATCGCGCCGAGGATCGAGGAGGCGCCGGCAAGATGCAGTGACAGGATGGCGAAGTCGACCGCCGGTCCGGGATGACCCGAGGTCGAGAGTGGCGGATAGACCGTCCAGCCGGTGCCGGCACCATACGCACCGGGCTCGCCCTCGACAAACAGCGAGATCACAAGCAGCGACAGGGCGGCCGGCAGCAACCAGAACGAGATGTTGTTCATCCGCGGGAACGCCATGTCCGGCGCCCCGATCATTAGCGGCACCATCCAGTTGCCGAACCCGCCGATCAGCGCTGGCATGATCATGAAGAACACCATGATCAGACCATGAGCAGTCACGAACACGTTGAACTCGTGCGCGCTGCCGAAAATCTGCATGCCCGGCTCCATCAACTCGAGCCGCATGGCGATCGACAGGATGCCACCGATCACGCCCGCGACCAGCGAGAAAACAAGGTACATCGTGCCGATGTCCTTGTGATTGGTGGAGAACAAATAGCGCCGCCAGCCGGTGGGGTGCGCGTGCTCGTGATGGGCGTCGTGGGCTCCTACCGTCGCGTCCATAATTTGATCCTCTTGTCCTTTCCGCCCGGTCGGCACTGCGTCTTACTTGCCGTGCCGTGGCGCGGCTGCTGCCACGGTCAGCGGTTCAGCATCGTTGTCGGCATATTTCTGCTTGGCTTGCTTTACCCAGTCAGCAAAAGCCTTCTCGCTCACCACGCGGATCGCAATCGGCATGAATGCGTGGTCGCGGCCGCATAATTGCGCGCACTGGCCGTAATAGACTCCTTCGTGCGTCGCCTTGAACCAGGCCTCGTTGAGGCGGCCCGGAATGGCGTCGATCCTGACGCCGAACGACGGCACGGCGAACTCATGGATCACGTCGGCGCCAATGGTCTGCACCCGCACCACCTTGTTCACCGGCACGACCATCTCATTATCGACAGCGAGGAGACGGGGCGACTGGCATTTGGTCCGGTCACTATTGCAGGCGAGCAGCGAGTCGAACTCGAAATTGCCGTTGTCGGGATAGGAGTAGGTCCAGAACCACTGCTTCCCGGTTGCTTTGACCGTGAGGTCCGCCGGCGGCGTATCCAGCTGAAAGAACATCAGGCGAAACGACGGGACCGCAATCAAGACGAGGATCATCACCGGGATCACCGTCCAGATCAGCTCGATCACCGTGTTGTGGGTGGTGCGCGCCGAAACCGGATTTGCCTTGACATTGAAACGCATGATGACGGTGACAAGCAAAGCCAGGACGAGTATGACTATGCCTGTTATGATCCATAATAGGAAATCGTTAAACCAGACGATATCCGCCATCACCGGCGTTGCTGCCTGTTGCATACCGAGTTCCCAAGGAGCCGGTTGGCCGATAACGGCCCAGGCGGGTTCAATTGCGCCGAAAAATGCTGCGGCAACCAATGCCGCGGTAAGCAATCTTAGGGCGGATGCCATTGTCCTGTAGGCTCCTTTCGCCGAATGATAAATACGGCCGGCTTATCGGCGCCGGTCCATTACCGTTTGCGTCTCAGAAAGTTCATAAAACCGCACCCGCGCCGGGTGAAGGGGCTCGTCGCCTGGGCTGGCATCGCGCGCAACCCGAGTTTCTAAAACCACAATTCTGCCCCACTCGCAATGTGCCTCGTAACCAGCGCAGCAAAGATTCGTATCGCTGCCGACCCGCACTGCAGCGCTTTGCGAGCAGCGGGCGAGGGGCCCCCGATGAACGACACCAATGACGTGGTTCGCGTCATATATAACGACGCGCATGCGTCGGTCCAGTGGCAAGACAGCGCGATTAAAGCAAAGTGCAAGGAGGTCGGCTGATGAGAGACGCGGTTCGCGGCGGGATTTTGCAGGCGCGGCTTTTTGCCGGGCTCCTCCCGGCCGCTCTGATCGCACTGATCTTCTTGATGACCGGCGCCGCCTCGATCGCGCAGGCGCAAGGCGCGATCAAGTCGGTTCACGACGACTGGCAGATCCGCTGCGAGACACCGCCGGGAGCGCAGAGCGAGCAGTGCGCACTGTTCCAAAGCGTGGTTGCTGAGGATCGCGCCAATGTGGGACTGACGGTGCTGGTGCTGCGCACCGCCGACCAGAAGACCCGGCTGATGCGGGTCCAGGTGCCGCTTGGCGTATTGCTGCCGGCCGGACTCGGTCTCAAGGTCGACGATGTCGATGTCGGGCGCGCCGGGTTCGTTCGCTGCACCCTGCGCGGTTGTTATGCCGAGGTGGTGCTCGACGACACGCTGGTCGGCAAATTGCGCAACGGCAAGACCGCAACCTTCTTCATTTTCCAGACGCCCGAGGAAGGCATCGGATTCCCCATGAGCCTCAAGGGCTTCGGCGAAGGCTTCGACAAGCTGCCGTGACGCGGCACAGTAGCTAAGCAGGGTACTCCGTTCATTCCCGCGCAAGCGGGAATCCAGCAACTTGATTCCTGGGTCCCCGCTTGCGCGGGGACGAACGGAGAAAATGAGCATCCGCCGCCGTGAGTGTGTTCAGAGTTCATTCGTTGGCTCTTCCGGGCAAATCCGCTTAGACCATTTTCCGGCGGAGTGGACGCCGGTTCGCCGCAGAAAATGCGACCACTCAACAAAGAAATAGAGCGAATTCCGATTCCGTCAGAACGGAATTCGCATCGAGCGCCGCGCGGAGCTTACGCTCCCGACGACCTGTTACGTTAAATCAAGCGCTTCCGCCGCGGCCCGCCGTGGCATTCGCGGGCATATACTTCTTCTCAGGTCTTGCGCGCGGCCGCGCTGCGATCGCCGCGAGCGGCGTCAGCGTTTGATCGGCGCAAACGGGGCAGGAATCATCAGGCAGGTGCGCTGATCGAGCAGGAACCCGGCCTCGGCATTGAGGCGCATGTAGTTCTGCCATTCCGGATCGGCCATCATCGCGGCGCGCTTGCGGGCGCGATCGCCGGCATCGTCATAGGCCCACATATGGACGAGCGTGTTCAGCTCCCCGCTTTCGGCGAACATGTAGGCAACCGGCTGGCCGAGATGGCGGGTCTGCGCCGCCATGCCGTTCTTCTGATAGAGGCCGAGATAGGCGGGGACCGATCCGGGCTTCAGGCGATAGGTGCGATGATCGACGAGCACGCTGTCCTCCTTGACTTTGGGCGTGTGGGGGCGCCCACGATCATTGGGAGCGACGGCGTCGTGTCAATAGCGCATCGTGCGGAAGCCCCTGTTGCTCAATTCGGCAGACGACTGACTTACAGTTTCCGCCGTCATGGCGAGGAGCCGTGCGAAGCACGGCGTCTCGAACCATGCATCCTTCGAGATGCGGGCTGACGCCCGCTCCTCAGGATGAGGCGGTACTGTGGTCAGAGCCAAAATGCGACCTCGCTGCAGGCGCAGC
>CAZTTL010000293.1:0-4466 GCA_964616635.1 uncultured Rhodoplanes sp. | reverse complement strand
ACTCTTAATCAGCGGGTCCAAGGTTCGAGTCCTTGTGCGCCCACCAATAAAATCAATAACTTAGTCGAATCGCGCAGCGGCATTCCGACAAGCCGGCCGGCCGCCATTCCGACAAATGGGCTGCGTTCGTTCTCGCCACGCGCCGTTTCTTCCGAGATGAGTTGTCTTACGGGTGCGCTTCGCGTCGGTCGGCAGCTGGCTCGCCGATCGGTGCCCGCCCGACCGCTATTCCGACAACTGGGCTGCGTTCGTCCTCGCCATGCGCCGTTTCTTCGCCACCGAGACGAGTTGTTTGCGGGTACGCTTGGCGTAGGTCGGCAGCTGGCTGGCCGACCGGTGCCGGCCGGCCGCGCGGAGCTCGGCATCCGTCATGTCCGCGTCGGCCCCTTCGGTGAAGCCGCCATGGCGGAAAGAGGTAAACGAGAGTTCGTCGCGCAATCCCGCAGCGCGAATGATCTTCTTGACGACACTTCGGAGGTAGTCGAGCTCCCCTCGCGACGTGATCCACGGCACCGCCATCGCTCCGCGGCGATGCGGATGATCCCGTCGAAACATCAAACCATCGATGCCAACAACGTTGCTCTGTTTGAGCGCGTCGAGTTCCGCCATCAGCTCAGGAAATAGCGGATAATGGTCGGCGTGTGGTTGCGTCTCGTCAAAGAGCGGCCACCAAGCGTCTTCGCCGTTTTTCGGATGGACCACGCGTACGGCGTTCGGGCGCTCGCTCGGCCGATAGTGTGAGATGAGGAAAGCGCCAAAGAGGTGTTCCTCGCGTTGCAGCCACTCCCAACCGGCAAGCGCTGCGGTCGCCACCGAACCGTAGCCAAGCTCCTTCGCCTTGGCTCGGAAAGCAATAAGTTCGCTCCATGTGGCGGTTGGCGTCTCCCGTCGCGCCTCGCCCGGCCGCCGCTTCTTCAGCCCCATTTTCGCGAATGGATTAATCTCGGGGACAAGCTTTTCCTCAGCGCGCTGGCCGACGAACCACGCCCGCCGGCAGGCGGTCATGGCGGCATTCGCGCATCGTCTTCGCTCGCGCCGAACCACTATTCCAGCGGCGTTCTTTTCCTCGACGACGAGCAGCTTCTGATAGACAGCGTCAACGAAGCCGCGCGTGAAATCGGTGATCTTCTTGGAGCCGGCGCGAGCCCCATCCTTCAATCGATGACTGGCGAAAAGCGACAGTCCCTGTTCGTAAAGACGCTGTGTCTTTCGATCGATGTCCGCCCAGGCCTGATGTCTTTTGAAGACGAACACCAGCCAATCGAATGTGCCGACAGTCGGGCCGATAGGCACCATGTCCACGAGACCCCCGGTGCGCCAGGAGTCGAATGCTTTCAGAAGGACGTTTTCGGCGCGTAGCACTGCTGCATCGTAGTCGTCGCCCAACGGCTCGGCCTTGATCGGGCAGCCGGACATACGTGCCCAGGTCGGCGGTTCAAAGAAATAGCCCCAGCGGCCACCCGAGAGGGGCTTGCGCCGCACATAGCGAGGGAGTCGCTTCGCCGACCGGGGAGGTTTCACACCAGCAACCGCAGGTCTTCTTTGGCACGCTCATCATTTTGCCCGTCTGGGGGTGCGGGCGCAAGGTACCGATCAAGTTCCTCGCGGCACCACACCGGCTCGCGCTTCCTTCCGCTACCCCTGAGAGAGGATGGAGGCGGCGCATCGCCGCGGCGAATTGCAATCGCGAACTCCGTGGTATCCCGGTAATCGAGATACGCGGCCGCCATGTCCGCGCGCATTTGTGCGGGCCAAGTGCCGGTCGGCGGGTAACGTGGCGGGAGCGCGCGCCGTGGCACAGGTCAAACCTCGATTATGCCGTCTGCCTCGACCACTGCCGCACCCAACAGCGCTCACAGCACCATCGCCTGACTACCAGACGAAATCATCGTCCCATCAGAAAACAGAATCTTGGGCCCTGGCGGGCCATTTGCGCGTCTGGCTGCCAAGAAATTATCCGCATTTGCCCACTTCATCTCAATCGAACGCTTCGTCGCCATCTGACTGTCTCATCGCCCGCGTGCGACGCATTGCCCGCGGTGTTGGCGCGGCATTCCATGAAAACGCACGCGCCCAACTGGCCATTTTGCGAGCAACAATGATCGAACAGAGTAAAATCTGAAAGCGACCAAGACGACACATCGTGCGCAAGGATGTCGTTGCGCATAAATAGGAGGGTCATCTTATCGCGCCCGGGATCGGTGACGCGCGCCAAGCCGGCGTCGGCCAAACCGGAGATATCGACCGCGGATTTAAGCCCCCGGTCAGACTCCCTTCACACGAACCAACAGCCCAGCCCGTGCGGCAAGATTCATAAGCGCATCGAGGCTGAACTTGTCGGTCCGCCCCGCACAAGATCTTTGAGGCGCGGCTGAGTGATCCCGAGCCGTTTAGCAGCGTCGGCCTGCGTCACCTTCCAATTGTCGACAACCTCGCGGATGGCGATCATCACATCCGATCGGGCCTTCAGACTGGCAGCTTCCGCAGGCGAACCCTCGATCGCGTCCCAGACGCTCTTGAACCTTTGTTCTTCCATCGCTCGACCCCTCGCATCAGTTCCTTGAACCGCGCTGCTGCGAGGTCAAGATCGCGTTTCGATGTCGGTCGCGACTTCTTCTCGCTGCCAATCGAAGAGAACATCCCTTGCAGATTTAACATCCACATCGGGATTGTTTCCCGCAATCCGGCTTCGAGGCGAAGAGTCGGCGCCCGTGGGTCCGCTTTGGAGAGGGATTTCGCGGACACAAGAAGAAACGCGCGCTCGCGCATCGCACAAAAACTTGCGCCTTTCGGCCCCAACTCCGGGTCCCCTGCGCTCCAGCCCGACCGCAGTCGTCGCGAGCGCTCATTATTAAGCGCACCGGAGGCATTTAACGTGGTGAGCTGAGAATGCGCCTGACTTAAGAAAAGCAAAAGGCGGGCGGCGTTCGCCGTGACGGGTTTGGGGGCTGAAAGAGGTTTTCGGCCGACCCGTCGCGGAGAAGTCCCATGACCATGGAGATTCTGGACGGCCGGCGCGATGTCAGCGGCGGCTACAAAGTGGACGCAAACCGGGGCCAGCGTGTGTCCCGCGTTTCGTCTGAGTGGTACTCGCGGCCGGCGGACGAGCGCCATCTGTCGTTATCCGAATTGTTCGCATCCGTCCGCGGCCGCGCCGAACGCAGCCACACCCGAACCGTCGAAAGCGCGGCAATCAAGGTCGACGCAAGCCGCAATAACCCGGACCACTTGGCGCTCACGCTGCCGGGCTCCGAAGCGCCGGTCGCGCCGACCCACTGGAGCTTCGGGCAACTCGCCGCGCTGGTGGGCGCTCCGGCCACCTATCTCCGGCAACTCCCGGCGCCGCTCGCCGGGATCAACCTGCAATACGGCCTCACCGCGCATCGCACCGAGCAGATTAAGACGCTTGAAGTCGATGACGGCCGGGTGGAGCTTCGCGCCGTCACCGGCCCGGATTATGGTCGCATCTACGACCATGAGCTCGTCCAGGCGGTGCAACGCATCGCCGGCGACGGCGTGGGCGACACGCGCTGGAAGGTTCCCGGCGTACTTGACTGGTCGACCGGCGTCTACAACCCCCGGGTCGATGTGACCCGCGACACGACGACCCTCTACGCCTCAGATCGCGACGTGTTTCTCTTTCTCGTCGACGATCTTAACCCGATCGAGGCGGGACGCCTTCCCGACGGCTCGTCGGATTTGTTTTTCCGCGGCTTCTATTGCTGGAACTCGGAGGTCGGGGCGAAGACGCTCGGCATGGCAAGCTTTTATCTCCGCGCCGTCTGCCAAAACCGGAATTTGTGGGGCGTCGAAGATTTCCAGGAGATTACAATCCGGCACTCGAAATACGCCGCCTCTCGCTTCGCAAGCGAGGCTACCCCGGCGCTGACGCGGTTCGCGAACTCCAGCCCCGCGCCGTTCATCAACAGCATCAAGGCGGCGCGTGCGCAGATCGTCGCCCGCACCGACGAGGACCGGGCCGACTTTCTGAGAAAGCGTGGCTTCTCGAAGTCCGAGACCGCCAAGATTATCGAGACGGTGCTGGCCGAAGAGGGCCATCCGCCGGCAAGCCTGTTCGACTTCGTCCAGGGCATCACGGCTCTGGCCCGTGACAAGACGCACCAGGACGCCCGGCTGGACCTGGAGACGCAGGCCAAGAAGCTCCTCGACCGCGCCGCCTGAAAGCTGGATTTGGCTCCGTGGCGCTCCGGCTCTGCGCCCTTCCCGACCTCCGGTCCTGCGGCTCACCCCTTAGAGAAGAGGTGGGCTGCAGCCTTCGTGACGGGTTGTGGAAGTCGAGAAAGAGCTCTCGGCCGGCCCGTCGTGGAGACCATCCATGCCGAAGTCCGTTGCCAAGATCGCGCTTTCAAGCTCGCGCGACATTCCCTTCAACCGGCTGGTCCTGAGCCAGGCCAATGTCCGCCGCATCAAGGCGGGCGTCTCGATCGAGGAACTCGCCGAGGACA
>CAZTTL010000292.1:0-4507 GCA_964616635.1 uncultured Rhodoplanes sp. | reverse complement strand
GCCTGTCCGCCATCACCGTTCCGTGGGAGACGCTGCTTCTGTCGGTCGCGCTCTACATCGTGGTGCCGGTCATCATCGCCCAGCTTGTCCGCCAGTCGATCATGGGGCGCGGTGGGCAGCCTGCTCTTTCCGCTCTGCTCAAGAAGCTTCAACCTGTGTCACTCGTTGCCCTCCTGGCGACTTTGGTCCTGTTGTTCGGCTTCCAGGGCGAACAGATCCTCGCGCAGCCCCTGATCATCGCCATGCTGGCGGTACCGATCCTGATCCAGGTCTATTTCAACGCTGGCTTGGCCTATATGCTCAACCGCACGGTCGGCGAGGCCCATTGCGTGGCGGCGCCCTCGGCGCTTATCGGCGCCAGCAATTTCTTCGAGCTCGCCGTTGCGGCCGCCATCAGTCTGTTCGGGTTCAATTCCGGTGCGGCGCTGGCGACCGTGGTGGGCGTTCTTATCGAGGTTCCGGTGATGCTGTCGGTCGTCAAGATCGTCAACGCGACACGTGGCTGGTACGAGGCTGGTCCGGCCGTCAGACGCCGTGTGTCGGCACCACCTGTTACTGCCGCGCCGGTCGGTGGCCCCGCCCGAGGATAGACCATGAATGTCGTCGTCCATCATAATCCGGACTGCGGCACCTCGCGCAATGTCCTCGCGATCATCGAGGCGGCGGGCTATCGCCCGAGCGTGATCGAATATCTCAAGACCGGATGGACCATCCCTCAATTGCTCGGTCTGTTCGCTGCCGCAGGTCTCACACCGCGTACCGCTTTGCGCGAGACCAAGTCGCCGGCGGCAGAACTGGGACTTCTGGATGCATCGGTCGGCGACGAGACGCTGCTTGCCGCCATGGTCGAGCATCCGATCCTGGTCAATCGGCCGATCGTCTGCACGGCAAAGGGCGTGAAGCTATGCCGGCCGAGCGACGCAGTGCTCGATCTGCTCGACCGCCTGCCGCCTGGGCCCTTCTACAAGGAAGACGGCCAGCTGCTGATCGATGTAGAGGGACGGCGCGTCGGCTGATCGGCGCCTACCAATTGTGCTCATCCTTTTCGACCTTCTCCAGCCTTATTCGGCATTTCATTTCGACGGCGACGATTTTCTCCTTCGAATTGTCGGCGGCCAGAGCCGCCTGTAAAAGCCCTGAGCTATGGGGACGTGCGCCGGCGGATGGTTCCTTCCAGCTTGGTCGCGGCCGCCACGGTGTTCGAGATCGTTCCGAACTTGCGCACATTGAGGTGCAGAAGATCGAGGCGGCGTTCGTTTTCGTCGGTGTCAACGATCAGCTCGTAGTCGACCGACACCATCATCGGCGGGCTGTCCTGACGAACGCCGTGGAGCCTGACCTCGACACCGCGGAGATCGAAATTCAGCATCGGGGTGGCTCGCTCGATGCTCTTGATCATGCAAGCTGCCAGGGCGGCGAGAAAAGCTCGGCTGGATTGAAGGCGTCAGACCGGCCACTGACATCCGTGTCGAGGACAATCTCCGCATCCTTGCAGTGCGCGATACTGCCATGGGCGTCGGTCCGCTTGGCGGTGACGTTGTACTTCAGCATAGGGACCTTCCGATCGCGCCGAGCAGGCGCTTCAGCCTGTGTTGCCCGGCAATAGATAGGTCAGATTGCACCGCGTCGATGACGGGTGCCGCCGCGCGGGCAGACCGGCCGAGATCTGCCCTCAGAGGCTAACCTCCGGAAGCCAATGCCTCGCGGGCCGCGACTTCCATCGATTCGCTCAGCGTCGGATGCGCGTGGATCGCCGTGGCGAGGGCTTCAATGGGCACGTGCGAACTGACCGCCAATGTGCCTTCGCCGAGAAGCGGTGCAGCGTCCTCGACAAGGACATGAACACCGAGCACCGCGCGGGTCGTGTTGTCGTAGACGATCTTGAGCATGCCCTCGGCATGGCCCGAAACCTGCGCACGAGCGTCTATACGATAGTCGTAGCGCGCGATGCCGACATTGTGGCCCGCTGCGCGGGCTTCACTCTCGGTGAGACCGGCAATACCGACTTCGGGCGTGCTGAAGATGACGGCGGAATTGCTCTCCGGTATTGGAAAACGAACCGGCCGATCGAGGAGATGCCTTGCGAGCGCCAGTCCCTGGGCGGTTGCCCAATGGGCAAACATCGGCTGGCCGACAACGTCACCCACGGCGTAAATACCTGGCTCGTCCGTCTCGAGCTTGGCATCGACCTTGATGCCGCGATGGTCGACGCGCACCGCCGTACGATCCAGCCCGAGGCCATCGACATTTGGGGTGCGCCCGGTTGAATCGAGTACGGATTCGGCATCAACCTCATGCTGAGCGCCCGCGGCATCGCGGTATTCCACGCGGGCGCTGTTGCCATTGCTGGAGATCCCCAAAACCTGGGCACCGAATTCCAGCGCGATGCCTTGGCGCTGGATGTGAGGCTGCAGCGCGATGGCGATCTCCTCGTCAACGGGCGCGAGGATGCGTGGGCCGGCCTCGATCAACGTAACCTGGCTGCCAAACGCGGCGAAGATCTGCGCCATCTCGACGCCGATAGGACCCGCACCAATGACGACAAGGCGCTTTGGCGGGCGCTCGACTTCAAGCAGTTGTTCACTCGTGATCACCTGCGGCAGGTCGATGCCTTTGATCGGCAGCAGGTGCGGCACCGATCCCGTGGCGATGATCGCGTTGGCAAACTCTATGTCCTCGGGCTCTCCGTTTTCCGGCACGATGCGAGCTTGGCGCGGACCGAGCAGTGTGGCGCGGCCGAACTGAACTGTCAGGGTCGGAAGCTGATGCGCGTGCTGCAAGGCACCTTCGGAGCGGCGCTTCAGGATCGCGGCCTTGCGCCTCATGATCGCATTCCAGTCGATTTTGATTTCACCGGCAGGTATTTGCAGGCCGAACTCTTCCGCGCGCTTGATTGCCTGCAGGCGCTGGGCACTTTCACGCAGGATCTTGGAAGGAATGCAGCCTTCGAACAGGCACGTGCCGCCAAGGCCCCCGCCTTTCTCCACCAGGAATACCCGACGGCCTCCGCTGGCAAGGGCCATGGCGGCCGGTGTGCCACCGGGTCCTCCACCAATCACCAATACGTCGATGTTCTTCATGTCCGTCTCCTCAACCGGAGCTCGCTAGATGCTACCGGCGCTGTCATGAACCAAAGCGGTTCCTCGGAATGCTCCGGACCGATCCGGGCAGCGTCTTCTCCTAATTCAAAATTGCCCCACGGCCTCCCACACCAGCTTGGCCGCTATGACGACGAGGACCACTGCATAGGTTTGAGTGATCCAGGCGGCTTTTGCCTTGCCGGTCATGAAGCGTGCGCCCAGTTGCGAGCCGAGCAGCACTGCCGCAATGCCGAGCACGGTCGGCAGCAACGGGAATTGCCCCTGAGCGACGTAGCCCGCGAACCCGGATATCGACGAGAACGTGACGACAAGTGCAGTTGTCGCCGCGGCCTGCTTCACCGGGTACCCCAACGCCAACAAAATGGGACCGACCAGAAAGCCTCCGCCGATGCCTAGCAGTCCGCCGACGAAGCCGATCGCGCCACCGCCGCCGATGCCGACCGCCAGCCGCGCGGACGGCGTCGCCAACTCGCGCACCCGTGTTTGCGATCGGAACGCAGTCAGGACCATCCGTGCCGCCGCGCCAACGACGGCCACGGCAAAGAACACCAGCAGATAGTCCTTCGGCACCATCGGCTGGACAAGCGCGCCCAGCGGCGCGCCAACCGTCGCCGCGATGCCCATGGCGGCACCACCCCGCCAGTCAACCAAGCCCTTCCTGGCGTAGACCGTCAGAGCCACGAAGGTGTTCAATCCGTTCAGCAACAGGCCGAGTGGGATAGCGACGGTCTTCAGGTCAAACCCCATCCAGTGAAGGATGGGCACGTAAACCATGCCGCCACCCAGCCCGAGCATGGCGAACAGGAATGACGCAGCCGCAATCACCGCTGCAGCCAGCACATACATCATCGGTTCTTCTTTCGCGGAAGATGAAGGTCGCACTCCGACGGCCAACCGTGGAGGACGAAGGTCAATCCTTGGCGGCCGTTTGGCGGTCGGGCGTTTTGCCTTCCGAGC
Organism: uncultured Rhodoplanes sp.; assembly: GCA_964616635.1. Lineage (GTDB taxonomy): Bacteria > Pseudomonadota > Alphaproteobacteria > Rhizobiales > Xanthobacteraceae > Rhodoplanes. Next base: position 449 of record CAZTTL010000292.1, on the reverse strand, counting down.
AAGGGATGCAGACCCGTTTGCCGTTCACGTCGTGGAGCTTGTGCGCAAAGACGCGCTCCCCGCAGACCTCGCAAAGATCGCTCTCGAAGCTGCCCTTCTTCTTGGACAGTGCATAATCGAAGATCGGGCTGACATCCAGAAACTCGGCCTCCGCCCGGCTCATGACGCCGTCCACCAGAGGGTCGGTGATGCTCGCCGGAATGTCCTGGGGCAAGACTCCCTGCTTGCGTTGCTGCACGAACGGCGAGTTGAGCATTTTGCCGAAGAATTCCGGCTTCAACTGGACTCTGACGGCCCTGTTCCGCCGGGTGTCGATCAGGGTGAACGCCATCTTCCCGTAATAGGTCTTCTTGATGTTGCTTTTACCGTAGGTGCAACCTGTTACAGCCATCAATCCGTCGGCGAAGCATCCGGCGGCATGGTCGTCGCTGGTTTCGACCAGCAACATC
>CAZTTL010000291.1:0-4525 GCA_964616635.1 uncultured Rhodoplanes sp. | reverse complement strand
ATGTCTTTCACCAAAGTGACCCAAGAGGGCTTTATCGGCACGATCATGCTCGACCATGCGGAGAAGCGGAACACGCTGTCGAGCGAGGTCATCAATGAGATCATCGCCGCCCTCGATTCTTTCCGCCAGCAGCGGCTGCGCACTGTGGTTCTGCGGGCGCAGCCCGGCGCCAAGGTCTTCTCGGCGGGCTACAATATCCTCGAACTGCCGGTGACGCATCGCGACCCGCTCGGTTGGGACGATCCGGTCCGTCATCTCGTGCGGGCGACCGAGGAGTTTTGTGCGCCGGTGATTGCCATGGTCGAAGGCGGCGTCTGGGGCGGGGCCTGCGAGGTCGTGCTCGCCTGCGACATCATCGTGGCCGCGCCCAATGCAAGCTTCGCGATCACGCCGGCAAAGCTCAGCGTGCCGTACAACATTTCCGGCCTCCTGACCTTCCTCAATGCGGCGCCGGCGCGCATCGTGCGGGAGATGGCGTTCTCGGCAAAGCCGGTCAGCGCGGCGCGGGCGGAAGGCATGGGTATGGTCAACCACATCGTTCCCGCCGAGGAGATCGAAGCCTTCACCTATGATTTGGCGCGCGACATTGCTGCCAACGCGCCGCTCGCAGTGTCGGTGATGAAGGAGCAGCTGCGCATCCTTGAGGGCGCGCATCCGGTCGATCCGCTCGGCTTCGAGCGCATCCAAGGTTTGCGCCGCATCGTCTATGACAGCCGCGATTATGTCGAAGGGCTTTCCGCCTTCAAGGAAAAGCGCAAGCCGGATTTCGAAGGGCGGTAGGGCTCTACCGTCCCTCCAGCCGCGCGGCGAAATACGCCATGGTCTTGCGGTAGATCGTCGAGCGGTTCCACTCGCGCATCACCTGGAAATTGGCCGTGCCCTCATCGAATGGCTGGCCACGCTGCCAGCCATTGACCTTCAAGAGATTGGCGGTCGAGGCGAGCACGTCGGGCACGCTGTGGCGCAGGTCGACATGGCCGCTGCCGTCATAGTCGACGCCGTATTTGATGTAGGAGGACGGCAGAAACTGCGTCTGACCGATCTCTCCCGCATAGGCGCCGATCAGGTCACGCTGCGGCAGGTCGCCACGCTGAAGAATCTGCAGCGCCGCGATCAGCTCGCGCTGGAACAGCTCGGTGCGCCGGCAGTCATGGGCGAGCGTCGCGATGGTGCGGATCACCGGAAGCTTGCCCATGTCGCCGGTGCCATTGTCGCTTTCGAGCGTCCAGATCGCCATCAGCAGCGTCGGCGGGACGCCGAACTCCCGCTCGACGCGAGCGAGCAGCGCGGCGTGGCGCCGCATCAGGCGTTTCGCTCTGGCGATGCGCGCCGGCACGACACGGGTCGCGGCATACTGCTCGAAGCTCTTACGAAAGGTATGGCGTTGGCGACGATCGAAGGCGAGCACGCGCCGGTCTGGCGTGAGGCCGGCAAACGCGCCGTTGATCACCGCGCGGGACACGCCCGCGGCGGTGGCTTCGCGCGCCATCGCGGCGAGGAACGTGTTGAAATTGCCGCCGCATTGGGCTGCGCGCGCCGGCGCGGGCAGCGCGACGAAGATCAGCACCATCAGCGGGAGCGCCGCAAGCCGATGTTTGATCATGTGGAATATGTTCTCCCCGGTACCGCTTATGGATATGGGATGACGCTGATGGCTCAACGCGACTCAATGCCTCGCTCGTGCAGTTGGGCTGCCTGCGCTGGCGCATTTTCCGCCAAAGCATGCCCTCGGACTTGATCCGGGACTTGATCCGGGGGGCGCCGGTTCGCCGCAGAAGCGGCGATGACGCAAACAGAGATGGAGCGGATTCCGATTCCACCGGACCACAATTCGCTCTAGCATAGAGGCGATCCTGACAAGCGGACGGGACTGACGACCATGATGCATTCGCTCAGGTTGATCTTCCGGGTCCCGCTGTTCCGGCTGCTGGCTGTCAATCTGGCGATCGGCACCGCGGTCGCGGTGCTGCTGGTCGGCGGCCTGTTTGCGTTCAATCTGTATGGCCTGCGCGATCTTATTGTGGCGGACTATTCCCCGGCGACAGCCCTCGGCCTCCTGCTGTTCGGCGTGTTCATCACCTTTGGCAGCACGGCGATGGGCACCGCGATCATGGCGCTGGGAGGGCTCGCCGATGGCAGCGCGAATAGCGGCGGCGGTGGCGGTCGGCGCGTGCGGGTGGCGGCAAACGACAAGCGCGCACCTGTCCGTGTGCCGGTGAGGTAACGGGGGCAACGCCGCTCCCCGCTGTTTCCGGCAGCGGTTTGCGATGCGGCATAGCCGACTTCGGACGAGGGCGGGACGATCCGCCTCACGCGGCTTCGAGCCGCGTCAACTCCGTTTCGAACTCGAAACACAATTGCTCGGCTTCGTCGCGCGGCAGCCAGTTCGACATTTGCGGGAAGAGAGTACGGCAGAGCGCGATGCGTTTCGGCGCCCAGGAGAGCGTCTGTGCAGCCTTTGCCTCAGCCAGCATCTTGTAAAGCTCGGCGCGAACGACATCGGGATCGGCGCGATAGACCGGTGTTGGCGCGTCCTCGCCGAACAGGTCAGCCTGCGCCTCATCTTCGAACAGATCGCGTTGACGAGCAAAGGTCATGCACTTCACGCTCCGGCAAGTCAGTCGGCGGATCATGCGCGATTCCGTCTGCTGAGACGAGCGGGACTTCGGACTTGTCCCCATGGGGCGCGGGAGGGCTCAGGCTTTCGGCCGGCTCCGGCGCAGAGCTGCCTATCACACAGTATTCGAGGCTATTTGGCATCCAAGCCGGTTTCTGCTGCGACGAATCCCTGGTAACTCATTGGGGCGATGACCCCGCACGCCTTCATTCGAAAGTGGAAACTGGTCACGCTGACCGAGCGTGCCGCCGCGCAAGAGCATTTCATCGATCTTTGCCGTCTGCTTGGTCATCCGACGCCCGCGGAAGACGATCCTACTGGCGAGCGGTTCGCGTTCGAGAAAGGCGTCACCAAGACCGGCGGCGGCGATGGATTTGCCGATGTCTGGAAACAGGGGCACTTCGCCTGGGAGTACAAAAAGAAAAAGCGCGACCTGAACCTGGCGCTCGACCAACTCGTGCGCTACGCGTCGGCGCTCGAAAATCCGCCGCTCCAGGTCGCCTGCGATACGGATCGATTTCTCATCCGCACCGCTTGGACCAACGCGGTGCCAAAGACCTACGAGCTATCGCTCGACGATCTCGCCGACCCAAAAAAACTCGATATTCTGCATGCAGTCTTCTTCGATCCGCAGAAGCTGCGGCCGACGGAGACCCGCGCGGCGGTCACCAAGGAGGCCGCCGATAAGTTCTCCACCATAGCGCTGCGCCTGCAAGGCCGTGACACGCCGGAGAATGTCGCCCATTTTGTCAATCAACTGGTCTTCTGCTTTTTTGCCCACAGCGTGAAGCTGCTGCCGAACGGTTTCTTCCCCAAACTCCTGAAACGCTGCGCCGAGAAGCCGGAAAATTCCAAACGCTATTTCGATGGATTGTTCGCGGCCATGGAGGAGGGCGGCGAATATGACCTCACTGACATCGCGCACTTTAACGGCGGCCTGTTCGACGGCCGGCGTGCGCTGCGCTTGGAGTCGGGTGAGATTGGCCTGCTGCAGGCCGCGGGCAGTCTCGATTGGAGCCAGATCGATCCGACGATTTTCGGAACGCTGTTCGAACGCTTTCTCGATCCGGGAAAGCGCGGGCAGATCGGCGCGCACTACACCGATCCCGACAAGATCATGCTGATCATTGAGCCGGTGATCCTGCGGCCGCTGCGCGAAGAATGGGCGGCGGCGAAGGCGGAGATCGAGAAGTTCTTGCACGGCGAGACGAAACCGCCGCCGCGGGCGAAGACGAGGCGCCGCATGACTCCGACGGAAGCGGCGGAAGAGGTGCGCGCGCGCTTCCTCGAACGCTTGCGCGGGGTCACGATCCTCGATCCCGCCTGCGGCTCCGGCAATTTTCTCTATCTCGCTTTGCAGGGCGTGAAGGACATCGAAAACCGCGCCAATCTCGAATGCGAAGCGCTGGGCTTGGCGCCGCAGGCGCCGACCATCGGCCCCGAGATCGTGCACGGCATCGAGATCAATCCGCTCGCTGCCGAGTTGGCCCGCACCACCATCTGGATCGGCGATATCCAGTGGCGGCTGCGCAACGGCATTCATTCCAAGCCGCAGCCGATCTTGCGCAAGCTCGATTCGATCGAATGCCGCGACGCGCTGATCAGGCGGGTAGACGCAGAAGCAACCGTTGCTTCAAGCCAGGGCCAGCCCGCCCATGACGAGAAGGAAACTGCAGGGCAGCGGCTTTCTGTTCCCTCCCCCCTTGTGGGGGAGGGAAGGGAGGGGGGTAAATCTTCGAAGAAAACCCCCACCCCGGCGCGCACGGTCGCGCCTGCGCTGGACGCGCAAACGCGACCGCACGACGCCGACCCTCCCCACAAGGAGGAGGGAGACGTGATGTACGTCGAAGCCGAATGGCCGCCGGCCGAGTTCATCGTCGGCAATCCGCCTTTCCTCGGAGGCAAGCT
>CAZTTL010000290.1:0-4543 GCA_964616635.1 uncultured Rhodoplanes sp. | reverse complement strand
CCGCGTCATTACGCTCTTCCCGGGCGAAGAGCTTCCGATCGCCGCGCGCTACTGAATCCGACAACTGTTTCAGCAAGCGCAAGAAAAAGGGCCGTTCGCGGCCCTTTTTTTGCAAAAGCAGAGACTTGTTTTGCGAAAGCAGAGGCTTGGCTCACCTGCGGCGTCAAAACGCAACGGTCCAGCCATCCCCGGTCATTCATGCACCAGGTGCTGCAGTCCGGCGCCGAAATGGCGGCGCGGCTCGCCGAGCGTTCGGCCGACCAGTTCAGCCGCGCGCTCGGCCTGTCCGGCGAGGAAGCGAGCCAAGCGGCGCAAAAGTCGTCGGAGAATTTCGGCGCGATCATGCATTCAAGCTCGATGCTGGTCGAGGTTTCGCAAAACATCTCGCGCGAGTGGTCGAATTTCGCCCGCGCGCGCATGGAGGAAAACGTCAAGCGCTTCGAGCAACTGCTTCACTGCCGCACGCCGCAGGATTTCGCCGCCGTGCACAGCGAGCTGTGGCGCGACAATCTCGAAAGCTTCCTGCAATACGCCCGCCGCATCGCTGAAACCTCGATGCAGGCGACCGACGCAGCGACCCGCCGCATGAGCGCGGCGGTCGAGCAGGCCAGGGCTGCCTGAGGCGCTCAGCGTCGGCTCTGATTGACAAGCGACCAGTCCCCGGTCGGATCGGCCGGGGACATTTTCGTTTGCAAACGCGTTGCTCTTGCCGCAAGGGATCGGACACACCAGCTCCATGCCATCCCGTTCCAGGCTTTTCTGGAATTGCTGCAAGGTGAACCGATGACGCTTCCCGACAGTGGCTTTCTCGATATTGCCGGCCAGCGGCTGGAGTACCGCATGATTGGTCCGCGTCCTGACAGCGCGCCGACCCTGGTGCTGCTGCATGAAGGGCTGGGCTGCGTCGGCATGTGGGGGGATTTTCCCGATCGGCTGGCGCAGGCGACCGGCGCCGGCGTGTTCGTCTATTCGCGTGCCGGTTATGGTCAGTCCAGCCCGGCGACGTTGCCGCGCCCGGTGTCCTATATGCACGCGGAGGCGCTTGAGGTGCTGCCGGCGGTGCTGGAGGCGATCGGCTTTCGCCGCGGCCTGCTGATCGGGCACAGCGACGGCGCGTCCATCGCCACCATTTACGCCGGCAATGTCGAGGACCACCGCGTGCGCGGGCTGGTGCTGATGGCGCCGCATTTTTTTACCGAAGATACGGGAATCGCGAGCATTGCCGCCGCCGGCGAAGCCTATCGGACGACGGATTTGCGCGAGCGGCTCGCCCGCTATCATGCCGATGTCGATAATGCATTTCGCGGCTGGAACGATATCTGGCTCGACCCGGCCTTTCGCAAATGGGATATAAGCGAGGAGCTCGCTTACATCCGCGTGCCGATTCTCATCGTGCAGGGCGAAGCTGACCAGTACGGGACGGCGCACCAGATCGCGGTCGCACAGGAGGAATGCTACTGCCCGGTCGAGGTGACACTATTGCCCGGCGCGAAGCACTCGCCGCATCGTGAAGCGCCCGAGGCGGCACTTGACGCCGTCGCCGGCTTCGTCAACCGGCTCCTGCGTGATCATCACGAAGGAGATTTGACGGCGCACGCCGCGTGAGGCGGCTGGCATCTCGCTCGAGGCGTCGACCGCCGATCGGACACGGGCGCCGTGCGAAGAAAAGCGGAGCACAGTCGTCGAGATGTTCGAGCAACTGCGCTCCGCGCTCCGGGCTTCGAGCGGCGAGCGATCTAACTGAGTCGCTTCGCCGCTCTATATTTTTGTGTTGTCGCATCGTGTTTTCGCGAAACCGGTTTCCACTTTCGCGCCCGATGCTTTCGGTGTTACCAGCGGCAAATCTGCACCGAGCCGACATAGTCACCGAAGTAATTGTACTTCGGGAACCAGCGGCATGTACGGCCGCCGGTCGCCGTTACTGGACCGGCTCCTTCAGCTTTTTCACGTCCTGCGCAATCTGCAGGCAGGTGATAATCTCGACATAGCTTGGCGTCCCGCCGATCTCGGTTGTGGCAACGCAGCGATTGCGGTCGGCGACTGGATATGAATCCCACTTTTCCTTGAGTTGTGCCCGAGCCTCCTCTTCATCCTTGATGCAGGCATCGGGACTTTGCGAGACCGACAGGCCGAGCTTGGCCACGGAACTGCAGCTCGCTTTGACGTCAAACGTCGGAACCCGGTCGGCGGCAAACATTACCAGTGTTGCCCCGAGCGCCATCAGCGAAACCGGAACCGGCATTGCTTTTCTCCATTCGTTGATCATCGTCGCCCGCGGGGCGGGCGGTTCAGCCTCGCGGCGCAGTGCCTCTGCGCTTCGCCGGCTCAGCCAATCGGCGCGGAATCTATGGCGACCAGCAACAATGTACAATGACCTCGCCCATGCTACGATGACCATCGAATGCGACAAATCGCGATCGACGAAGCGAGGCGCGCCGCTAGAGCATTTTCCGGCGAAATGAATGCCGGTTCGCCGCAGAAAATGCGATCACAAAAGACAATTAGAGCCAATTCCGACTTCACCTGAACGGAATTCGCTCGAGCGAGCCGTTCGCCGTGATCGGGTTTGCGTATTCGCCGGTTCGGGCTCGCCCTGAGATGCGGCTGGGCAGTCCGCGGCGTCGGGCGTGACCGCGAAATTGTCCAGCCTGCGATGGCACTCATCGAAGCGGCCAGTTTGTCCATCCTGTTCGGCGCGGTGCTGGTGCTGGCCGGCATCCTGTCCAGCCTCGTCGCCATGCGCTTCGGCGCCCCGCTGCTGTTGGTGTTCCTTGTTCTCGGCATGCTGGCCGGGGAGTCCGGGCCCATTGGCGTGCGCTTCAACGACGTCCAGCTTGCCTATCTCGTCGGCTCGATTGCGCTCGCGCTGATCCTGTTCGACGGCGGCCTGCGCACGCGCTTTGCGACTTTCCGCAGTGTCATCGCACCGGCCCTGACGCTCGCGACCCTCGGTGTGATGCTGACCGCAGCGATTACCGCGCCGGTGGTCGTCTGGCTGATGGGCTTAGGCTGGAAGCAGGCGCTGCTGGTGGGCGCCGTGGCCGCGTCGACCGATGCCGCCGCGGTGATGTTTCTGCTCCGGGCGCGCGGCCTGCGCTTGCGCCAACGGGTGGCGGCGACGCTCGAAATCGAATCAGGAACCAACGATCCCTTCGCGATCTTTCTCACCCTCGTGCTGGTCCAACTGCTGGCTACCGGCGATCGGCCGTGGCCGGAGATCGCAATGGATCTGGCCGGGCAGGGGCTGGGCGGTGCCGCGATCGGGCTGATCGGCGGGCGGCTGACCGTGTTGGCGCTCAACCGGCTGGCGCTACCGCAGGGTTTGCACGCACCCTTCGTCACCACCATGGCGCTCGGCCTGTTTGGGCTGGCGCAGGTCGTCCATGCCTCCGGGTTTCTCGCGGTTTATCTCGCCGGCTTGATCGTGGGTAACCGCCCGACGCGCGCGCATGGTCCGCTTGTCGTCTTCCTTGATGCGATTACCTGGCTGGCGCAGATCGTGATGTTCGTGCTGCTCGGCCTGCTCGCATCGCCCCAGCAGCTTGTGCGCTATGCCCAGCCGGCGCTGATCGTCGCCGCGACCCTGATGCTGCTGGCCCGTCCGCTCAGTGTCTTTCTCTGCCTTACGCCGTTTCAATTCTCGTGGCGGGAGAGGGCGTTCATCTCCTGGGTGGGCTTGCGCGGGGCGGTGGGGATTTTCCTCGCCTCCATACCGCTCCTGGTCGGGCTTCCCGGTGCACCGTTCTACTTCAATATTGCCTTCGTCGTGGTGCTGGTGTCGCTCCTGGTCCAGGGGTGGACGCTTGCGCCCGCCGCACGTCTCCTGCGCGTCGCGCTGCCGCGCGCGGAGCCGCCGCCGCGGCGCGTCGAGCTCGATCTCCCGGGCCAGCTCGAGCAGGAGCTGGTCGGCTACCACGTGCAGGCCAACAACCCGTATCTGCGCCGGCGCATCGTGCCGCCCTGGGCGAAACTGATGCTGGTGGTGCGCGACGAGGCGGTGTTCACCGCGAGTGAGGCCGGGGCGATCCGCCAGGGCGACCATGTGTATTTCCTCGCGCCGCCGCAAAAGGCACAGGCGCTCGACCGGTTTTTCGTCGAAATGCCGCCGCCGCTCGCGCCCGACCCGCGTCTACTCGGCGACTTCTTTGTCGGCGGCGACGTGATGGTGGGCGCGCTTGCCGAAATTTATGGTGTCGAGATTCCGGCCGAGGAGCGCGGCATCACGCTCAGCGACTATTTTGCTGACAACCTCGGCCATCCGCCGGAGATCGGCGATGCGCTGCCGGTCGGGCCGATCATGCTGATCGCCAACAAAGTGACTGACGGGGTGGTGACGGTCGTCGGCCTCAGACTCGCCGATACAGAAGAAGAAGCAATACCCGCGAGCTTCACCCGACGCCTGCGCAACGTCATCTCCCGCGCCCTGGAGAAGGGGTGAGCACGGAATGCAATCGCGCTAGAGCGAAATCCGACCTAACGGAATCGGATTTCGCTCTATTTCTCTTTGAGTGATCGCATTTTCTGCAGGCCGAACCGGCGTCCA
>CAZTTL010000289.1:4156-4559 GCA_964616635.1 uncultured Rhodoplanes sp. | reverse complement strand
CTTTCGCGTGTTCGTGCCGCTGGTCGCGGCCTGCCCCGGCTGCGGGCGCACCACCTCGACCACGTTCCAGGAACTCGCCAAGGAGATTCAGGGCTTCATCGTCGACTCGATGCCGGAGTGGAAGACGCGCTATCCCGGCGTCGAGGGTTTGAACGTCGCGGTGATGGGCTGCATCGTCAACGGCCCCGGCGAGTCCAAGCACGCCGATATCGGCATTTCGCTCCCCGGCACCGGCGAGTCCCCGACCGCGCCCGTGTTCGTCGACGGCAAGAAGGTCGCGACCCTGCGCGGCCCCACGCTCGCCGCCGACTTCAAGGCGCTGGTGATCAATTACATCGAGCGAAGGTATGGCGGGGGCGCTACGCGTGCGGGAGAAGCGGCGGAGTAGGCGGCGAAGAGCAAG
>CAZTTL010000289.1:0-4146 GCA_964616635.1 uncultured Rhodoplanes sp. | reverse complement strand
GGGGGGGGGGGGGGGGGCGGGGGGGGGGGTGTATGCGCAAACCCCGCCCCCGGCGGGGGGGGCTGGGGCGGCCGGCCACGCGCGGGGGGTGAGGGGGCTCTTTCTCCGCTGCGTAGCGCGCCAACATCGCTCGTGGTTTTTTACCTCTCCCCGCCTGCGGGGAGAGGTCGGATTGCGCAGCAATCCGGGTGAGGGGCTCTCCTTAAGGCGCTTCAAGATGCGCGGTTCGAACGAGATCAAAACCGAACGCGCCCGCCGCCTGCGTCGCAATTCGACCAACGCCGAAACGAAGCTTTGGAGCAGGCTCCGATCGCGCGGCGTGAATGGCTACAAGTTCGTTCGCCAAGAGCCGATCGGGCCCTACGTCGTCGATTTCGTCTGTCGCGAACAACGACTCGTTATTGAAGTCGACGGTGGCCAACATGCTACCGACAAGCGCGATGTTGAACGCGACGTGTGGCTGAAGCAGCACCGCTATCGGGTTGTCCGCTTCTGGAACAACGATGTCCTTGGAAACATCGACGGCGTGTTGGAGACGATTGCTGCCGCCCTCGATGAAACGCAATAGCTTTGTGTGTTTGCTGTCAGCGGCGCAACGTGCTTGGCGGGGCTTCGATTAGCGGCAACACCCCCTCACCCGGATGCCTTCGCTACGCTCGGCATCCGACCTCTCCCCGCCCGCGGGGAGAGGTATTTCAATCACCGAATTCAACGCGCTGGTGATCGACTACATCGAGCGCCGCTACGGCGGCGGCGCTACGCGGCGATGGCGATCAGTCCCGCCACGATCAGCGCCGCCGCAGCGATCTTGATGGGCGACGGGCTTTCGCGATGGACCGCGATCCCGATCAGGGTCGCGAACAGCACGCTGCTCTCGCGCAATGCCGAGACCGCCCCCACCGGGCCGCGGCTCAGCGCCCAGAGGAAAACGGAGAACGACATCACCCCGAGCAGGCCGGCCGCCGTCAGGCTTGCACGCAGGCGCCACAGCTCGCCCCAAATCTTCGGCCCGCGCAGCCAGCGGGTCAGCAGCGCGAAGGACAGCGTGTCAGCGAGCACCAGCCAGGCGGTGAAGGCCGCCCAGTTGCCGGCAAGTCGCGTCCCGTAGGCATCGACCACCGAATAGCCGGCAACCGCAGCCCCGGCGCTCAGCGCCGCGAGAAAAATCCGGCGGTCGACGCCGCCGCGGATGGAATGCGTGGTGAGCAGCACCAGCCCGAGCGAGACCAGCGCGATCCCGAAGGCTTGCCCCGACGACGGCACCTGGGCGAGCAGGACGAAGGCGATCGAGGTCGACAGCAGCGGCACGAAGCCGCGTGCCAGCGGATAAGCTTGGCTGAGATCGCCGAGCTTGTAGGAACGCGCCAGCGCGAACTTGTAGCCGATATGCAGCAGCGCCGCGCCGGCGATCACGCCCCACGCCGGCGCCGCCGGAAGCGGCAGGAACGGCAGCGCACAGGCGGCAACGACCGCGGCGACGAGGCCCATGCCGGCAAGAACAATGAGTTGGTCGGCGCCGTACTTGACCAGCGCATGCCACGATGCCTGCAGCAGGCCGGCAAGCAGCATCAAACCGACGGTCGGAAGATCGATCATCCGCTGCCGCCCGTGGTCTCAGTCGGGCCGCTGGAGCGGCACCGGCAGGCGCAAACGCCCCGAATGCGGACGGCGAGGATGGTGCAGGACCCGCCTCAGCCGGCGGTGAAGCCGCCGTCGACGGTGAGCACCGTGCCGATCGCGAAGCGGGCCTCGTCGGAGGCGAGATACAGCACGGCAGCGGCGATTTCCTCCGGGCGGCCGAGCCGGCGCACCGGGAACCAGGAGGTCGCCGCCTCCGGCGAGATCTTGTGGTCGACGATCCAGCGCATGAACACATCGTTGGGGATATCGAAGCCGGCGGTGGCGAGCGCGTTGATGCTGATATTGTCCGCCGCGACCTGCAGTGCCGCTGATTTGGTGAGCCCGATCACGCCGCCCTTCGTCGCCGCATAAAGGCCGTTGTCGACGACGCCGGTGATGCTCGAGGTGATGGAGGCCTGGTTGACGATGGCACCACCGCCATTCTTCCGCATCTGCACGACCTCGTGCTTCATGCAGTAGTAGACGCCCTTGAGATTGGTATCGATCATCTCGTCGAAGGCAGCGGACGGCAGGTCGAGGGTCGGCCCGGCGATCTCCTTGGCGGCATTGTTGACGCCGACGTCGAGCCGGCCGAACCGGGCGACGGTCGCATCGATGAAGCGTTGCACCTCCGCCTCGACCGCGACGTCGGCTCGCTGATACAGCCCCTCGGCGCCCGCCGCAGTCACCAGCCGCAGGGTTTCCTCGCCGCCGGCATCGTTGATGTCGCACAGGGCAAGCTTCGCCCCGCGCGCGGCAAAGGCGAGCGCGCATACGCGGCCGAATCCTTGCGCCGCCCCGGTGATCAGGACGACCTTGTCCTTGAAATCGAACATCGCCGCCGTTCCCCGACAGAGAGGAAAGGGTAGCCTGCATATGCTTCTCCGGCGCCAGACGCAAGGCGGGACGCCGTCAGCGGAACACGTCACGGAAACGGCAGGTCGCGCCGCGCGAGCGCAGCAACGCTCGAGCGCGACGCGCCTGGCGCCCGTCAGGCGTCGCCGTTACGCCTTGCGCTGAAGCGGGCAGGTCGACAGGCCGACCAGCGTATAGGCTGGGCACCAGCCCATGAAGGCGGTCAGCAGCGGCACGACGCCGATCCAGCCGATCCAATTATACCCGGTCGCCGGTACGCCGGTGATGGCGAAAGCCAGCAGCAGCACGCCGACAATGATGCGCAGCGCACGGTCGATGCTGCCCACATTCTTCGTCATGGTCATCCCCTTCAGTCGAACGCCGGCCGCCAGCGCGGCCAGCCCGAAGCCGCATCAAGCCAGACCGGGCCCGTTCCGTCTGTGATCAGGTCACGGTCGCGAGAGATCGCCGGCCGTCACGATTCCGCGGCGAAGTCGGCGAGCTTTTGCGCGTTCCTGATCGCAATTGCGCCGCGCGCGAGCGCAATCGCGCCGGCCCGCTCGAACCGCTTGAGGATGCGGCTCACGACCTCGCGCGCCGAGCCGAGTTCGACCGCGAGCGCCTGGTGGGTCGTCGTCACGACGCCATCCTTGGCGCGTTGCGCCAGCAGCGCCGCGAGCCGGGCATCGACCCGCTGGAACAGTGTCTCTTCGATGGTGAGGACAAGGTCGCCGACCCGCGCGGCATAGGCAGACAGAATGGTATCGCGAAAGGTGGCGGAGGAATCGAGCAGCGCGCGGAAGGTGGCCGTCGGCAAGGCGATCGCCTCGACCGCGGTCTCGCAGATTGCTTCCGCGCCATAGGGCTCCGAGCCGAGAATGCAGGAGGTGGTGAGCACGCAGGTTTCGCCGCGCTCGATGCGGTACAGGACGATCTCGCGCCCGCTCTCCGCCGTGAACTGCACCCGCACCCGGCCTGCGGTCACGATCAGGAAGGCGCTGCAGGGCAGGCCTGGTTCGAACACGCGCGCCCCCGCCGGCAAGGTCACGCGCCGCACGGCGGAGGCGGCAAGCTCGAGCGCCGCGCGATCGAGGTTGGAAAAAACGGGCGCGCGGGCGAGCCAATCGGGCGGGTCATGGTCGGACATGGCAGATGGCGAGCATAGCGCGAATGCAAGGCAAGCGAAATCGGCTGCGCGAGGAAGAGGGAAACGCTGCCGACGCCTTCAAAATTCCGCCGGGCCGCGCCCTATGCTTCCGCCTCACCACCTCCTATATCGTCGCCTGCATGCACTCCATCATCGCCGTCAGCAATCTCTCGAAAACCTATGCGTCCGGCTTCCAGGCCCTCAAGGGCATCAACCTGGAAATCCGCCGCGGCGAGATTTTCGGCCTGCTCGGCCCGAACGGGGCGGGAAAAACCACGCTGATCGGCATCATCTGCGGCATCGTCAATCCGTCTGCGGGCACGGTGACGGTGGACGGCCACGACATTATTCATGACTACCGCGCGGCGCGGGCGCTGATCGGCCTCGTGCCGCAGGAACTCACCACCGACGCCTTCGAAACCGTGTGGGCGACCACGAGCTTCAGCCGCGGCCTGTTCGGCAAGCCGCCGAACCCCGCGCATATCGAGCAGGTGCTGAAAAGCCTGTCGCTGTGGGACAAGAAG
>CAZTTL010000288.1:0-4564 GCA_964616635.1 uncultured Rhodoplanes sp. | reverse complement strand
CGTTCTTCGTGCGCGGCTGGCAGTCGCTCGTCACCCGCAATCTGAACATGTTCACGCTGATCGCCATGGGCACTGGCGTTGCCTGGCTCTACAGCGTGGTTGCAATCTTCTTTCCCGATATCTTCCCGCCGGCCTTCCGCAGTGCGGATGGCGCGGTCGCCGTGTATTTCGAAGCCGCCGCGGTCATCACTGTTCTCGTTTTGCTGGGGCAGGTGCTCGAATTACGCGCGCGCGAACAGACATCAGGCGCGATCCGCGCTTTGCTCGACCTCGCGCCAAAAACCGCACGACGGTTGAACGCTGACGGCAGCGAAGAGGAAGTATCGCTTGATCTGATCGGGGTTGATGACCGCCTGCGCGTTCGCCCCGGCGAAAAGGTCCCGGTGGACGGTGAGATTGTCGACGGCCGGTCTACGCTCGACGAATCCTTGGTTACTGGCGAGTCCATGCCAGTCACCAAGGAGCGAGGCTCCAAAGTCATTGGCGGCACGCTGAACACCACCGGCGGCTTCATCATGCGGGCGGAGAAGGTTGGGCGCGACACCATGCTGGCGCAGATCGTGCAGATGGTGAGCACGGCACAGCGGTCGCGTGCGCCCATTCAGCGGTTGGCCGACCAAGTCGCGGGCTGGTTCGTTCCTACCGTGATCGCGATCGCGATCGCCGCCTTTGCGGCGTGGTCGATCTTCGGTCCCGAGCCGCGCTTCGCCTTCGGACTGGTCGCTGCGGTGACCGTACTGATCATCGCCTGTCCGTGCGCGCTCGGTCTGGCAACGCCGATGTCGATCATGGTCGGCGTCGGGCGCGGTGCCCAGTCCGGCGTGCTGATCAAGAACGCCGAGGCGCTGGAGCGCATGGAGAAGATCGATGCGCTGGTGGTCGACAAGACCGGAACGCTCACCGAAGGCAAGCCTTCGGTCGTGGCAATCATCACAGCAAACGGATTCGAGGAAAACGAGGCTCTTTGTCTTGCTGCGAGCGCGGAACAGGCGAGCGAGCATCCGCTGGCGCGTGCCATTGTCGATGCGGCTCAGGCGCGAGAGATACGTCTTGCGCCCGTATCAGATTTCGATTCACCGACGGGCAAAGGTGTCGTGGGCACAATCGAAGGTCGAAAGGTGGTGCTAGGGAACGCCGGATTCCTTCAAGAGACTGGGGTGGCGACCGCCGACCTTGAGCAGCAGGCCGAGCAGCTTCGCGGCGAAGGCGCGACGGCGATCTTCGTTGCCGCCGACAACAAGGTCGCCGCCGTCATCGCCATTGCCGATCCGGTGAAAAGTACGACGCCCGCGGCGCTGAAGGCGCTCGCCGCGGAAGGCATCCGCGTCGTGATGCTGACCGGCGACAACAGGACGACGGCGCAGGCGGTGGCGCGGCGGCTCGGCATCACCGAGGTCGAGGCCGAGGTTCTGCCGGATCAGAAGAGCGCGGTTGTCGAGAGGCTCCGCAAGGAAGGGCGATCGGTCGCCATGGCCGGTGACGGCGTCAATGACGCGCCAGCGCTCGCCGCCGCCGAGGTCGGCATTGCCATGGGCACCGGGACCGACGTCGCTATAGAAAGCGCCGGGGTCACGCTGCTGAAAGGCGATCTTACCGGTATCGTCCGTGCGCGCCGCCTGTCGGAAGCGACGATGGGCAACATCCGCCAGAATCTGTTCTTCGCGTTCATCTACAATGCTGCCGGTGTGCCGATCGCCGCAGGCGCGCTCTACCCGGCGTTCGGAATTCTTCTGTCCCCAATCATTGCAGCGGCAGCAATGGCGCTGTCGTCGGTCAGTGTGGTCGGCAATGCGTTACGTCTTCGCCATGTGCGCCTTTAACAATATTGGCGTGAGGTCTTTTTGTGAACCGTATGGAGCCACGACAAAGCCATTCGAACGGCCAACGATCTTACGGGCTGGACCGTAGGTCACCTGGCGACAGGTTGGCACTATCGCGGTTGTGCGTGCTAGATTCTTGCATCGTTTCATGGTGAGTTTTCGGAGAATTTTCGACTAGAGCTCGATACTGATCAGCCGTAAGCTCTGGCAGCTTGCGCAAAAACGCCACCATGTCCCAAAGGATTTTGTCGTCGTGCGTCACGCCCCAGGCCGGCATCCCCGTCATCTTGATTCCGTTTTTCACGACCCAAAAATCCTCAGCCGGTGTGGAGCGGCTTCCACGACGGAGTGCAGGTGCTCTCGGATAGAGGCCTCTGCTGATCTCGGTCCGCTTCTTGCCAGGAGCAAGGTGACAGTTGCTGCACATCTCGGCGTATTGCCCAGCGCCTGAAACGATCCGCTTGGGATCGCTGAGATCGTTCGGGACGACTATGTCTGCCGCACGAACAGCAATCGATCGATCCCGTACCGTCTGTAGCAGCGAATAAACCCAAGCAGTGTGGGGAATGTTTGCCGCGACGTTGTAGAAGCCTCCGTACAGTCCGACCGAAACAAACGCGACAATTGCCAGCAGCGTACCCAGTGCGGCAAGAAGCCAAATTCTCATACCTGCAGCCCCCCGAGGTGCCTCGTCCTGCGATCCGTTACGGATGCACCTATTCCTCTATGGCTTCCATGGCGTTGTGCATGTGGGCCACACAGCCCTCCCTGTCTTTGCTAACCATCATGCCTTCGGCCATCTTCATTTCTTTCGTGGCTGTTCTCTTGGCCTCTCCATCTTTCATCGCCTGAATGTCGGCGCGGATCGTATCGATGCTCACCTGGGTGCATCGCATCTGATGCGCCTCATGAGCGCCCGCGGATGACAGAAGCACTCCAGCAAAAATAGCAACAGCAAGGATTCCAAACGCGGAAATCTGGAGAAGAAATTTGCGCATGCTGCTTTTTCACCCGCTCGGTATCATGTTGATGCACCATCAAGCTGTCGGTGCACTTGCATGCTGATGAATTATGGTATTTGCATGCTGGTGATTCTCCAAGGCTGAAGCCGCTAAGAATACGGACGCTGGCGGAGCGGAAAGCTGGCGCGAGATGGCGTATTGCCAAATTCCTCTGGGCTGGATTTTCGGATTTTCAATCCGTCCCAGGCATCGATTCCGGATCGCGCGCGCCGTGCCGCACGGCATGGATGATGAGCTCGTCGGCTGTTGGTTCGTAAAAGACCAGGTAGGGGTAAGGCAGTGCCGTCATTCGGCGGATCGCGGGATTGTCGGTTCGTGTGCCGATCAAAGGATGTAACAAGAGAAGATTGATGATCGTCTGAATACGCGCCTTGACGCGCCGTGCTCCCTGCGGGGAGCGACGGTCGATATCGTCGAGGATCGCGGCAAGGTCCGCGAGGGCGGGGCGAGTGTAGCGGAGTTTCAAAGGCCGTGTTTCTGCCAGAGGTCCCGCACCTGATCATCCGTCGCGAATTCGCCGCGCGCGGCGGCAGCTTTGGAGCGGTCAATCGCGGCACGCTCGGCAGAGGAGAGAGGAACCGGCGGCTCCTCATCGCGCGCAAGCTGGAATACCACGCGGGCAATATCATCCTGCGCTTCAGGAGGCAGCGCGCGGACGGCTTCAAGGGCCTGTTCGAGAAGTTTGGTCATGCCTAAAATATAGTCTGGCAGCGCTCCGGCGCACAATGGGAAACGGAATCCTCCGTAATTGCTGTTATTTTTTACCCCTGCGGGTCAGCCGTCCTGCAATAATTCAAGGAGGGTCGGCTCGGAATAGCGTCCGGCGGCGGTGCGTTGCGAGGTTAGCCGGTAATCGTCCTTAAGTTCAAACAAGGCATCCTGTTTGCCGCGCGCCTTGCGGATCGCCTCCAGCTGCTCGCGGCGCAGCTGGCAGAGCTTCCGCCAGCTATAGGCGCGGCCATCGAGTATGAAGGTGTCGGCGCTCATGATGCGCTCTTCTTTTTGCTGCGCCGGTATTCCGGCTTGATCGTCAGGAGCTGTCCTTTCAGCGCGCGTTTGACATGCGCCTCGATGACCGCGCGGGTGAAGCTGTCCGGCAGAAAACCCGGCTCAAGCTCGCCGCCGACGGCGACGAAACTGTAGTATCCGGTCGCTCAGCGCCGGAATGTCGGACGCGGTGAGGCCGGAGACGCCGTTCACGCTGATGTTGAGTTGCAGGCGATCAAGCCGCTCGGTCACGCAGCTGCTTTCGTTATGTCAGATATTAATCGGGCCTTTGCCCTTTCGAGGGTCCGGGCATGTCCCCATCTGAGCGAGCTGTAGTAGATGTTCGCCGAGGTAATTGCCTGCTTAAGCTTTGACCGAAATGAAACATTATCAGCGCTGGCGAGCGGCTCGCGTAAGGCCGTGATAACGTCGTCTTGTGTGATTTGATCCTCAGAGATTCGATCTCGCAACTCGTCGAGAGTCATTTCTTATCCTTCGGCCCCCCTTCGGATCCTACGGATCAGCAAGAAATCACGAGATGGTTAACGAATTATTAGCGCGGCAGCCTGCCCCTGTCGCGCGTGTCCTCTGGCCGGCTAAAAGCGACACAGGATCATCCGTTTTGCCGTCTCTCGCCAACAGATAACATTTGCGAAAGAGACCAGGCCACGCAGCTAGGGTACGGCTCCTCACCTTCCCGATACGGACCAGAGCAGCACGCCATCACCTGGCTGT
>CAZTTL010000287.1:0-4577 GCA_964616635.1 uncultured Rhodoplanes sp. | reverse complement strand
GCACCAGCGGCCGGATGCCGAGCGGGTCACGCGCGGCGATCAGCTTCTTGTTGGTCAGCGCCACCAGCGAATAGGATCCTTCGAGCGCGCGCAAGGCCTCGATGAACCGGTCGACGAACAACGTGCGCCGCGAGCGGGCGACCAGATGCAGGATCGCCTCGGTGTCGGTCGTCGACTGCATGATCGCGCCTTCGCAGACGAGCTGATGGCGCAGCGCAATGCCGTTGGTCAGATTGCCGTTATGGGCAACGGCGAAGCCGCCGAAGGCAAGCTCGGCGAACAGCGGCTGCACGTTGCGCAGGAGCGTTCCGCCGGTCGTCGAATAGCGCACGTGGCCGATCGCAATATGACCCGGCAGCCGTTCGATCACGTGCCGCTTGGAGAAGGCGTCCTCGACGAGGCCAAGCCGGCGCTCGGAGTGGTAGAAGGTGCCGTCGAAGGTGACGATGCCGGCGGCCTCTTCGCCGCGGTGCTGCAAGGCGTGCAGGCCAAGCGCGGTGATCGCTGCCGCATCGCGATGCCCGTAAATGCCGAACACGCCGCATTCTTCACGGAGACGATCAGCGTTGAGGTCGAAACTTTGGTCAGGGAGCCCGGGGTCGGTTGCTGCTGTCATCGGCTCCCTCGGTCGCATGGTCACAGCGCCTCCACGCGAGTGGGATGGCGGTCCGGCGCCAGCCCTGATCGCGCCTTCAGAGAAAGGGCTAGGTCAGTGGCCTGAACCGCATCATGGCTGCGGTTGTCGGTGCGCTGACCTGATGGGCCCTCGGGCGTATCCTCGTCGGCCGGCTTTTTCCTCTTGAGCCTTTTCAAAATGGTGTTTTCCGGGTCCTCGGGCAAGAGCGACATCAGCCAGTCGCCGGTGCTTTTCAGCACCACGCGCGAGCGGGCATCCCGCACCATTTCCGGCTGCGTTTTCACCGGCACCAGCCAATCGAAGAAGATAAAGGCGACCACCACGATCAGGAACCCGCGCGCGAGCCCAAAGACGAAGCCGAGGGTGCGATCGAGCGCCCCGATTCGACTGTCGAGCACTTTATCGGAAAGTCGCACGGTGAGCGCCGAGATGACGATCAGCGTCAACAGGAAAACGCCGCCAATGGTCACGCCGGCCGCGACGTAGTCGTTGTTAAAGTATTGCTTGGCATAAGGAAGCAGCCGCGAATAGGCGAACAGCGTCGCTACGGCGGCACAACCCCAGGCGGCGATCGACAGGACTTCGCGTATGAATCCCCGCACCATGGCGAGGAGGCCGGAAATCAGCATCACGGCGATCAAGAGAATATCGAGATACATCCAATAAATACTAACTTTTCGGTGCGGCGATCCGTGATCGGGACCTCGCGCGGGTTGATGGCGCGGCCCCGTGTATAGCGGGCGGAAACCGCGCCGTCATCCGCTATGTCAGCTTCCGCCCCCGACATGATGAATGCCATGCTGCCGATCGTGCCGCCGGCGGCGGGCGTCCGGCGCGATGGTGGCGACGAGGTCGGCGAGCGCGGCGAGGGGCGTCAGCATCAAGCCATGGTCGCGTTCTGCCTCGGCCCGCGCGGCATCAGCCGCGAAAGCCTGCTTGAAGCCGAGTTTTGCCGCCTCTTTCAGGCGCGCTGCCGCCTGGGCGACCGGACGCACCGCGCCCGACAGCGAGACTTCACCGAAAAACACCGCATCGGCGGGCAGCGGGGTCTGGGCCAGCGAAGAGACCAGCGCGGCCGCGGCGGCCAAGTCGGCCGCCGGCTCCTGGATGCGCAACCCGCCGGCGACATTGAGATAGACGTCGTGGCCGGACAGCCTGACGCCGCAATGGGCTTCGAGCACCGCCAGCACCATCGACAGCCGGTTCGGGTCCCATCCGACAACGGCGCGGCGCGGCGTCCCGAGCGCGGTCGGAGCCACCAGGGCCTGGATTTCGATCAGCAGCGGCCTGGTGCCTTCGATGCCGGCAAACACCGCGGTGCCCGGCGCGCCAAGGTCGCGGGCGGAGAGAAACAGCGCGGACGGGTTGGCGACCTCGGCGAGGCCCGAGCCGGTCATCTCGAAGACGCCGATCTCGTCGGTCGGCCCGAAGCGGTTCTTCACCGCGCGCAGGATGCGGAACTGGTGGCCGCCCTCGCCTTCGAAGGAGAGCACAGCATCGACCATGTGCTCGACCACGCGCGGCCCGGCGATCTGGCCGTCCTTGGTGACATGGCCGACGAGAATGACACAGGCGCCCGAGCGCTTGGCGAAGCGGATCAGTGCCTGGGCGGAGGCCCGCACCTGAGTCACCGTTCCCGGCGCCGATTCCGCCATATCGGTCCACATGGTCTGGATTGAATCGATCACGGCAAGACGAAAAGCCTCGCCCTGCGAGAGTGTTGCGATGATGTCTTCGATCGAGGTCTCGGCTGCGATGGCAACCGGCAGGGCGGCGAGCGCCAGGCGCTCGGCGCGCAGCCGCACCTGCGCGACCGATTCTTCGCCGGTGACATAGACGGACCGGTGGCCGGCTTTCGCCAGCGCCGCGGCGATCTGGAGGAGGAGGGTGGACTTGCCGATTCCCGGATCGCCGCCGACCAGCAGCACCGAGCCGCGCACCAGGCCGCCGCCGGTGACGCGGTCGAACTCAGGCATGCCGCTGGCAAGCCGCGGCGCCTCGGCCGGGGCGCCGGCGAGCGCCTCCAGGACAAACGCACGACCCTTGCGCGGCGCCCGTCCGGGGCCCGCGGGCCGCAGCTTTCCACCGGCCGTCTCCTCGCTGATCGTATTCCATTCGCCGCAGGCGTCGCACTTGCCCTGCCAGCGGTTATAGACCGCCCCGCAGTTCTGGCAGACGAAGCTTTGGGCGGCGCTGCGAGCCATGTTCCTTCTTCACCGACGATACGGTTTCCAGATGATTACATCGGCTGCTTTTCGTTGCCGCCCCCTCGTGGAAGAGGTCGGCGAGCGCCGCAGGCAAGTCTGCGCAGCCTGCGCAGACTCGGCTGCGTGCGAGCCAGGAGGGGCGTGTTGCTCCAGGCCGTGAAGAAACGATTTGCCTCGCACCGAACTGATCCCCGGAAGCCGTACACCAAGGGATCCGCGCGGTCCGCTCGATGCGTCCCACTCAACGCGTTCCCCTCCCCCTTGGGGGGAGGGGTTAGGGGTGGGTGCAGTTCTTTTACTCGACAACGGATCGCTTGGATCACGCTCAGCCGGTTGGCATTGAAAACGTCCACACCCGGTGATGACGCCGGCCGAGGCTGGTGAGCACCTCATAACCGATAGTGTCGGAAAAGCGCGCGAGATCGTCGACGCTGAGCCCATCCCCGATCAGGGTTGCGAAGTCGCCGCGCCGGGCGGCTTTCTCCGGCAGCGCGCTGACATCGACGGCGAGCAGGTCCATGGAGATGCGGCCCACCACCGGACAGCGCTCACCGCTGATGATCACGACCGGCTGCTCGCCCGCGAGCGCGGCGGTGGCGCCCAAATGGCCGTCGCCATAGCCGACGGCGATGACGGCGAGGCGGGCGTCCCGGCTGGCCGTCCAGGTGGCGCCATAGCCGACGGTCTCGCCACGGGGAACGGTGCGTATCTGTGCGATGCGTCCTTTGAGCTCCACGACCGGACGCATCGGATTGGCGGCACCTGGCGTTGGATTGATCCCGTACAGCGCCGCCCCCGGACGCACGACGTCGCAATGGGTGGTGGAGGCGAGAAAAATGCCGGAGGAATTCGCCAGCGAGGCATTGATCCCGCGGAACATCATGCGCAGCTCGCGGAAGCGCTGGATCTGAACGGCGTTGAGCGGGTGCTCGGGCTCATCGGCGCAAGCGAGATGGCTCATGACGAGCGCGATGCCGTGCTCGGGCGTCTTCAGCCGGGTGGCGAGGGCAGGGACTTCCGATGCCGGCAGGCCGAGCCGGTTCATGCCGGTGTCGAAATGCAGTGCCGCGCCGCCGCTCCAGTTATGCACGCTGCAGAATGCGTCCCATTCGACCAGCTCACCCATGTTGCCGATGACCGGGCGGGCATTGACATTGGCGAAGGCGGCGGCGCCGCCCGGTGGCATCCCGTTGAGAACGTAGATCGTCGCCTCTTGCGTGATCTCGCGGACGGCCCGCGCCTCCGAAATGAAGGCGACGAAGAAGGTCTTGCAGCCGGCGGCGACAAGCGCGGCGGCAACTTCGCGTACCCCGCAGCCATAGGCATCGGCCTTCACCACGGCGGCGCAATCCGCCGGCGCAACGCGCGTCGCCAGAATACGCCAGTTGCTGGCGATCGCATCGAGATCGATCGTCAGCATGGCGCCGGTCTCCATCAGCGCCGGTCCCCCGGTCACGCTCGACGCGCCGGCCGATTTGGCCTCTCTCTCCCACGAGGTTACCTTGCGCCCTGGCCACCACTTCATCGAAATCTCTTCGTGCAATCGTGCGACCGGCCGGTCGGTCCGGCCTAATGGTGCCACTATGCCGGGTTTCCCGGCCGGCACAAGCCTGGGGAGGTCAGTGCGCCGCGCACCTAGCGGGCTCCTGAAGATGAGTAAACACGGGACTCAAGAAACCCGAGGAACCGAGGCTAGGGAAGCGAAAACCAGGATAAACCATTCGCATAATAAC
>CAZTTL010000286.1:0-4602 GCA_964616635.1 uncultured Rhodoplanes sp. | reverse complement strand
CAGCAAGATCAAAACCCTTTCCGGCGGCATGAAGCGCCGGGTGCTGATCGCCAAAGCGCTGTCGCACGAGCCACAGATTCTGTTTCTCGACGAGCCGACCGCCGGCGTCGATGTCGAGTTGCGCAAGGACATGTGGGACGTCGTGCGGGCGCTGCGCACCGCCGGCGTCACCATCATCCTCACCACGCATTACCTCGAAGAAGCCGAGGAGATGGCCGACCGCATCGGCGTCATCCACAAGGGCGAGATCATCCTGGTCGAGGACAAGACGGCGCTGATGCGCAAGCTTGGCAAGAAGCAGCTCACGCTCGAACTGCACGAACGGCTCGATGCCATTCCCGTTCGACTCGCCGGCTATCACCTCACGCTCACCAAAGACGGCGCCGAGCTTGTCTACACCTATGATACACAGAGCGAGCGCACCGGCATCACCATGCTGCTGAAGGATCTGCGCGACGCCGGCATCCGCCTCAAGGATCTGCATACGACGCAAAGCTCGCTCGAGGACATTTTCGTCGACCTCGTAAGGGAGCGGCAATGAATCTGCACGCGGTCCGCGCGATCTACCGGTTCGAGATGGCCCGCACGGCGCGCACGATCCTGCAGAGCGTTGCCGCGCCGGTGATCTCGACCTCGCTTTATTTCGTGGTGTTCGGCGCCGCCATCGGCTCGCGCATCAGCGAGATCGAAGGGGTGAGCTACGGCGCCTTCATCGTGCCCGGGCTGATCATGATGATGCTGCTGACGCAGAGCGTCTCCAATGCCTCGTTCGGCATCTATTTTCCGCGTTTCGTCGGTACCATCTACGAGCTGCTGTCGGCGCCGGTATCGGCCTTCGAGATCGTGCTCGGCTATGTCGGCGCGGCCGCCACCAAAACGATGATCCTCGGCCTGTTGATTCTCGGCACGGCGAGCCTGTTCGTGCCCCTGCGCATCGCGCATCCGGTCTGGATGCTGTCGTTTCTCGTCCTGACCGCGGTGACCTTCAGCCTGTTCGGCTTCATCATCGGCATCTGGGCCGACAATTTCGAGAAGCTGCAGGTGATCCCGCTCTTGGTGCTGACACCGCTGACCTTTCTCGGCGGCAGTTTTTACTCGATCAAGGTGTTGCCGCCGCTGTGGCAGACGATCACGCTGTTCAATCCGATCGTTTATCTGGTCAGCGGCTTTCGCTGGAGCTTTTATGAGGTCGCCGACGTGGCAGTCGGCGTGAGCTTTGCGATGACCTTCGTGTTCCTGCTCATCTGCCTCGCAACGATCTATTGGATTTTCCGTACCGGCTACCGGCTCAAGACCTGAGCGCTTGCCGCAGCGCACATTCTGGTGGCGTTGCTGTCGATTGAACGTGAAACAATCGGGCACGACCGACGAATACATACTATCTGAACAACCGGACGGTCATGGAGAAAGGGCATTCCGATGCGCTTAGCTGCAGCCATTATCCCGCTATTGCTCTTCACCCATTCCGCGCTTGCCGACCAACTTGTGACAATCGAGAGCAAGCATAGCGTCAAAGAGACACTCGACCGGTTGACGGCAACGCTCGACAAGCGCGGCATCAAGCCGGTCGCGCGTGTCGACCATGCAGCGGGCGCGAAGGCCGTCGGCATGGAACTGCCACCGACCGAAGTCCTTATTTTCGGCAATCCGAAACTCGGCACGCCGCTCATGCAGTCCAATCCTGAGATCGGCATTGACCTGCCGATGAGGGTGCTGGCCTGGCAGGATAAGGCAGGCAAAGTGTGGGTCGCCTATACGGCGCCGGACACACTCAAGGCGCGGCATGGCATCACCGATCGCGATGAAATTTTCAACGCCATGGCGAAGGCGCTGCAGGGGCTCACCAAGGCCGCGAGCGGGCAGTAGCCGCTCCGCGCGCCATTGCCTCTGCGCGCGCTCCCCCTGCGCGGCGATGTCCGGACACTCGGGCATGCGCGGCACGGGCCTGCATGCCCGTTTGCATGAGCCTGTCACGCATGCGGCGAGGCCAGATCGTCATCGCGCATGACGACCAAAATCAAGCTGTCTTCGGCGTCGAGACCTACTTCGAAAACAGCTTCATCGCCTCGTCGGCGAGCACGCCACCCGAAATCGCGATGGGCGCGAACGGCGTCTTGGCCGCGAGTTCGCGGCTCGAAATCATGATCTCGTCGATCCGGGTTGCGAGCTGATCGATCGATGCGGCAAAGACCAGCCGGCCAAAATGGCACCACAGGATCGCGCCCATGCACATCGCACACGGTTCGCCCGAAGCGTAAATCGTCGAACCCCTGAGGGCGGCACTGCCGTCGCTCGCGAGACCATGGCGGATCGTAACCATCTCGGCATGCGCGGTGGGATCATCCTTGGTGCGGCCGAGATTGCGTCCGCGCGCGATGATGCGGCCGTCGCGCACGATGACAGCGCCGAACGGGTAATCGCCGCGACTCGCTTCCTCGATCGCAATGCGCATAAACCGCTCGTCTTCGGCTGTGGAGGGGTCGGTGGCTTTGCCGGTCACTCCATCCGATGCCGACAACAGGCCTACGCCGGCAAGCCCCGCAACGACGGAGCGACGACTGGGTCCGCGTGCGCCGCAACAGTCACACGTCATGGGTCCCTCCACGCGTTCGGACGAAATGTCCTTTCACCTTCGACGCGGGTGGGCGTCGAAAGCGGGACATAAATGGATTTCGATCGACATGCCGGGTCAAGTGAAATGCGCGGCTGCAACGAGTCGATAGCCGCAAGGGGCGGAACAGGAACCGATGGCGACGCCGTGCGCAGCAGGCGCATTGGATCGCGCCCGCGCAATGAAATTCGGTCTGCAATTTTCGTTGCAGCGTTGACGCCGCCGCTGCTCGGTGCCCGCGACACGGCGCACTTTAATCTTGTGGCGCTCCCGGCAACGCGACCCGACCTCGTCAATTCGCAATCGTTTTCGCCCGGCGATCTGCACAAACGAATCGGGATGTCAGCACCGTTTCGAAATCACGCATCCGTAGTGATCCGGAGGGGGTGTCCGTAGTGATCCGAAGGCACCGTCGCCCAAGTGCCGCCTCACTTTTTTTTTACCAAATGACCATTGACTTGACGCCGAGCACGGGGGTGTGGGGCGCCAAGCCACGATGGCAAAGAAAGGATCGCAACGATCCCTTCATTGCCGTCGTCGGCCTGGTGACGATTTCCAAGTTCTTTGGAATCGCTCAGCAAGCCTGACAAAGACGATCTGTGAACGACGCCGCGTACGCGCGGTGCATTCGGTTTTTGTCGCGCCTTGAGTAAATGGAGCGCATCTGTTCACGCGACCTTAACTATGAGCCCGCAACATAGTTGACGGTGGCCTAAAGCGCACATCGCTGCTTTGCCGATCGCCGCGACCACCAACCACGGCAGGTTGCGCGCGTCGCACGGGGAGGCGTTGCTTGAGCTTGCGAATGACATCTTTTAACGCGCGTTCCATCGGGCTGACGGCCCCGTTTGGCCTCGCCGTTCTGACCTTTGCGGCAATCCCCGCCACAGTCGGCTATCAGGACCTCGCTTCTCTCATTGCGCAGCGTACGTCGCTCAATCAACGGTGGCGCGAGCACGTCCTCAAATCGCCGTTCGGTGCCATTCACGAAGCGACCTTCGCGTTTACCCGTCCAGCCTCGATCACCGATCCAGCCGGCGACCAAACCGGCAGCCTTGGCACCAGCAAATCCGACCTCACCGGTTCCGCCTCGCTGCGTGCGCTGCTCGACCTGAGCAAGGCGCCGCCGAGCGAAGACTACGCCTCGGTCAACCGCCGGCGCAAAGGCGACCGCCTCACGATTCATCCGGGCGGTGACGTCGCCGCACGGACCCAGAGCGACATTCAGAAGTATGATGATCGGATCGCTGCCGCTCCGGTCAGCGCCGCGCAACCGACCGCCCGCACGGTCGCGCCTGAGATTTCCGTGAGTGAGGGCGCGAACGCGACTTCTGCCCCCCAGCAAACCGCGTCCGCGCCCGCCCCCGCTTCTGCTCCACAGCAAAGCGTCGCCACGGCTCCGCAGCAGGCGGTCGTCGATAATCGGCCGGTCGAAGTTGCGGCTTTGCGCCCGACAACAACCGATCCCGAACCGTCGTTTGCCACCGTTGTCGTGCCGAATGCAGCTGACGCCGCACCGTCGGCGTGGGACAACACCACAAAGCCGGTGCCGACCGACGAAGCTTTTGCGCCCGCCTCGATGGCTTGGCTCGACCCTGCGGCCAATTCCACGCCGGCGGCAGAACCTGCACCGGCAGCGACCTCCGCGCCGGTGGTCCAGGCAGCGGCCGCACCGCCGGCACAGCCTGCCGCGACCCCTGTCGAACAAGCGCCGACGGCACCGGTCACCCAGGCTGCGGCAAAGTCCGCTGAACCGGCCGCGTCGGCCGCATCCGTCATGCGGATTGCAGAGCCCGCTTTCACCGGCGAGGCAAAGCCGAAGCAGGCTGCGCGGACTTATGAAGTCGCGAGCGCCGACCCTGATTTCGTCGTGCCGCGTCAACCCACCCCGAAGGGTGAAATCGCCCTCACCCCCAAGACCGACCAGCCTGCGAAGGCGCCGGAGACGGCGACCGCCAAATCCGGACCGACGCAGGTGAAGTCCGAGCCGA
>CAZTTL010000285.1:0-4637 GCA_964616635.1 uncultured Rhodoplanes sp. | reverse complement strand
CTGATCGAACTGGTCTGAATGCGGTGGTTGATCCGCCGCAGCCGCGCTTGTGATGCTAAGGGCTGCCGATCTTGCATCATTACGGCAAACTCATTCGCACCGGCGGGGCAATCGCGCTCTGCTTTGGCCAGCCGCGCTTTGCGGACCCGCCCGGGGTGCGCGCCGCATTCTGTGGCGATGGCTTGCATCATCGCCACGCCCAGGCACCGATGACCCGGTCGCCGACAATCACGCGTTGGCAAGTCACGAACTGGCGTTGAGCACAGTCACGGCGCGGCGATTCTGCGACCAGCAGGAAATATCGTTGCACACCGCAACCGGACGTTCCTTGCCGTAGGAAATGGTGCGCATGCGCGAGGGATCGATGCCGCGCGACGCCAGATAATCCCGTGTGACCTGCGATCGCTTCGCCCCCAGCGCGATATTATATTCGCGTGTCCCGCGCTCGTCGGCATGGCCTTCGATGGTGAAGGAATAGCGATTGTAGTGTTGCAACCACTGCGCCTGCTTGTCGAGCGTCAGCCGTGCCTGTGGCGACAGCTCGGTCGAATCCGAGTTGAAGAACACGCGGTCGCCGACATTGACGACGAAATCCTGCTGGCTGCCCGGCACCGCCGCACCGGCAAGCCCAGCCTGGTTCTCGCCCGGCTTATTGGCGCAGGCAGCGATTGTCAGTCCCGCGAGCACGACCACCGCAAACTTCGAACCCCGGAGGAAACCCGCTAAGCTCGGCATTCCGGTTCGCTCCTTCTAAAATGTTAATGGCCGGATGTGCCCTCCGGCTTTTACATATGATCTAATCCTGCTTGGTTAAGGCAAGGTTCGGTCAACCTTGATCGAGCGCGACGACGCGCTGCTGCGACGCGATATCCGCGTAAACCCATTGGAATGGTTAATGAAGCGGAAACGCGGCAGGAGCGAGGCTAGGTCACGGCCGAGCGTCACACTAGCATTTGTCTGTGGCTTTGCCGCAACACCGAGAGGACCCGCACTTGCGCCGCGCCAAAGAATTGCTTCCGCTTCTTGATCCACAGCATAGTGACGCGACCGGCTTTCACACAAACGATTCGGTGGGAGAGGCAGTTCATTGCCGGAATACCGGAATAGAGGAGTCGAAGATGCGAACCGGGTTGTGGACCGTTGTTGTTTCAGTCGCTTTCGCGGCAGTGGGGCTTATGTCGCATGAGGTGGCAAGTCAGGCGGCGAAGCCATCGCGTGCCCCCACGGCAAGCTTCAAGGAGGACGTGTTTCCGATCTTCAAAGGGCGTTGCATCGAATGTCACACGCCGGGCGGCAAGGGCTTTGAGGCAAGCGGCCTCGACTTGACGAGCTATGCGGGCCTGATGAAAGGCACCAAGTTCGGACCGATGGTGATCCCCGGCGACGCACAGGCCAGCAACCTCATGGCATTGCTCGACTGGCGGGTTAACAAAAAGATTCGCATGCCGCACGGCGGCAAGAAGCTCTCGACCTGTGACCGCGATGCGATCAGACATTGGATCAATGAAGGTGCGCTTGATAATTAGCGCTTGTAACCGCGTGAGGTGAGTGCATGGCGGATGCGGAGCCGCAGCCGCAGCGGCGTGAAAAGTTGTCTTCGCCAACGGACGGCCGGCAGGCCGATGATTTCGCTGCCGAGATCGGGCGGATGGTCCGTCTTGGCCGCGCCAAGCGCGGGATCAGCCGGCGCAAGCTCGCGAGCGACTCCGGGATATCGGAACGCTATCTGGCGCAGATTGAGGCGGGCCAGGGGAACCCTTCCGTCAACGTGCTGAAATCGATCGCCGATGCGATCGCGGTTCCGATGTTCGAGCTGTTGCCGCGGGACGGTTGGGGTCACCCCTCGCTCGACCGCGTCTTCGATCTTCTCACCCGGGTGCCACCCGACGACCTGCCGGCGATTGCTGCGGCGATGGAGGAGCGCCTCGGCACCGCCGCCGACCGCGCGCGGCGAATTTCGCTGGTCGGTCTGCGCGGTGCCGGAAAGTCGACGCTCGGGCGCAAGCTCGCCGACCATCTCGGCGTTCCGCTGCTGGAGCTGAATCGGGTGATCGAGCAGCAATATGGCGCAACCGTCGCGATGCTGATCGAGCTGTCGGGCCTCACCACTTTCCGCAAATATGAACATGACTGCCTGCAGCGGGTGATCGCCGAGCACGACGCCGCGGTGATCGCCACGGCAGGCGGCATCGTGGCAAATCCGGAGACGTATGGCCTGCTCCTTCGGCGCACCCATGCCGTCTGGATCAAGGCGCGCCCGAACGAGCACATGGCGCGGGTGATTGCCCAGGGGGACTTCCGCCCGATGGCGCACAACCGTGAAGCCATGGCGGATCTCGTCGCCATTCTGGAAGCGCGCAGCACGGATTATGCACGCGCCGAAAGCCAGCTCGATACCTCGGGTGCCACGGTCGAGCAGAGCTTTGCCAAACTCGCGCGTCTGGTCGCGCCCTATATCGGCTCGCGCCCGAAGGGATGACGGCCGAAGGGGTGACGGGCGAGTCCTCGGCTGCGCTTTCGTTCGCGGCCGCGCTTTCGCCGACAATCGATCGCGAACGCGGCCGGGTTGCGGAACGTGCACGGAATGAACGCACGTGCACTAAATCGCAGGAGACTGCCCGCGTCCTTGCGCGGAATGGCCGCCGCTGGTAGCCGGCGTTATCCTCCCGTCGTTACGAAAACAGTGCGATCACAACCACGTTAACACAGCGGCAAAGCCTTGCTGACAGATGAAATATATTGCATATAACTCGCATTCGAATTTTTACGCAACTATAGAAAGCTGCACTATAGTTCTGGAAACCGGCCTCCGTCATCTGGGACGCAGGCCGGATCGTTCGTCAGAAATTCGCATTGGCCCGAGGCGACAGGCTCGCTCGGTCGTTCGTCGTAACGTCAATAAGAGCCGCACGTTTTCCGCTGAACGCGGGCGAGCGAATGCGGCGCCAGGGGAAGGAGAGCCTGATGGCAGAGGCCGAACGCAAGCTCGCGAATGGCGCCACCCGCGTCGATTTCGCGACCGAGCCCGCGCGCTATCGCCACTGGAAGTTTACCGTCGACGGCGAGGTCGCAACCCTCCTGATGGATGTCGATGAACAGGGGGGCCTGTTCGCGGGCTACGAGCTCAAGCTCAACTCCTACGACCTCGGCGTCGACATCGAGCTTGCCGATGCGCTCGAGCGTATCCGCTTCGAACATCCCAAAGTGCGCGTGGTGCTGCTGCGCTCGGGCAAGCCGCGCGTTTTCTGCGCCGGCGCCAATATCCGCATGCTCGCCGGCGCGACGCATGCGCACAAGGTCAATTTCTGCAAATTCACCAACGAGACGCGTAACGGCATCGAGGATGCGAGCGAGGGCTCCGGCATCCACACGATCTGCGTCGTCACCGGCTCCTGCGCCGGCGGCGGCTACGAGCTTGCGCTCACGGCCGACCACATCATGCTGGTCGATGACGGCTCATCTTCCGTCTCGTTGCCCGAACTGCCGCTGCTCGCCGTGCTCCCCGGAACCGGCGGGCTGACCCGGGTAACCGACAAGCGCAAGGTGCGCCGCGACCTCGCCGATGTGTTCTGCTCGACCGAGGAAGGCGTGAAGGGTAAGCGCGCTGCCGAATGGCGACTCGTCGACGAGGTGCTACCGCATACCAAATTGGAAGCGACGCTCGCCGAACGCGTGCGCACCTTCGCAGCAAAGTCCGCGCGGCCGGCGGACGCAGCCGGCATCGCGCTGACGCCGCTCGATCGCCGCGTCGACGGCGATACCCGCGCCTATCAATACGTGACGGTCGAGTATGCGCGGGCCGAGCGCACCGCGACAATCACCGTGCGCGGGCCGGACTCAGCCGCTCCCGCATCGGCCGAAGAGATGGTGAAGCAAGGCGCCGCGTTCTGGCCGCTGCAGCTCGCGCGCGAGCTCGACGATGCCATTCTCGACCTGCGTCTCAACGAGCTCGACACCGCGACTATCATCTTCAAGTCGGATGGCGACGGCGATGCGGTGCTCGCCTATGATGCCTTCCTCAACGCCGAGCAGGGCCACTGGCTCGCGCGCGAAATCCGCCTCAAGTGGAAGCGCCTGCTCAAGCGGGTCGACCTCACCTCACGCACCCTCGTCGCGCTGGTCGAGCCCGGCTCGTGCTTTGCCGGCACGCTCGCCGAGCTCGTCTTCGCCGCCGACCGCTCCTACATGCTGATCGGCCAGATGGATAGCGACAACCGCCCGCCGGCAACGCTCGCGCTGTCGTCGGCGAATTTCGGTCCGTACCCGATGTCGAACGGGATTACGCGGCTCGAAAGCCGGTTCCTCGGCGAGCCCGATTCGGTTGGCAAAGCGAAGGACCAATTCGGCGAAGCGATCGAGGCTGAAGACGCCGCCGATCTCGGCCTCGTCACCTTCGCGCTCGACGACATCGACTGGGAGGATGAAATCCGTGTCTTCCTGGAAGAGCGCACCAGCTTTTCGCCCGATGCGCTCACCGGCATGGAAGCCAATCTGCGCTTTGCCGGGCCGGAGACGATGGAATCAAAAATCTTCGCGCGCCTCACCGCCTGGCAGAACTGGATTTTCCAGCGCCCCAACGCAATCGGCGAGGAAGGCGCGCTGCGGCTTTACGGCACCGGGCGCAAACCGGTGTTCGA
>CAZTTL010000284.1:0-4672 GCA_964616635.1 uncultured Rhodoplanes sp. | reverse complement strand
GTCAACTGGCCTTCTTCACCGCCGGGATTGTCCAGGTTCCGTCGAGGATCGATGGATCATCCTCGTTCTTCCCGCTCGGCCAGTACATGCGCAGCATCAGGAGGAACTTGCCGGCGGGTGCGGGCAGCCAATTCGACTCCTTGTCCGGCCCCGGCGAGTCCTTCTGGATGTAGATGTCGATCGACCCGTCCGGGTTTGCTTTCAGATTCTGCCTCGGACTGATCGCGTAGCGATTGATCGGATTGGCAACGAAGAAATATTGCGGGTCATACATCGTGATCGACCAGAAGCCCTCGACGGGCGGGGTCTTTCCCTTGGCGAAGTGGATCACGTATTTGTTCGACCCTTCATAGTCGCTGTCATTGGCGTCCTTTAGCGAGGTCGGATAGACGGCATCCTGCGGCCGGTTGGCGCCGAGCCCGATCGCCGCGACCAGCGCCCGCATCAGATAGTCAGTCCCGTACAGCCCCGTCTTGGTGGTGAAGTTCCAGCCATTGACGTGCTGCACGGCCTTGTTGAGCTTGAACTGCAGCATGATGCGGTCAGCCCCGATCTGCGGAATGCGCTTCGCAAAGTCGGTATTGAGCTTGCGCGCGTCGAAATCCTGGCCGGGAACAAGTCCGATCCTGGCAAAGCGCGCGAGCGCCGGCGCATCCGCGCTTGCGGGCGGGTTGGTTTTCATGAGTTGCGCAAGCAAGGTGAAAAAAGCGACTGCATCCATCCGGTTCACCTGATCGCGGACCGGCGTTTTCATATCGACGGTCGGATCGAATGTTGCCGGCGGCGGCGCATAGGGCTTGCCGTAGGAACTGAGCGGAACGAGCTTGAATTGATCCTGCAGCGCATGCACGGCGGCATAGTCTTCCGGCGTGCCGGTGCAATAGATGCGGCCCAGGATCCAAACGAGGCTGGTCGGCGACTTGTATTGCTTGACGTCGGGCGGAAGCGTGCCCGCCCATCCCGGTCCGGTGATGGCGTAAGTCTGCGCGCCGGTCCCGGTCGTTCGTGAGCCGGGGACCTGGAAAACATTGGTCCAGCCGTCGAGCATCGGCATCAGGTAATAGCGTCCCTTCATGTCGGGGATGCTGAAAACCCAGGGTTCCGTCCCGACGTCGATGAACGCCGTTGTGTAGAGCGTGTCAGCGTTGGGAGCGGTTACGTCCCGAAACGACGCATTGGGATATTGCCGCATCTTGATCAACTGGCCCATCGGCGCGTGCGCGCCTTTGGGCTTGACGACATTCGTGACCACCCGGCGCGTCATTTCCATGATCACGAGCGGATAGCCGTAAATATAGGCTTCGGTCGCAAGCCAGAAATCTTCGATTCCACTCCCGAGGCGGGCCAGCTCACCCCAGTCGGCATCGGCCCGCCCGCTGATCGCAGCGCTGGCCAAGAGACTCAGTCCGCCGATTGTTGCAGTGCGTCGCGTGAAGGCCATTCGGCTTTCCCCCAAAGATCAAGCGTTTCACCAACAGGCATGCCGCTCCATACGGCCGCGGTGTCCGCGTACGCGCCGCATTGCACAGGAAAATTCGGTATACGCCGGCGCTGCATCGGCGGTTTGGTCGATGGCCGCAGCGCCGGCCGGCGCCGCTGTCGCGCCGAGCCCGGATGTCAAAGCGGACGCGACACGATCCGTATGGCGGTTATTTGTCGCCATCGATGCGGATCACCGCGAACGGACTCTTTGACCCTTGGACCCTCGAGGCTTTTCATCATTCATTAGCCTTGATATCGCGTGACCAATGCCGGCGGCGCTTTTGGGGGGCCTTGCCGCCGCGCCTCCAGACCATGGTCACAATTTGGACGTAGGGTCTCGACCCGCTATCCTGAAATGGTGATTCCGATCTTCGGCGAGCGAACGATGATGACCCGCTTGACGACCCGCACCACGCTGGCGGGGGTATTTCTTCTTTTCGTGCTTGGCATTGTACCCGCACGCGCCCAGGTTTCGGCAACCGATCTCCTGATGCGAATCGAAAGCCTCGAAAACCAGGTGCGCCAGCTCACTGGTACAATCGAGCAGCTCCAATATCGCAACCAGCAGCTCGAGGCCAGCCTGCGCAAGATACAGGAGGATAACGAGTTTCGTTTCCAGGAGCTCGGCGGCAAGGGCCACAAGGACAGCGGCGCCAGAGCTTCAGCACCACCACCACCGCCCCCGGTCGCGCCCCAACAACGTGCGTCGCAGACCGAACAGCCGGCCTATCTCCCGCCGCCGTCGCGGCCGGCCTATGAAAACCAGGCGCCGCAACCTGCTTATGTGCCGCCGGCCGGCGATTCCGGGCGCCGGTCCGATGCTTTTGATCCCGCACGCAATCCGAACGCGCCGGGGGCGCCGCGCCCGCTCGGCTCGCTCTATGCGTCGGGCAATCCGGGCGACACCGCGCGCGCGCCTTCGGGCCAGCCCGGTGCGCCCCTCGACCTCTCCGGCGGCCGCAACCAAGGCGGGCTGCCAGCACCGCCGCCGCGCAATCCCAGTGCGACCGGGGCAATGGCAACACTCCCGCCAAGCCAGTCGCCGCGCGATGAATACGATCTTGCCTACGGCTACCTCATTCGCAAGGACTACGGCCTTGCGGACCAGACCTTCCGTGAGTTTTTGCGTAAATATCCCAACGACAAGCTGGCCGATGACGCTCAATACGGTCTTGGAGAGAGCTTGTACCGACGCAAGAACTACCGCGACGCGGCAGATGTCTTCCTGGCCATGACGCGAGAGCGCGCCAACAGTCCGCGCACCCCCGAGGCGTTGATGCGGCTCGGCCAGTCGCTCGCCGCTCTTAAAGAAAAGGACATGGCTTGCGGTGCCTTTGCCGAGATCGGCCGGAAATATCCGCGTGTCTCCCCCACCGTGAAGCGGACGGTGGCGCGCGAGCAAAAGCGTGTCGGCTGCCGATAAAGCGGAACCGATCACCGCCGCCGAGGCGGCCGAATGGTTCGCCGATCTTTCCGCCTGCAAAACCTTGGTGCTCGCCGTCTCGGGTGGACCGGATTCGACCGCGCTTTGCCTGCTCGCCGCCCGCTGGCGCGCCGCAAGGAAGGAAGGCCCGACGCTGCTGGCGGTCACGGTCGATCACGGACTGCGTCCCGAGGCGCGCCGCGAAGCAGGGGCGGTGAAGCGGTTCGCCGTTTCGCTTGGTATCCCGCATCGCACGCTGCGCTGGACCGGGCCAAAGCCAACAACGGGCCTGCAAGCGGCGGCCCGCGCGGCACGCTATCGCCTGCTCGCGGCAGCGGCGCGCCGGGCCGCGTCACGGCATATTCTTACCGCTCACACGCTCGACGACCAGGCGGAAACCGTGCTGTTCCGCCTCGCCCGCGGCAGCGGCCTCTCCGGTCTTGCCGCGATGGCCCGGGTGTCGCCACTCCCTTTGAGCTCGACGCCGCCATTTCACGCCGGCACCGTTGGAACGGGGGAGGGGACCGATGCCACGGTCATCGACGGGCGCGATGACGATGCGCTATTTCTCGTTCGCCCCTTCCTCGATGTGCCAAAAGCGCGCCTGATCGCTACCCTTGCGGCCGCGCAAATTCCTTATGTCGAGGATCCCTCGAACCGCGATCCGCGCTTTGCCCGCGTGCGCCTGCGCGGGGTGATGCCCGGGCTCGCCGTCGAGGGGCTGACCCCGGCGCGGCTTGCGCTGCTCGCCAAGCGGGCGCGACGGGCCGACGCAGCGATCGAGGCCGCGGTCGACGAGGTTGGAAAAAAGCTTGTCCCGCCAATGTGCGGCGCTGCCACGGCCGGGGTAGCGGTCCCGCGGTCGCTTGCCATTGCTGAATGGGCGGCGGCGCCGGCCGAAATCCGCCTGCGGCTGCTCGGCCGGCTGATCGCGGTCGCCGGTGATGAAGGCCCGGTTGAACTCGGCAAGCTCGAATGCTGCGAACAGGCGTTAACGGACCATTTGCGCCAGCGTTTGCAGGGGCGGTTTCGCCGCACCCTGGCGGGCGCGGTGGTCACAGTCGCCAAGGGGCGGGTGACGGTGGGACGGGCGCCGCCGCGGCGCAAGCCACGCGGGGCACGCGGTCAAGGCACTCGCGCGTGAACGGCGACCGCTCCATTCACCAACCATCGGCAAAATAGCCGCATTTTCCCGGTTATCCTTGGCAGGAGCGGATTCGCCCCCTACATTCCCAACAACGCGATACAAGAATTCGGCAGGGCGATCCGGCTGGTGATCTTGCCGCCGACCGGGGGTCATGAGGAACGCGAAATGAATGCCAATCTGCGCAACTTCGCCCTCTGGGTGATCATCGTCCTGCTGCTGCTGGCGTTGTTCACGCTGTTCCAGAGTCCCGGCCAACGCACGACGAATCAGGAAATCTCCTTCTCGCAACTCCTTACCGACGTCGATCAGGGCCGGGTGCGCGATGTCGTGATCCAAGGGCCGGAGATCCACGGCAGCTTTACGGATGGGCGCAACTTCAGCACTTATGCGCCGAACGACCCGGGGCTGGTGCAGAAGCTTTACAGCAAGGGCGTGTCGATCACTGCGCGGCCGCAACAGGACAATGTGCCGTGGTTCGTGTCGCTCTTGGTCTCCTGGCTGCCGTTCATCGCGCTGATCGGCGTGTGGATTTTCCTGTCGCGGCAGATGCAGGGCGCGGGCGGCAAGGCGCTCGGCTTCGGCAAATCGCGGGCGAAGCTTTTAACCGAGGCGCATGGCCG
>CAZTTL010000283.1:0-4695 GCA_964616635.1 uncultured Rhodoplanes sp. | reverse complement strand
CGCGTTCACCCGCGCATTTCTGATCCGGTGCCGATAGCAACGCCGACGCCGGTACGGAAGCGCTCAGCGGTACTGGCGCCTCCCGTCCGGCCGACTGAAAATTTTGCAAAGAAGTTTTTGCGCCGAGCACGCGGAGTGCATCAGCTGCTGACACTTCGGCCATCTCGGAAAGACGTGGTCCCGCGATCGCGGGACGACGGCCCAGCCATTCAAGTGGCCGGCCCCTGCTACAAGCAAACGCTGCGATACACGCTATCAGCTTGCAGCCGGACCGCAGCGTCCCCTCAGGCGCGTGAACTCAGCGAAACACCAAGCGCGTAAGCCTTCTGCCGGGTCGCGCCCTCGGTCCGCTTGAGCGCGCGCGCAATCTTGGCGATGGGGGTCTTTTGCTTAGCGAGCGCCTTCAGTTCCCGCACATCCTCTTTGGTCCAGGCGCGCGGGGCTTTCTTCGGAGATCGTGCCATCAATACCTCCACCTCTGGGAAGAATCTGAGAAGGCTCAAACCGAGCCGGATGCGATTGTTCGCAATCGAATATCAAATCGATATCCGGATTTTTTCCTCATGGCGAGTCCAAGAATGCAATAAGAGGGCAATACAAACATTCTGGGGATAAGAGGCGGAAGTCAGCAGCGCAATCAGACAAACAAAATCGTAAACTGACCACGCCCTGCAGACGCATGCCTTGGGGAGCGCGCAGAGGCTCGGAGATTTGCCAAAACTCCTGCCGTCATTGCTTCGCGCCGCGCAGAGAAAACTCCCCAGAAGAGATCCGCCGCGGCAAACCTTCAGCAAACCGCGCCGTCGCGTCTTCGCCATAGGTCGCAACAAGTTCGGTCAAGGTTACGAAGAGAGATACCTGCGCCATGCACTCGCCATCGATTCCATCAAGCCAGGCCTCCATCCAGGCCTCCTTGATGTGGCCAAGCGCCGCTTTTTTCTGCTCTTGGTCCGTCTGCATTCCGCGCGCAGCATGCCGTGCGTTCGCCATCGCCAGATCAACCCCGCTTGGTCCGGCAAAGTCTTAACATGCCTCCGCGGCGGAGCCACAAATTCCTCTAGAAAAGGTTAACGCCCGCAGCAGCGATGGGCAAAATTTTCAATTGCCGTAGCGTGCCGTGACCTCACGCGAGATCTTGGCACCTTCCGCGAGATAGCGCCGAATGGCGATCTCAGCCGGCGGCGTGCAGGTGCGGTAACTCTGCTGGAAGGTTCGGTAGCCGCGATTAAAGCTCAGGATCATTTGGGCGCGTTGCGCCCCGCTCTGCGCTTCCGCGTCGATCAGGGCCTGCATCTGATTCCGCCACTTCTGCCCTTCATTGGCCCCGCACAGATTGCGCAGGTAATGCAGTGAGCCGAGAATCTCCGCGAGGCGCCGCAGATCATTGTCGAACGGCCTCGACTGCGCGGTGGCGGGCACCACGAAGCGGCCGGCGAGCATCAGTGACAAGCAGACAACAAAGACGGCGCGCTTCATCGGAAAACTCTATTCAATGCTCCCCCCTATGCGATGCAAACGCGTCATCCGCAAGGCCATCAAGCCGAAAGGCCCTCGAGCCGGTCGCGCGCTGCCTTAACGAGCGGCGCAAGCCCATCCGTGGTCGCAAGGCCCGCGACCGCTTCGGGGTCGAGCCAGCAATAGTGATCCAGTTCCGCATTGAGCACCGGCTCTCCTGCGCACCAACGCGCTGCAAACGCAATGATGACGAAATGGCGCTCGACGCGCCCTTCGGAGCCACGGGTCACGACCTCGCGATAGCCGGCGATGGTTACCGGCTCG
Organism: uncultured Rhodoplanes sp.; assembly: GCA_964616635.1. Taxonomy (GTDB): domain Bacteria; phylum Pseudomonadota; class Alphaproteobacteria; order Rhizobiales; family Xanthobacteraceae; genus Rhodoplanes. Next base: position 2,916 of record CAZTTL010000283.1, on the reverse strand, counting down.
ATGGCGAGGCCGGTTTCTTCAGCTACCTCGCGAATGACGGCCTCGACCAGCGTCTCGCCGACCTCGACGCCGCCGCCCGGCAGCGTGAACAAGCCAAGCGCAGGCGCGCGGGCGCGACGCACCAGCAAAACCTGGCGATCGCGAAAAATCGCGGCACTGACCGCAAGAATCGGCCGTGCCGGGTAGGAGCGGCCGTCATTCACGGCGTGAAATTCTCGAAAAGGGCGTCGACCAGTACCTGGGCGGCCCCTTCATCGGCCAGTTCGAATGATGCCTCCTGCTGGCCGTTGATCACAGCGCCGGCACGCGCCACCACGGGCTTGAGCCAAATCGCTGCTTCGATACCGAGATCTGCGGCCGCTTCCGGGGTGAGCCCGGAGCGAAGCCGTTCAAGCGTTGCCAGAAGGTAACTGTTCATTGTGTCGGCGAACTGCTCCAAACCCGCACGCGCAATCGGGTCGGCCGCTTCGTAAGCAAGGATGGCGAGTTCGCGATCCTTGAAGTGCGACGTAACGAAATAGTCGTGATAGTTCAGCGGTTGCCAGTTAAGAATATCATCGACGAATTCCGGGGCGCCCGGCAGCATTTCGAGCAGCATGATCACTTCGTTGAAGTGATTGAGGAAATCGGTTGCGAGCCCGGTCTGCGGGTTGATGTTTCCGCGCGCCAGCACTGCGGGGTCGAGCCAGCCCGCGGCCGGCCTCGCCGGCGGTGTATCATCCTGTACGTGTACTTGCATGAGACCTCAGGCTCGCTGCCGGACAAACCAGGCGAGTCTTGACCGGCCGGGTTAAGGGCAGTCTAACATATTGGGATAGAGGAATATTTTCCATGTGTGGCCGGTACGCCATCACCTCTTCTCCGGAAGCGATCCGCCAATTGTTTGGCTATCGCGCCGCGGCGGCGTTTCCGCCGCGATATAATGTGGCGCCAACCCAACCGGTCCCGGTCGTCCGCTGGGCGGGCGGCGAGCCCGAATTCATCCTGATGCGATGGGGGCTCATTCCGTCTTGGGTGAAGGACCCTTACAGCTTTTCGCTTATCGTTAATGCGCGCGGCGAATCGGTCAATGAGAAGCCGGCCTTCCGCAACGCGATGAAGCGGCGGCGCTGCTTGTTGCCAGCCGACGGCTTCTATGAGTGGAAGGCCGAGACCGGACGCAAGCGTCCCTATTTCGTGAAACGCAAGGGTGGCGGACCGCTTGCCCTCGCCGGCCTGTGGGAGACCTGGATGGGGCCTGACGGCGAGGAGATGGATACGGTCTGCGTTGTCACCACGCGTGCCAACGGGTTGGTAGCATCAATCCATGACCGCATGCCGGTGATTATCGAGCCGGAGGCTTTCGCGCTCTGGCTCGACTGCGAGCATGTCGATGCGGCGACCGCTGGTGCGCTGATCGCACCGGCACCGGAGCACCTGCTCGAAGCCTACGAGGTATCGCTTGCGGTCAACCGCGCCGCCAACGATTCCCCGGCACTGATCGAGCCGGTGCAGACAGCCAAGAAATCTGCGGAGCCGCGCGACGACGCGGAGCCGTCGCTGTTTGGTTAGCGCGGATGCGGTCGGCTCGGCCAGTAGCGATGGCGCCACGCGGACAACAATCATGATCGGCAAGCTCACGGGTGTGATCGATTCCTATGGCGAGGATTTCGTCATCATCGACGTGAATGGTGTCGGCTATGTCGTGCACTGCTCGGCGCGCACGCTGCAATCGCTGCCGGCCACAGGCGAGCCGGCGACGCTCGCGATCGAGACCCATGTCCGCGAGGACCAGATTCGCCTGTTCGGCTTTCTCTCCGATGTCGAGCGCGAATGGTTCCGCCTGCTGCAGACGGTGCAGGGCGTCGGCACGCGGGTGGCTCTCGCGGTGCTCGGCACGCTGAAGCCCGCTGACCTCGCCGCAGCCGTTGCCATGCGCGACAAGGCCACGGTCGCCCGTGCCCCCGGTGTCGGACCGAAAGTCGCCGAGCGCATCGTCACCGAGTTGAAGGACAAAGCGCCGGCCTACACCGCGGTCGATCCGGCGGTGCGGCGCCTCACCGGCGCGGTCGAGGACAAACGGGCGCCGCAGCCGGTGGCTGATGCGATTTCCGCGCTAGTTAATCTCGGCTATGGCGAGCCGCAGGCGACCGTCGCGATTGCGCAAGCGGTGCGCGACGCCGGCGAGAGCGCCGACGCCGCCAAGCTGATCCGCCTCGGCCTGCGGGAACTGGGGAAGTAGCGCGCGCTTTCACTCACCCTATCGAACGCAGCTTGTCCGCGATCGCGTCGGCAAAGGCGTCGACTTTGGCCCAGTCGGTATATTCGACGACGGTCGCGGGATCGGTCGGGCCACCGGTGATCAGCATGATGAAGCGGATGATGTGCTTGTCGAAAAAACTGTAGCGCGGATAGTCGAGTTTGCCCGCAAACGCGGTCGCGATCGCCGGCTTCAAGCCGTGGCGCGCGATCAGCTTACGCAAGTACACGCTGCCTTCGGCGGTGTCCTTGCCCGGCTTGCGCGCGGTGAGATTGACCGAGGCGAGCGCGAGCGGCGGCGGGCGATGCAGGCGCCGGAATGTATCGACGAAGGCGATCGCCTCCGGCAGATGCTTGCCATAACGCACCGCCAGAACCGCAGCAACGAGCGGTGCCTGCGCGAGCTCTGCAGGCGACGGCTGCGCCGTGGCGAGATCGCGCGGCGTCACACTGACGGCGCGGGCCGCAAGCCGCTCGGCGATGCGGGTCGCGATCCTGCGCGCGTGGCCGTCGCGGGTGGCGTAGTAGAGCTGCATCGCCGGCGTGGACATGGCTCTTCTGGTACCCGGAATTTCAGACCGCCGATACCGGAGTTGCGGCACTAACGTGAGTTTGTCTTACCGTCATCCTTGTAAGTCTGGGGTAGCTGCATCGGTTAAGCTTGCCAGTGCGGTGGCG
>CAZTTL010000282.1:0-4790 GCA_964616635.1 uncultured Rhodoplanes sp. | reverse complement strand
CGAGACTGATGCCGGTGGAGACGACGATGATATACTTCCAGGCTGCTTCGATGCTCTCTGCGACCCTCTCGAAGCAGACGAGGAAAGTGCTGACCAGCGTCGTCAGTTCGATCGCGATCCAGTAGAGGCCTGCATTGTTCATGACCGTGCTAAGCAGGACGGTGAGCGCAAACCCGGCGAACAATGCGTAGAATCGCCATAGCTTTTCGTCCTCGTCGAGCAGCCGCATATATCCAACCGAATGGATCGAGGCGAGGAAGTAGACGATTGCCGTGCACAACAGCACCCAGGAGCCGGGCATATCGAGAACGATGTAGCCGTCCCAATAGTGATAAGGGCCGGAGGCGCTGAGGACTGCAAGCGGAACGGCGCAGCCGAAACAAATCGCGCTCGCGATCAAATTGAGCGACTCGACGACCCGCGGCCTGTGAACGACGATGCATGCCAGCGCCGCGGCAGCGGGCGCTATCATTATCGCGAGAAGGAGCGCGCCCGTCATGGTCAGCCCACCAGCCGCTTCAGTTCAAGGCTGCTGGTGCTGCCGACGTGGACAACGAGGTATTGGACCAGGACGCCGAAACACGCGACCACGATCAGGAGATCGAACAAAATGACGATCTCGATGAACAGCGGCATTCCCGGCACCAGAATCTGCGCACCGAGAAAGATACCGTTCTCAAGCACCAGCAGGCCGAGAATCTGGCTGAGCGCCTCGTGCCGGACCGCAAGCATGAGGAAGCCGATCAACTTCATCGACAGCATGACCGTGAGCGCGAGAACCGCTACTGTGCCGGCAAGTCCGAGCGAACCGCCGACCTTGTGGGCAACAGCAAGGGCAAAAATTACACAGAACGCGCCGACCACAAGCGCCGAGCTCGGCTGCAGGATTTCGTGGATATCGCGCGCCACATTGAGGCGGCGGATGATCCGCCATATCAGATAGGGCAGGAACAGCCCTCGAAAAAACGCCGTGAGGATCGCGACCAGATAGAGCTCAGGATATCCGCCGTAGTAACCGACAGCGGCCGATAGAACCGCGATCATCCAGGACTCGGCTGCAAAGGCATAGAGATAGTTATTGAGCCAGCGCGAGCCGAGCATGACAAAGGCCAAGACAAGACTTGCAATCGCCATCAGGCTGAAGATCGACGACGCCAAGGGATCGAGATGCGCGATTAGCATGGTCAGCTCAGTTGAGTTCCGATGATCGCCAGGACGGCGAAGACAAACGAAGCTGCGAGCAGTTCTTGATAGCGGTAGAAGCGAAGTCGTGACTGCGCCGTCTCGGTAAACGCTACGGCTATCGCAACAACGAGAAATTTAGCGGCCAGAGCAGCGATAGAGCCGACGATTCCAAGCGCCTCGCCCTTCTGCGACAGGCCCCAGGGAAGCAGCAGGACGTTGCTGAAGATCGTGTAGAGAATGAATTGTTTCATCATCGAGGCCCACTTGAGCAGAGCGAGCAGCGGGCCGGAGTACTCGAGGATGCGCGCCTCCTCGATCATGTAGATTTCGATGTGCGTGCTGGAATGGATCGGCACGCGATCGGTCTCGACCAGGAGCAGCACGAAGAAGGCCGCGATCAAGAATAGATGGGCGGGGCTCCAATAGACCGACGGATTGGCCACCAGAAGGTGATTGACCACGAATGGCAGCATCGCCTTGGCCAGCAGCGTAATGCCGACAAACACCAAGATCAATACCGGTTCAGCCAAGATGCCGAGCATCACCGCACGGCTCGAACCAATCCCCCCATAAGCGCTGCCGCTGTCGAGGCCGGCGAGCACGATCATGAACGAGCCAAGAGTGAGGATCAGGCCGCCGCCCAAGATGTCGCCCATGTCAGAGAGCGGGAGCGGAAAGTCGGTCAGGACCGGAATGAGGATCGGCACAGTTAGCATTGCGGTGAATGCGACGAACGGTGCGATCCAGTAGATCCAGGATGCTGTTTGCGGCACCACAATCTGCTTGTGGAAAAGCTTCCAGAGATCGCGGTACGGCTGAAGGATTCCCGGTCCCTGAGCTTGCTGCACCCGCTCCTCGAACTGGACGATTGCGCCCTGCAGCAAGGGCGCAAAAGCGAGAACCGTAAGCACCTGGCATGCTTGCAGGATTATGTCGCGCATCATCATCCGCGGCCCCGTCCCAATATCGCGAGACGCACGGCGCGCGCCGACAACAGAATGTCGACTTGAAGTCGGTGGCTCAACGCGACTCCTTCCTTCCGCAAACCGGAGAGAAAGGAGTCATCAGCCCCAAAGGGCGGTTAAAGGCGGAACCCCATCGCCTCTTTCAGCACCTATATTTGTTTCTGTCTTCTGTCAAGAATCGGGATTTTTGCGCCGTCGGATGTTCACTGTCGTCTCAGCGAGCTAGAGCGAATTCCGTTCAGGTGGAATCGGAATTCGCTCTATTTCTCTTTGAGTGATCGCATTTTCTGCGGCGAACCGGTGTCCACTTCGCCGGAAAATGCTCTAAGCCGCGCGTGAATGTCATTTAACCGAGTCTGGCACGATACGCACTGCACCACGGGAAGCGCTGGTGGCCAGCATCGCGTAGGCACGAAGCGCGGTTGAGATAGTGCGCTTGCGGTTACGGGGCCGCCACGCTTCGCTCCCGCGGGCTTCCATTGCCGCGCGTCGGCGATGCAGCTCTTCGTCGGGAATGGCCAATCGGATCGACCGTTGGGGGATATCGATCTCGATGCTATCGCCCTCTTCGACCAGTGCGATGGCGCCGCCGTCGGCAGCCTCCGGCGAAACGTGGCCGATCGACAGCCCGCTCGTTCCGCCGGAGAACCGGCCGTCGGTCAAGAGCGCGCACGCCTTCCCGAGGCCTTTCGATTTCAGATAGCTCGTCGGATAGAGCATCTCCTGCATGCCAGGCCCACCGCGCGGTCCTTCGTAGCGGATAAGAACGATGTCGCCCGGTTTGATCATGTCGCCAAGAATTGCTTCAACCGTCGCATCCTGGCTCTCGAAGATGCGCGCCTTGCCGGTGAACGTCATCGCCGAGGCATCAACGCCAGCCGTCTTCACAATGCATCCGTCCTCGGCAATGTTGCCGTAGAGAACCGCAAGGCCGCCGTCCTTGCCGAAGGCGTGCGCAACATCGCGTATGACGCCTTTCTCGCGGTCAAGATCGAGTGTCTCAAAGCGCTTATCCTGGCTGAACGCGACCGTCGTCGGAATCCCACCGGGAGCGGCCCGATAGAAGGAACGAACCTGTTCGCTGCGGCTACGGCCGACATCCCATTGCGCAAGAGCAATCGCGAGCGTCTCGGCATGCACGCAGCCGACGCCGCTATTCAGCAGTCCGCCGCGATCGAGTTCGCCGAGAATTGCCATGATGCCGCCCGCCCGATGCACATCCTCCAGGTGGACGTTGGACGCAGACGGCGCGACCTTGCACAGGACCGGGACGCGGCGCGACAGCCGGTCGATGTCCCTCATCGTGAAATCAAGCTGGGCCTCATGGGCGGCCGCCAGCAGATGGAGAACCGTGTTGGTGGACCCGCCCATCGCAATATCGAGAGACATCGCATTCTCGAACGCCTGAAAGCTCGCGATCGAGCGCGGCAGTGCAGATGCATCATCCTGCTCGTAATAGCGGCGGGCGAGATCAACGATAAGGTGACCCGCCTCGATGAACAATCGCTTGCGGTCCGCATGGGTCGCTAGCATCGAGCCGTTTCCGGGAAGCGCAAGACCGAGGGCCTCGACGAGGCAGTTCATGGAATTCGCGGTGAACATGCCGGAGCAGGAGCCGCAGGTGGGGCACGCTGAGCGTTCCATGACCTCGATTTCAGTATCGGAAACGCTGCTGTCGGCGGCGGCCACCATGGCGTCAACCAGGTCGACCGCATGCGTGGTTCCCCGCCACTTCACCTTGCCGGCCTCCATCGGCCCGCCCGAGACGAATACGGTCGGAATATTCAGCCGGAGCGCCGCCATCAGCATGCCAGGCGTGATCTTGTCGCAATTCGAGATGCAGACCAGCGCGTCGGCACAATGTGCGTTGATCATGTATTCGACGCTGTCGGCGATGAGCTCCCGTGATGGCAGGCTGTAAAGCATACCGTCGTGGCCCATCGCGATCCCGTCATCGATGGCGATAGTGTTGAATTCCTTCGCAACTCCTCCGGCAGCCTGGATCTCTTTCGCAACCGCCTGTCCGAGATCCTTCAAATGGACATGTCCGGGCACGAATTGGGTGAACGAGTTCGCCACTGCGACGATCGGCTTGCCGAAGTCGGCGTCGGTCATGCCGGTGGCGCGCCACAACGCCCGCGCCCCCGCCATGTTGCGCCCGTGGGTCGTAGTCCGGGAACGATACTGCGGCATAGAGGATCTTCTTTCTTCCTGAGAGGGATCTATTCGGCGGCGCGCAGGTGGCCGGCCGGCCGTTCATATTCCCACATGTAGTCCGGCGGCCGCGGCGGCGCGCCAACCGTTCGCGCCAATTGTAGTCGAAACGCCATCATATCACCGTATATCCGACTTCGTCATGATCGGACGGGGACAAGCGCGAGCACGCGTAAGCGCCGATTTCGCGTCGCGGCCACATTATGAAGTGGATGGGTCGCCCGAATAGCGCTACGGGACTATGAGTCGGCCGGCGACTTAGCATCCTACGGTGGGAAGAGCTTACCTTTTCGTCGGGACACAGTGGGAAATGTCCATCGATTTCAAATACGAGCGATTGGTTGCTCGTTCGTGCTCTTCGAACGGAAGCAAGGAATTCGAGCGACAGGTTGAAGTGCGCTTCGATCCGCTGCTCGGCACGACCGC
>CAZTTL010000281.1:0-4854 GCA_964616635.1 uncultured Rhodoplanes sp. | reverse complement strand
CCTCCCCCTGGTGGGGAGGGTCGGCGTGCGCAGTGCGCCGGGGTGGGGGGCTTTTCAGCGCTTCAAATAAACAAAGAAGCCGATCGCGCGGCGATCACGCCTGAACACGCTGGTCCGAAACGATGGTCCCGTCCATCAGCTCGACGCGACGATCCATGCGGGCGGCGAGCGAGAGGTCGTGCGTCACCGCAACGACGGTCTTGCCCTGGGGATGAACGAGGTCGCGCAGGATCGCGAACACCTGTCCGCTCGATTTGGAATCGAGTGACCCGGTCGGCTCGTCCGCCAGAATCACCGGCGGATCATTGGCAAGCGCGCGCGCCACCGCGACCCGCTGGCGCTGCCCGCCGGAGAGCTGATCCGGCCACTTGCGCAAATGTTCTTCGAGTCCGAGCGCGGCCAGCAGGCCTTCCGCCCGCTCGGCCATCGCCCGCGCCGACAATTTCCCGAGCGCCCGCATCGGCAGCATCACATTGTCGAGCACGGTGAACTCAGGCAGCAGGAAGTGGAACTGGAAGACGAAGCCGAGCGTCTCAAGCCGGGTGCGCGCACGTTCCTCCTCCGGCATATATGCGGTCGTCCGCCCGCCGATCAGCACCTCGCCGGAGGTCGGCAGATCGAGCAGGCCGAGCAGATAGAGCAGCGACGATTTTCCCGACCCCGACGGGCCAGTGATCGCCAGGAACTCCTTGCGCCCGACCACTAGATTGATGTCATGCACCAGCGTCGTCGGCACGATGCCCGGCAGGATGCGGGTGACGTTGCGCGCCTCGATCAGCGGCGCCGCATCTGCCGGGGCTTGTTCGCCCAGCGCCAAGCCCGCGCTTGGGCCAATCGCTTCGCTCATGTTGCTCCCCGGATGATGTCGACCGGGTGCAACCGTGCCGCCTTGCGCGCCGGCATGTAGCCGGCAGCGAGCGACGAGACGATCGCGACGCCTGCCGCCATCAGATAATGCAGCGGCGAATAGGTGATCGGGAGCCGCGTCACGTCGGTGAACGGGTTCTTGAACTCGATCGTTCCCAGCGCGGCACACAGCCCATAGCCCAGCGCAAAGCCGATCAGCGCGCCGGCCAGGCCGATCAGCCCGGCCTCGACAACGAAGATCGCGCGCACGCGCCGCTCGGTGAAGCCGAGCGATTTGAGGATCGCGATGTCGCGGGCCTTCTCGTGGGTGATGGTCGAGATGATGTTGTAGGTACCAAAACTCGCGACCAGCAGGATCGCGCCGACCACCGTGTACATGATGGTGTTGCGGATGACGAAGGCGTTGAGCAAATCTTCGCTCGCTTCCTGCCAGGCGACCGACTTGTAGCCGGTCTCCCGCTCGATCCGCGCCGCCGTATATTGGGCGGCAAGCGCATCGGTGAGCCGCAGCCTGATCTCGTTCACGAGGCCGATCTGCCGCGCCAGAATCTGCCCGAGCTTAACCAGCGTGTAGGCAGTGCCCTCGTCGACCGAGCGCACGCCGGAATGGAACAGCCCCACGACCTGGGCATTGAGGCGCACGCCTTCGCTCGTCTGCACGGTGATGTTGGAGCCGACGCGGGCGCCGATCTTCTCCGCCAGCCGGTCGCCGAGGATGATCGCATTGGTCGCGGTGTAGAGCGATGACAGCTTGCCCTCGCGCATCTGGTTCGGCAATTCCGACACCTTGGCTTCGCGCCGCGGCTCGATGCCGATGATGCTCGCCGCGACGTCGCGCGAGGCATAGCGCAGGATCGCCTGGACCTTGACCGAGGGCGCGACCGCGCCGGGAACCCAGGCTTCGAGCGCGGCCATGGTGGCGAGTGGATTCTTGATGCCACGGCGCCGCGCCTGCGGCCTCAGCCCATGAATCTGAGCCGATTCGTAAAATGTCTCGCCGGGCTGTGGCGTCGGTTTGCGCCGCTCGTCCGACACCGCGATATGCGGCATGGTGTTGACGAGGCGATGAATGAAGTCCTCCTGCGAGCCCTGGAGCAGCGCCGCCATCATGATCGAGAAGCCGACCCCGGTGGCAACGCCCGCGACCGCCACCAGCGTCTGCCGCGCTCGCGCCCGCACATGCGTCAACGCCATATCGAGGATGAGCTTCATGACGGCCGCCGCTCGCTCGCGCGGACGCGCTGGCCGTCGGACAATCCGGCCGGTGGAATCGGCGCGACGATGTGATCGGCCGCCGTGAGACCGTCCAGGATCTCGACGTTGCGCGCGCCGCGGATGCCGGCTTTGATGTCGCGCTTGTCCACCACGCGGTCGCCATCGACGACGAACACCGCATTGCCCTGCACGGCATCGGCGGGAACTAGGAGCGCGTTCGGCTTCTCGCGCGTGATGACATTCGCCTCGACACTCATGCCCGGCTTGAGCGGCGTGTCATCCGGCAGGTCGATACGGATGCGGTAGGTTTTCGCCAGCGGATCGCCCATCGGCGTGATCTCGCGCACCTCACCCTCCAGACGCTGATTGGGAAAGGCATCGGTGCGCAGCAGCACTTGCTGGCCGACGACAACGCGCGGAATGTCCTCCTCGTTCACCTCGGCGACGACCTCGAGCGGTTTTGGCACGCCGACGCGGAACAAAATCTGCCCGGCCTCGGCGATCTCGCCGACCTCGCCGTCACGGCGCAGCACGATCCCATCCATCGGCGCGACAATCAGATAGTTGCTGAGCTTTTCCTTTTGCACCGAAATCAACGCCTGCACCCGCCGCAGTTCGGAGGAGGCGCGCTCGAACGCCTGCACCGTCGAGGCGCCGCGGCCGATCAGCTCGGTCACCCGCGCCATCTCACGCTTGAGAAAATCCTCGCGCGCCTTTAACTCCCCAAGCTGCGCCTGCAACTCGCCGTCGTCGAGGCGAACCAAAACCTCGTCTTTCTTGACCGGCTTGCCCTCGCAATAGCACAGATCGACGATGCGGCCGCGGATCAGGCTTGCGACCTTGGCCCAGCGCACCGGTTCGACCGCACCGGTGGCATAGACGATCTCGACCGCGGTACCGCGGCTCGGCGTGACCGTGGTCACTTTCGGCCCGCGGCCATAGAGCAACCACCAGCCCGCGGCGAGCGCGCCGAGCAGAATCAGAACAAAGCCGATGCGGCGAAATTTCATGCGGCCTTCAAATCCACATACCTAGATTAGCCCGCCGCGAGTTAGGCTTGCGTCTCTTGCGTCTTATCCCTCTCCCCTCGCGGGAGAGGGTGGCGCGGGCGAGTGCAACGAGACCAAGCCGGGTGAGGGGGACTTACGTCGTGAGCTGAATTGGCGGGCCTCCCCCTCACCCGCCCTCACTCCGTTCGGGCACCCTCTCCCGCGAGGGGAGAGGGAAGAGATTACGGTGCCGTTTTACGCCACCGCGCGGATCACGCGGGCAACGCGGGTGAATAAGTCCTCGATCTCGTCCTCGCTCACGATCAGCGGCGGGGTCAGCGCAATGGTGTCGCCGGCGAGCCGGATCACCGCGTTCTCCTGGTAGAAGGCATGCTCCATCGCGGCAAAGCCGCGCTTGCCGGCGCCGTCGGAGAGAGGCGCGAGGTCAATGCCGGCGGCAAGCCCGACGGTACGGATATCGAGCACGTTCGGCAGCCCCTTGAGGCTCATCGCCGCGGCGGCAAAGGTCGGCTCAAGTTTTTTGGCGCGCTCGAACAGCTTCTCCTCGCGATAGAGGTTGAGCGTCGCGAGCCCCGCCGCGCAGGCGAGCGGATGGGCCGAATAGGTATAGCCGTGGAACAGCTCGACCATGTGCTCCGGCCCGCGCATGAAGGCATCATAGATCGGCTTGCGCACCACGACGCCGCCCATCGGCACGGTTCCCGACGTGACGCCCTTCGCGAAGGTGATCATGTCCGGCACCACGCCGTAGCGCTCGGCGGCAAAGGCATGCCCGAGCCGGCCAAAGCCGGTGATCACCTCGTCAAAGATCAGCAGCAGGCCATGCTTGTCGCAGATCGCCCGCAGCTTCTGCAGATAGCCCTTGGGTGCCGGCAGCACGCCGGTCGAGCCCGCCATCGGCTCGACGATCACCGCGGCGATGGTCGAGGCATCATGCAGCGCGACGAGGCGCTCCAGCTCATCGGCGAAATGCGCGCCCCAGTCCGGCTCGCCCTTGGAAAACGCCTGGTGCTCGCGATTATAGGTGTGCGGCAGATGGTCGACACCGGCGAGTAGCGTCCCGAACATTTTCCGGTTGGAAACGATCCCGCCCACCGCGGTGCCGCCGAAACCCGCGCCGTGATAGCCGCGCTCGCGCCCGATCAGCCGCGTGCGCGACCCCTCGCCGCGCACATTGTGATAGGCGAGCGCGATCTTCAGCGCGGTGTCGACCGCTTCAGAACCGGAATTGGCGAAAAACACGTGGTCGAGATCGCCCGGCGCAAGCTGCGCGATCCGTCCCGCCAGTTCGAACGCCTTGGGATGCGCGAACTGGAACGCGGTGACGTAATCGAGCTCGGCCGCCTGCTGCTGGATCGCGGCAACGATGGGATCGCGGTTGTGCCCGGCATTGCAGCACCACATGCCGGCAATGCCGTCGAGCAGCTCGCGGCCGTCGCCGGTGAAGTAATGCATGCCCTTGGCGCGCACCAGCAGGCGCGGCGATTGCTTGAACGCGCGGTTCGCCGTGAACGGCATCCAGTAGGGTTCGAGATCGTTGGGCGCCGCCGAAGGCGCACGCGAATTGGCTAAGCTCATGAGGGCCTCCCCGGTTGCGGGCGGACCCTACCGAAAAATGCCGCGGCGCGAAACGCCACCGAGTAGCGCAGCAACGCGGGAAGGGGCGACGCTTGCCGCGCTCGCCCCACCTCGTGGCTTGTAAAGCGGGAGGGGGCAAACACTCTTATCCTCCCCCGCTTGCGGGGGAGGGGGACCGCTCGAA
>CAZTTL010000280.1:0-4869 GCA_964616635.1 uncultured Rhodoplanes sp. | reverse complement strand
TTGATCCGGGGGTGGACGCCGGTTCGGCCCGCAGAAAATGCGATCACGCAAAGCGAAATAGAGCGAATTCCGATGCCGATAGAACGGAATTCGCTCTGGCACCAAGCCGGGGCACGGTGAGTTGATCGCCCCCGCCGCCTTGCCATGTTAGAGCCTCCCGTTTCAGACCAGCCGGCCGCACGGGACGTCGACGCATATGGCAACTCTCAATTTGACCACGCCGCGAACCGGCTGGCGGACGCCGCTCGTGGTCGTTCTCGGCGGCTGCATCATTGCGCTTGTCACCTTCGGTCCCCGCTCGTCGCTCGGCTTCTTTCTCACGCCGCTCTCGCAGGCGAATAGCTGGGGACGCGACGTGTTCGGCCTTGCGCTCGCCATCCAGAACCTTGTCTGGGGGGTCGCCCAGCCCTTCGCCGGCGCATTGGCCGACCGCTACGGCACCGTGCGCGTGCTCTCGCTCGGCGCCATCATCTACGCGCTCGGCCTCGCCCTGATGGCGTATTCGCGCACCCCCGCCACCCTGCACCTCACGGCGGGCGTGCTCGTCGGTTTTGGGCTCGCCGGCTGCTCGTTCTATATCGTGCTCTCGGCCATGGGGAAGCTCGTTCCCGAATCATGGCGATCGCTCGCCTTCGGCGCGGGAACCGCAGCCGGATCGTTCGGCCAATTCCTGTTCTCGCCGCTGTCGGTCTATCTGCAGGATACGTTCGGCTGGCGGACCGCGCTCGTCACCTTCGCCCTGATCATGCTGCTCGTCCTGCCGTTCTCGCTGACGCTGTCGACCCCGCCCGCCAGCGCGGCGGCGCGCAGCGGCGGACCTGAACCGCAATCCTACTGGGCGGCGCTGCGGGAGGCGCTGACACACCGCTCTTATAACCTGCTGGTGCTCGGTTTCTTCACCTGCGGCTTCCAGCTTGCCTTCATCACCGTGCACATGCCGGCCTATCTCTCCGACCGCGGCCTCTCGGCCCAGGTGGGCGGCTGGACCATCGCCGTGATCGGCCTGTTCAACATCATCGGCTCGTTCACTTCCGGCTGGCTCGGCAACCGGATGCCGAAGCGCTACATCCTCTCGGTCATCTACTTGATCCGCGCGCTCGCGGTCGCCGTCTTCATCGCGTTTCCGGTCACGCCGGTGACCGCCCTCGTCTTCGGGGCGGTGATGGGACTGATGTGGCTCTCGACCGTCCCGCCGACCAACGGCCTGGTGGTGGTGATGTTCGGGACGCGCTGGCTCGCAATGCTGTCGGGCGTCGTCTTTCTCAGCCATCAGATCGGCGGCTTCCTCGGCGTATGGATCGGCGGCGTCGCCTATGAGCGTACCGGCTCCTATGACGTCGTATGGTGGCTATCGATCCTGTTCGGCGTGCTGTCGGCGCTGATCAACCTGCCGATCGTCGAGAAGCCGGTGACACGATTGGCGCCGGTTCGCACCTGATCATCTCGGCCCGCCGGGACCGAATATGCGGTCTGAGGCGCGATCGCCTGCATTGATCCGATGGCGGATGCAACGCCAGCTTACACCTCCTGCGCGCACGCCCCCTCGTCCATTCGTCCTTGTGCAGCCGCGGGCGGCGCGATTAACTTGATGCGTGGCGAGAGAAGGCGACTCCAGCAGCGAGAGGATTTCAGCGTGTCGACCATGAAAGCGATTGTCATCCGCAAGGGCGACGGCGGCCAGACCGTGGCGCTCACTGATTTCGATGAAAGCGAGCTGATGGAAGGTGACGTCACCTTCCGGGTGGAATGGTCGACAATCAATTACAAGGACGGACTTGCGCTCACCGGAAAAGCGCCGGTGGTGCGCCGCTTTCCGATGATCGCCGGGATCGACGCGGCGGGAACCGTCGAGACCTCCACCCATCCCGAGTGGAAGGCGGGCGACAAGGTCATCCTCAACGGCTGGGGCTGTGGCGAGACGCATCTCGGCGGCTATGCGGAGAAAGTCCGCTGCAAGGGCGACTGGCTGGTGCCGCTGCCCGCCGGCATGTCGGCGCGGGATGCCATGGCGATCGGCACCGCCGGCTATACCGCGATGCTTGCCGTGCTCGCGCTCGAACGCCACGGCGTCACGCCCGATCGCGGGCCGGTGGTCGTGACCGGTGCCGCCGGCGGCGTCGGCTCGGTCGCCGTCACGATCCTCGCCAAGCTCGGCCATCACGTCATCGCATCGACCGGCCGTCCGCAGGAGGCCGACTATCTCAAGTCGCTCGGGGCCGCCGAGGTGATCCCACGCCAGGAGCTGACCGAGAAGGTCAGGCTGCTCGGCAAGGAGCGCTGGGCCGGCGGCGTCGACGCGGTCGGATCGGTGACCCTCGCCAATGTGCTCTCGATGACGAAATACGGTGGCGCGATCGCGGCCTGCGGCCTCGCCGGCGGCATGGACCTGCCGACCAGCGTCGCCCCCTTCATCCTGCGCGGGGTCGCCTTACTCGGGGTCGATTCTGTGTTCTGTCCGCAACAGTCGCGAAGAGAAGCATGGCGAAGGCTGAAAACAGACCTCGACCCGCAGAAATTGACCAACTTGACTGAACAAATTGCGCTGTCCGACGTTATAGCAGCGGGAAGCCGGATTTTGGACGGCGGGGTTCGGGGTCGAATTGTAGTCAAAATCGAGTAAACGCGTTCAGACTTTGGCGACGAACTGACGGCATGATCGGCTTGGGTCGGCTGACCAGGGTTGTGATATGTGGCGTCAGGCGTGCGGGGGGCGGGAAAACTATGCGCAAAGGTCGTTTGTTCATGCTGTCAGTTGCGCTTGCGACAGCAGGCGCGGTTACAGCCACGGCAGCCATGGCCGGACAGCTTCGTCCTGATGAAGCCCGGCGCTTCGTCGCGGGCAAGCTGTTTTCCTACACCTGCTTCGACGGCACCAGCGGGATAGGCCGGATCCACGCCGACGGTTCGGTGATCGGCACGATCCAGACGCGCGGTCGCGCGGCCCGGTTTGTGGCGATGCCGCGGGGCACGATCCGCGTCACCACGGGCTCGATCTGCGCTTCGCTGCGCGGCTCGCTGATCCAGCCTTGTTTCGATGTCGTGAAGACGAGCAGCATCAGCTTCCGCGGCTCGATCTCGGGCCTGGGCTTCGCCTATTGCGACTTCGTGCGCCACAATCCGCGCCCGATCGTCAAACGCCCGCACCGGACGACGACGAGCGCCGAGGTGATAAAGCCGGCGATTCCGGCGGCGGAACCGGTGTCGATGACCGAGCCGGCGCGGCCGGCCCCGGTCCGGTCGACAGTGGTGGTGAACATCCCCTGATGAGGTGGGCGCGTCGCGGCGCGCCTCACGCGGATGGCGGGCGCCGGGCTTCGGCAGAGACAGGCGCGAGCGCGCCGATACGACCAGCCTGTCCCAGTCAATCGTCGAGCGAAGCTTTTTCGTGCGAGCAAAGCGTCTCGTGTGATCAAAACTTTGCTCATTTTCTTTCCTTGTTTACCTCTCAAGCGAACTTTTTCACGGCGGGCCGCCCACGGACCCTGGAACCAGCAGAGCGCGGAAAAACGTGCGCTGCTGCGAAGCAAAAGCACCAGCGCGCACTTGCTCGGAACGACACATTTGGATATAGACGCCGCGTTCCGGGCCGCCATCGTTGATGCCGCCCGAGCAGGATAGCGCCGCATCCGCCCGCGAGCAGAACACGGGCGGTTTTCGTGCTATTGGGCGTTGCTTCTTTACTGGGAGCCGCGCCGACGCTCCCGCGAGCCAGCAGCGGCTGCGGCACCCGGAGACAACCATTGTCCCGACCGTTCGGTTGATCGGGCCGGCCTACCCCCTCCCTACCCTCCCGCTGGCGGGAAGGGTTGGGAGGGGGTAGCTGCTGAAGGCTACGGGGCCTTCGGCCCGAACGGTCAGGACATTCTTCTCACACCAGCCCGCCGGTCGTCCCGTACGGAGATTTCATGGCTCAGACCGCTCAAGCCACCAGTATGCCTGGCACCCCCACGCGCGACGATTTCGCCGCCATGCTCGAGGAATCCTTCAATCACGGCAACCTGCAGGAAGGGTCCGTCATCAAGGGCACCGTTGTTGCCATCGAGAAGGATCTCGCCGTCATCGATGTCGGCCTGAAAACCGAGGGGCGGGTCCCGCTCCGCGAATTTGCGGGCCCCGGACGCCAGAACGAGATCAAGGTCGGCGACACCGTCGAGGTTTATCTCGAACGGGTCGAGAATGCGCTCGGCGAGGCTGTGCTGTCGCGCGACAAAGCGCGCCGCGAAGAAAGCTGGGGCAAGCTCGAACGCGCCTTCCAGAACAACGAGAAGGTTCAGGGCGTCATTTTCAATCAGGTCAAAGGCGGTTTCACCGTCGATCTTGACGGCGCCGTGGCGTTCCTGCCGCGCAGCCAGGTCGACATCCGGCCGATCCGCGACGTCACGCCGCTGATGAACTCGCCGCAGCAATTCCAGATTCTCAAGATGGATCGGCGCCGCGGCAACATCGTCGTCTCCCGACGCACGGTGCTCGAAGAGACCCGCGCCGAGCAGCGCCAGGAGCTGGTGCAAAACCTCGAAGAAGGCCAGGTGATCGACGGCGTGGTGAAGAACATCACCGATTATGGCGCCTTCGTCGATCTCGGCGGCATCGACGGCCTGTTGCACGTCACCGATATCGCGTGGCGGCGCGTCAACCACCCGAGCGAGGTTTTGACCATCGGCCAGCAGGTCAAGGTCAAGATCATCAAGATCAATCACGAGACCCATCGCATCTCGCTCGGCATGAAGCAGCTCCAGCCCGATCCGTGGCTGGGCATCGAAGCGAAATATCCGGTAGGCACGCGGCTCACCGGCCGCGTCACCAACATCACCGACTACGGCGCCTTCGTCGAGCTCGAGCCCGGCATCGAGGGCATGATCCACGTCTCCG
>CAZTTL010000279.1:2911-4908 GCA_964616635.1 uncultured Rhodoplanes sp. | reverse complement strand
CCGCACCCGGGCCGACCGAGCAACCGCCCGCACCCGGGCCGACCGAGCAGCCGCCCGCACCCGGCGCGGTCGGACCGACCACAGGCCCCGGCGGTCCGGGTCCGTGGCCCGACTGGCCGTTCTGGCCTTGGTGGCCCGACGGTCCGCCCCCGCCACCTCCGCTCTGCCCACCGGGGACGCATCTTGCCAACGGCCTTCAGTGCTGCGAAGGGCCGCAGGTGCCGGGGCCGAACGGCCAATGCCGCTCGCCGTGCGCGAACGGATCGACGGTCCCAGCCGACATGACGGCATGCCATTTCGGATTCCAACCGCTAGGGGGGGCGCCTCCAGCGGCAGGCACCTGCTGGGATGGCTCGGCGCCTGTGCCAGTGACCGGGGCGGGCTGCCCAGGTGCGGGCGGGGCCTGCAATAAGTGCCCGAAACCGCCGCACGCGACCTGCGAGGGCGGAAACAATCCCGTTACCGCTGTGGCGGCGCCAACCACGCACTCCGACTGGAGTAACGCGGATTGTCCGCCCGGATGCCCGCCGGGGTCTACCGTCGGGAACAACGGAGTGTGCGCTCCCGCCGCTGCGGTCTGCGGCCCCGGCAGCACGCCGAATTCGAACGCATGGCCGGTGCGCATGTGCTGCCTAAACGGGACCAACCCAGACCCCATCACCGGCCGCTGCAACCCGGGGCTATACGTGCCGCAGCCATGGTACCTGAACTACCTCGCGACCGGATCAAACCCGTGCCCGTTCCCCTACACCTGGTGCTCGTTCTACGAGTTCACCATCCGTGGGCAGCAGCGTTTCGGCCGCGGGACGTTGCGACAGCGCATCACGCTTCCGGCAGGATCGGACTTCCCGAGCGTGCGCATTACTAAAGGCGCGCGTTACTGCCCCACCTCGGCGTGGTCATGCTGGAAAGCTGGCGATGCCGTCACCTGCAGCACCGATAATTGTGGGCTCGGGGCCGACGATGAGGTGGTGCTGCGGATCGAGGGCAAGGTCGCTCCGAACCAGACCGAACCACTCTCAGCGCCAGTCGAAAAGACTGCCTGTGGCGTGCTGGAATCGGAGCCGATGCCGGGCCGCGGTCCGGCCACCATCGTGCAGCCCGACGAGTTCCGCCGGGCGCAGGCTGCCTATCAGCGACCGGGCGGAGCGGCGGGGACTGGCGACACAGCGCGCCCCGGCTCCACCTCGCGGCAGGCCTGCTGGAGCATCGTGCTACTCCCGAAAACGACTGCTCCCGCCTGCGCGCCCGGCTATGTCCCAACGGCGGGCGGCCAGTGTTGCCTCGCCCGCCAGATGACATCGCGTGGCGTGTGCTGTCCGCCCGGCCAGCGGCCGGACCCGCAACGCAGGTCCTGCGTTCGCCAGGTCGCCCCGGTGGTGCCGCTCGTGCCGGTAGCCCCGGCCCCCGCCTGCGCGCCCGGCTACGTCCCAACGGCGGACGGCCAGTGTTGCCTCGCCCGCCAGATGACATCGCGCGGCGTGTGCTGCCCGCCCGGCCAGCGGCCGGACCCGCAACGCAGGTCCTGCGTTCGCCAGGTCGCCCCGGTGGTGCCGCTCGTGCCGTTGGCGCCCGTGACCCCGCAGCGAAAGTGCCGTCCGGATCAAACCGGCGTCTGGCCGAACTGCTGCCCGCGTGGCCGCTACTGGAACGGCCGGCGGTGCGTCTCCGTGTCGACCGGCAAATGCCCACCTGACAGCGTCGGACGGCCACCGAACTGCCGCTGCCGGCCGCCGCTCGTCGGCACGCCAGGAAGCTGCAGGCGGCCGTCTTGCCCGCCCGGCACGACCGGGACGCCGCCCCACTGCCGGCCGATCGTGCGGCGGTGTCCCGAAGGGATGGTCGGACGGCCGCCCCACTGCCGGCCGATCGTGCGGCGGTGCCCCGAAGGGATGGTCGGACGGCCGCCCCACTGCCGGCCGATCGTGCGGCGGTGCCCCGAAGGGATGGTCGGACGGCCGCCCCACTGCCGGCCGATCGTGCGGCGGTGTCCCAGA
>CAZTTL010000279.1:0-2811 GCA_964616635.1 uncultured Rhodoplanes sp. | reverse complement strand
CGGCCTTATCGGCCGCATCTACGGCATCGGCCATCGCATCACCAGCGACCGCATCGACGGCATCGGCCATCGCATCACCGGTGACCGTAGCGGCCAGAGCAAGCGCGGCACTGAGGTGGGGGTGCGTCTGCACCACAGTCGCAAGCACTATTTCGATGCTGGGCGAGCTGGAGCCGGCAAAGAGCGCCACCGAAACAGCATTAAAATTGACCGTGCCGCCGTTCAAGATCGTCAGCGTGCCGGTGCCGCTAAGGCCGACAAAGAGAAGCGCAGCTTGCGCACCGGGCGCGCTGACCACCGTCGGATTGGGAGTGACCGTGTCGATGGTCGCGCCATGTCCACTGACCGGATGATCAAGCGTCCAGTTCGCGTCGTTGAACCCGTCGGTTGAGGTGGCGCCGGTCCAGTCCTGTTTGGGCATGCGATGGCGTCGCCGCTAGCAATGCCAGCCCGAGCGCGGGCATGGACGTAGTGGCAAGCCGGACGCGGCGGCTCCGCCGTGCGGCCCTGCTGAGCAAGCGGAGGATCGCGACCATCGAACGCGATCGATGTGCTGATTCTCCCTCACCGTGCGAATCCGGCCGGGTGGTATTTTCGGGAACCACAGGGCTCGATGAAGCCGGCGGGTAAAGGTTTATCCTTTCTCGGGAGGCCCCGCCTCGTCGAGCATGGTGCGGTACTTGTCGTAAGAGGGCGGAAAACCGCCGGTGTAGTTGAGCCAGTTGGTGACGGGATAGCGGGACGCACCGGCCTTGTGGGTTCCCTTCAGGCCCTCGATGACTTCGTCGATCATCGCGTAGGGGAAGGAGAACGCCACCTCGTGGTCCTGAACTTGGCCGAAGATCCGGTCGCCGGCGCAGGGCACCACCATCTGCGCCTCGCCGGTGATCTGCGGCGCGATCGCCAGATCGGCACAGTCAATGCGGCCGCGGAACACCGAGTTCATCGCCCCGCCCCGCTTCCACAACACTGCTTGGCCGAGCCGCATGATCTGCGCCGAGTTGCCGTAGATGATCACCACGTCGGGCGTGAAGGTGGCTTTGGCGAGCGGGGCAGTGACGATCCCGACGTAAGCCCCTTCGCGCAACTTCGGCACGCTCTCCTCGCTTAGTCGCCCGGCCTCCAGGCTCTCGGTGTAGAGGTCGATGCAGAGGTTGCCATCGGTATAGTGGGGCAACCGCTTCTCCAGGCCGAGGGCCATGGCGCCAAGCACGCACGAGGAGTCCTCCCGGCCGAGCGCCAAGATCCAGCCGTAACGCCTTGAGAAGGAAATGGCTTGGCAGGTGGTGAGGGCGTTGCCAAGGTCGCGGGCCGGCCGGCGCGCCTTGGGCGGGGCCTCGTCCCAGCTTTTCAGGTACCTCACCGCCACCGGAAAGCTGGCGAGGCGGAGGTAAGTATTGAGCGCGTCGTCATAGGTCGCCGGAGTTGCAGCGTTCACGGGCACCTCCAATAGTCGCGCAGAAGCCTCACACGGCTCTATATAATTAGGAAAGGGCTTCAAGCGCAACACACGCTGCACCCCGACCGTCGGAAGTTGATCAGGCCGCCATCAACAAGCAGGGGCCGCCTCCCGGCGGCCTTTTGCGCGGGCAAAGAAAAAGGCCCGGCGGTTGGCAGGGCGCCGCATCCCAGGCAGTAGACGCCGTGATCGAGGCCCATGACAAACGCCCCGGTCACGCCGGGGCGCTTGCGACGCGTGATGAATCCGGCTGGCGACCGGCAATGACGAAGGCAAGTCTGTTTCAACGGGGTGAACTGAAAGACGCCGGCGGCGATGAGGACGAGAGCCCCCGGGACCGTGTCGATCAGGGTCATCATCGTCGCTGAGACGATACCCCGCGCTTCAAGAAACTACTGTGCCGCCGCTGCCACGACCGAGAAGCCAGCCCACGGCACAAGGTATCCGGCGAGGAATGCCGTGGAAATTGCCGGTACGCGATCCGCCTCCCGCCCGTGCCTCAGCAGGGCGGAATAGAGCAACACCGTCGGAAAGCCGCTCGGCAGCATCATGGCGATCATCATCACCGACAGTTTATCCCGCTAATGACTTGCGGACCTCAGACAGCCTCTCGATCGACCGATCAAGACGAATGACCTCAGGCTCGACCGCGAATGAAGTGTCGCGCCGGCGGGCGAGCGCCTCCCCGATCACGTTCCGCGTCGCCTTGATCGCGTCATCGAGCTGCCCGTCGAATCGCGCGCCTGCCCGTCTGAACGTCTCGTCGATGCCTCGGAGAATCGCCCAGCGCAGGTTTTCAGCGTTGCGCATGACGAGTTCCTGCATGTTCTTGAGGATACGTTTAAGGAGACGCTTCATTCGGACTCCGTTCGGCAGGAAGGGATCGATCAGTCGGCTCGGATCGGGAATCAACGTTGCCTTGATGTTCTCGGTGACCCAATAGGGATCTTGCCCGAGCTGGAATCGATCATGTTCGAGACGCTCGCTGAACGGCACGTTGAAGATGTCCGCCGCGGTTCGTCGGACAAGCTCGACGAGCTCATTGATTCGACCTTGATGGCGCGAAAGCAGGGTATTCGCTTTGTCGGAGTACGACTCACCGAATTCCTGCTGGGCTTTTTCGAAATGGTTCTGCATGGCCGCGCTGAGAACCTGTTGCGCCGCTTCGTCCCACCGCCCAAAATTGGCAATTCGTTCTTCGATCGTGCCGGCGAACTTCGCGCCAGCATCCTTGCGCAAGGCGTGGATGGCGGCCTCAAGGTCGTCGCGCAGGCGCCGCTGATCGCCGGCGAGGAGGTCACGGGTGATCCGCCGCTGCTCCTCGATCGCTCGCAACGCGTGCTCGAAAGCCT
>CAZTTL010000278.1:0-4911 GCA_964616635.1 uncultured Rhodoplanes sp. | reverse complement strand
TGGTTGTCGGCACGTTGGTTTTGTCCCCAATTAACGGCACTATGATTGTTTCCGGCGAGCTGCGGTTTGGCCTAAGTGCGCGATTTTGCGCGATTTTGTGCGTGCCACGTCGGAATCGCTTGTTCACGCCTCAATCGCCGCGAAGAGTCGTCGCATGTCCCGCGACGACGACAACTCGTTCCGTGTCCGCCCTGGCCGAGAGCGGGCGTGCGACGGCAAGACCGCACGCCGACCCCTGTCATTCATGCAGGAGGTCAAGCACGCGGTCGCCAAGCAAGGCGGCGACCCGCGCCGGCTGTTCCGGCAAGGACGGCGGAGCTGGTCAGGCTCTGGCGGTGAGAGCCGGGAAGGAAGCGGGAGGACGCGCCGGAGCGGCCGGTTCAATGCCCGCGGCCGAGGCGCGAAGATCGCGGCGACGCTCCCGCGAGAGAACGAATGGACCGTCGAGCGGGGCGTCCGCTTCCGGGCCCGCCGGGTGGTGGTGAAGGCGCGGGTGGTCAAGCTCGGGGGAGCAGTAAGCCGGGCAGCCGACGCTCACCTCCGATACCTGCAGCGGGACGGGGTCACCCGGGACGGAGAACCAGGCCAGGTCTATTCGGCGATCCAGGACCGCGCCGACGGCGAGGCGTTTGTGAGGCGCGGGCGCGAGGACCGGCATCAGTTTCGGTTCATCGTCGCGCCCGAGGACGGGGCGGAGCTGGGCAGTCTACGCACCCTCACCCGAAGCCTCATGGACCAGATGGAGCAGGACCTCGGGACCACGCTCGACTGGGTCGCAGTCGATCACCACAACACCGGCCATCCCCATGCGCACGTCGTTGTCCGGGGTATCACCGAGGACGGGAAGATTCTCAATATCGCGGGCGACTACATCGCCCATGGCATAAGAGCGCGGGCCTCCGAGATCGTTACCCTTGGACTCGGTCCCCAGACCGAACGGGAGGTTCAGCAGAAGCTCCGGCAGGAAGTGGACGAGGACCGCTTCACCCGGCTCGACGCCACCCTCCTCAAGGAGGTCAACGACGGGGGCTTGATCAATCTGCGGCCAGGGGCAGAACAGAGCTATCTCGGCCGGGCGAACCGGTACCTGCTTATAGACCGCTTGAAGAAGCTGGAACGGCTAGAACTCGCCCAGGAAATCGAGCCCGGCCGATGGTCTCTGTCATCAGCGGTGGAACAGACCCTCGATCGTCTCGACGAGCGCCAGCAGATCGTCAACACCATCCACCGGGTGTTGGAACGGCGAGGCGTGGTGCGAGGTGTCGAGCTCTATATCATCCAACGAGATCAGGTGACTTCACCCATCGTGGGCCGCGTGCTCGGCAAGGGGCTGGTGGAGGAACTCGGGGATGAGAAATACCTGATCATTGACGGGATTGATGGTCGCGCCCACTATGTGGAGATCGCTAATCCGAACCAGTTGAACGGAGTCCGGCGCGGCGGCATCGTCGAGGTGGCGCCGCCCCCGACCGAGCCCCGCGCGGCGGACCGGACTATCGCCGCCGTGGCGCGCGACCACCTGGGCGTCTACCGGCCGAGCGAACACCTGGTCCACGCGCGACAGAACGTCCGTGTCCCGCATGGCGACTATGACGGCTATGTCGAGGCCCACGTGCGCCGGCTGGAGGGCTTGCGGCGCGCCGGCATTGCCGAGCGGATGGACGCCGACCACTGGATCATTCCCGATGATTTCGAGCAGCGCGCCGCGGAGTACGACGCCCAGCGACGGCGCACGCTGTCCGTCCGGGTCCTTTCCGCCTTCGACCTGGAAGCGCAGGTCAGCTCGGACGGCGCCACTTGGCTCGATCGCCAAATTCTAGGCCGCGACAAGTCCGACCCGGTGGAGTCCGGCTTTGGTCAGGAGGTCATTGACGCCAAGCGCCAGCGTGTGCAGGTCCTCATCGCGCAGGGCTTTGCCGAACGAGACGGCGGAAACCGACTCCGCGTCCGGCGCGATCTGCTCGCCACGTTGGAGCAACGCGAGGTGACGCGGGTCGGCCAAGAGCTTGCAGAGAAGCGTAACATCCCGTTCAGACAAGCCAAGGACGGCGAGCACGTCTACGGCACGTTCAAGGAAACGGTGCAGCTCGCCTCCGGCAAGTACGCGCTGATTGAAAACGCGCGCGAGTTCACACTCGTCCCTTGGCGCCCAGTGATTGAGCGCCAGCTTGGCAAAGAGGTCGCTGGCTTCATCCGTGGCGATGACATCTCATGGGAGTTCGGTCGCAAGCGCAGTCTCGGGATAAGCATGTGAGGCTTGACGACCAGAGATGTTGAGCTTTTGCCTGTCCAAGGATCGTTCGTGGTGCCATGGCACTGCCGACGAGATGTGTCATCGGGGAACCGCAGCATGGGCATGGCTGATCGGGCATGGTTGGATCGGATGCGGGCTCCTTGGGTTCGGGCGCCGGCGCGGTGACGTCGAGCAGCTTGCGGGCGAGAACGACGTTGTCAGTCTTCGCGCCGCTTGCCAGCAGACTGTAGTGCTTGCTGACGGCACTGTTGCGACGGTTATGGCAGTATGATAACTTTGTTAAGTGACGCCCTCTCGCGATCCGTCCCTCGACGCGCTCCTCGACCTCGACGGCCAAGTGCTCGTGGTTGATCCCGAGGGCGGTCATTGGGTGAAGTTCGTGGCAAGGCGCGTGCGCGCGTCAGCAGAAAAGCCGCACGGCCTCGACTATTCGCTCACCCTGCATGGCCGGGAAGGGGAGCGGCTGGTGGGCTTCGATAACGCCCATCCCGTGGGGCAGCGGCGGCGCGGTTCACCGCAGGACCATCGCCATCGGCTCCGCTCGGTGAAGCCTTACGAGTATCGCGACGCGGCCAGTCTGCTGGCGGACTTTTGGGCCGAAGTGGACGCGGTGTTGCGCGAACGAGGAGTGATCCCATGACAACGCTGAAGGTCGGCATTGCGAGCTACAAGGACATGAAGTCCCGCACGCTCGCCATAGCGTGCGGGGAGCGGCGTCCTGCGCCCGGCGAACCCAAGGTTTGGTTCACCTCGACCGAGTCATTCGCCAAGGTGCTCTCGGCCGGCAACCGCGATCTACTCAGGATCATTGCCGAGAAGGAACCGGGCTCGCTTGACGAACTCGCCAAGCTCAGCGGGCGCAAGAAGTCGAATCTCTCGCGCACGCTCAAAACCATGGCGGGCTATGGCCTAGTCCGATTGGAGCGGGGCGAGCGTGGGCGAGTTGTGCCGCACATCGTGCATGACCGGGTGGAGTTGGACCTGCCACTCGCACCGGATGAGAGGCCCGCCCGTAAGCGGGAAGCTGTCTAATCCCTGAGCACACGGAGGATTGCCGTCGGACCGGTCAGCGCCATATTACCGCCCCTGCCGCGGAGCGGTCGCGCAACGCGCGAGCCGTGACTGGACGCCGCCCGCCCGGTTTGTCGCCTCCAAGCGCTCACGGCCGCGGTTCGCAGCATGCTCCTACGATCGGGTTGTGCCGCTGAATTTTTCCGCGCCGGTAAAGCCGAAGCAGCGGCGTATCGCAGCGTGCAAATGGGCTATTCCGCCGCCTCTGCGCGAATGGCAGACTGTGAGCATGCACCGCGAACAGAAACCCGAGAATCGTGCCGCCGTGATCCCGGCCGGCGACCGCGAGTGCACCGGCCATAGCAACCGCCCCGATGCTCGTGCCCTCGGGTTCGTCAAGGTAGCCTACTCGGTCGGGGAAGCCTGCGACCTGCTCAGCATCGGCCGATCATCGCTCTATGCCGCCGTGAAGCGTGGAGAACTGAAGCGGGTCAAGGTCGGCAGGAAAACGCTGTTACTGGCAGGCGATCTTGCCGCCTTTTTGATGAGGCTCGACGCAACCGTGGAACCTACAGTGGGACGTGCTAGGTCTGTGTACGACGCGGCTAGGCCGGCCAGCCGAAAAGGGGGAACCGCACCCCCTGCCGCGTCGTCATCCTGCGGATGCGCCAGCGGAGGCGCACTTGGCACAGCCGCGACGAACCCCCGGGACTAATTGGCTGCCCCTTCACTTAGCGGTTTTCAGATTCACGCTGACGGCGAATCCCGTGTCGGTTGACCATTCACCGAAGCCACTCTCCGAATGGACCCTCACTGAAGAAGAAGACCTGACGGAAGCACTGAGAACTCCCCTTTCAGCCCCCTTGATCGCTAAAGCGCTTGCCGAAAACGCCGGGGCGCATAGTGTAGAGATCAACGTAGAAAGAGGGACTTTTTTATTTTTCTATCAATCAAGTACTGGCCATGGCGTGAGCTGCGTCGGCGCCGAGCCATGGGCGATTCTTCGCGATTACAAAGAAACGGCCATCGATCCCGACCCACGCCTCGATGCCGAGGCCCTGTTCAACAAGGGAGATGGATATAGATATTGTGGCGTCACTAATGAAGAGGCGAAGCAACACGCCGAACAATGGAATGCGGTTCGTCGGGCGACCGGTTTGGCTTGGCGTCAATTGATGCTCCGGCATTTCGACCTAGCGGTTTCGGCGAGAGCCGTTTTGTTGTACGCCCGCGTCAAAGAGGTGACGGCTCCCTTCGAACAATTACCGGCCGATGTCTGGCCTCTCCTTGAAGTCGTCGATTGGCAGAGCGGAATTGCAGTCGCGCCTAACCGCACGACGTATTGGTCGATTCATGTCGCACCGAGCCCTGAATCCCATGTGGTCTCAACCAGTGCATCTGAGAGCGCGGCGATAAAAGCTCTCGCTCGTCATTTTGTCGAAACCCACCCTGACCTGACGCGCGACCAAGCTCGTAAATGGTGTCATGGGCAAGGGTTCAAGTTGAGCCAACGCGGATTTCAAAATCGAGTTTGGCCGGGAGCGAGAAAAGCGGCTGGCCTGGAAGCTACTGCGCAACCAGGCCCGAAGCCGAAATTGCAGATTCCGGTGATGGCGGACAGGCATTCCATTTGAAGGCGGACAGTG
>CAZTTL010000277.1:0-4921 GCA_964616635.1 uncultured Rhodoplanes sp. | reverse complement strand
CGGGTTTCGTTGACAGGCTCGGTGCTCCGCGTCTATGCCACCGCGAGCAGCAAAAAGCCGGAGGATTGCCGATGCGCTCGCGCATAATCTTTTCTACCATCGCTTTTTTGTCGGCGTTGTGGCTCGCGCCAGCGGTGCAGGCCCAGGATGCCGTCAAGATCGGGTTCCATGCCCCGCTGACCGGCTTTGCCGCCGCGGACGGCAAGTCGGCGAAGCAGGGCGCCGAGCTCGCCGTGCAGAAGGCCAATGCAGCCGGCGGCATCAACGGCAAGAAGATCGAGCTCATCGTCTATGATGACGAAGGCAAGCCGGAAAATACCATTCCGCTGGCCAACAAGATGATCGGCCAGGACAAGGTCGCGATCGCGATTTCCGGTGGTTATTCCGGACCGACACGGGCGGCGGCTCCCGTCTTTCAGCGTGCCGGCGTTCCGTATATTTCGGCCTATGCCATCCACCCCGACATCACGCGCGCCGGTGATTTCGTCTTCCGTACCGGCATGATGGGCGAGGTGCAGGGCCGCGCCGGCGCCAAGCTCGTCGGCGAGGACCTGAAGAAGAAGCGGGTCGAGATCGTGGCGGTGAACAATGACTTCGGCCAGGCCTTGACCAAGGGCTTCAAGGAAGCCGCGCCGAAATTCGGCCTTGATGTCATTAAGGAGCACAATTTCGGCATGCGCGACCGGCAGTTCGGTCCGCTGGTGGCCCAGGTGAAGGCCGACAATCCCGACGTCATCTATGCGCCGGGCTATTTCTTCAATGCCGGGCCGCTGGTCGCCCAGCTCCGCGCCGCCGGGGTCGAAGCCCCGATCATCGGCCAGGAGGGCTACGACAGCCAGCGCTTCATCGAGATTGCCGGCAAGGCCGCCAACGGCGTGATCATCACCACGTCGCTCGACCGCGATTCCAAGAATCCGGCGACGCGCAGCTTCATCGACGACTACGAGAAAGCCTATAAGGATCGCGTCGACATGGTCGCGGCCTCGGGCAACGCGGCGGCAACGGTTGCGATCGAGGCGCTGCGCAAGGCCGGCAGCACCGACAGCAAGGCCGTTCGCGACGCCATCCGCAACAACAAGTTCTCGACGGCAATCGGCAATCTGAGCTTCAACAAGCTCGGTGAGGTGAAGAAGGCGGTGCAGGTCCAGGTCGTCAAGGACGGCGAGTTTCACCGCTATGGCGTGATCGACGATCCGCAATATCTCGCGCCGCCGGAGAAGTAAGCCGGAACACTGTCCTCCACGTCAACGCGCGGGCGAGCTCATGTTTCCTCGCTGCGTTTCGCTGCATTCGCGTCACGAGGTCGAATGATACGCCATCCGCGTGATTGCATCGGGCCGCTCTTCGTCACCTCCCCCCTTGAGGGGGAGGTCGATCCGCGCGCAGGCAAGCCTGCCCAGGCTGCGCAAGCTTGCCGGCGTGGATCGGGAGGGGGGTATTTTTCCTGGTATGCAGAGGCGCTTGAGATACCCCCTCCCCAACCCTCCCCCTCAAGGGGAGAGGGAGGGCTGACACCAGTTCCCGTGAGCATCGACCTATTCATCCGGAAGGTGAATGAAAGCCGAAGCCGCCCGCGGCACTAATTTCGCGTGTCGCGACGAAGCGGAGGGCCGAAGGACATGCAATGCTCCATGTTGAGCTCGTGCTGCAGGGCTTGGTCAATGGCAGCATGTATGCCGTGGTCGCCGTCGGCCTGACGCTCATCTATGGGCTGCTGCGGATTCTCCATGTCGCCCATGCCGGCCTCTATACGCTCGGCGCCTATATTACCGTGCTGCTCACCAATGCGACCGGCAGCCTGCCGCTCGCGATCCTCATTTCGGTGCTGATCGTCGGCGTCTGCGGCATGCTGGTGTACCGCTTGCTCTATGAGCCGCTGCTCGACAAGCCGCCCTATGTCGCGCTGATCGCCTCGATTGGGCTCTTCATCTGCATGGAGGAGAGCTACCGCATCATTTTCGGTCCGTACGGCGACTCCTTCACCACGCCGCACCTGACCGAGCGCCTGTCGCTTGGGCCGATCAGCATTGCGGCGGCCGACGCGGCGATGCTGATCGGCGCGGTGATCCTGCTGTCGGGTCTCGCGCTGCTGATGCAGCGCACGCGCTTCGGTACCGCCTGGCGCGCGACCGTCACCGATCCCATGATGGCGCGCGCCTTCGGGATCGACACCATCCGCGTGCGCTACGTCAATTTCTTCATCGCCTCGGTGCTCGCTGCCGCAGCGGGGGCGCTGGTCGCGATCCTCAACAATCTGGTCGAGCCGACCATGGGCAGCGTGCCGAGCTACAAGTCGCTGGCGATCATCGTGCTCGGCGGGCTCGGCAATGTCGCGGGCACGCTTGTCGCTGCGCTGATGCTCGGCGTGATCGAGGCCTACGGGACGATCTATGCCGGCGCTTATCTCGACCGCGACGCCATCGCCTTCATTTTCCTGATCGCCGTGCTGATGGTGCGGCCGAATGGCCTGTTCGCGGCGGCCGAGCGATGATCGGCGCTTACGAACTCACGCTGGTTGCCGTCGTGAGCATTAACATCATGCTGGCGCTCAGCCTCAACCTGATCACCGGCTATTGCGGGCAGGTGAGTCTCGGCCATGCGGCCTTCTACGGCACCGGCGCTTATGCCGCCGCGCTGCTGGCCAGTGCCGGCGTGCCGCTTGCTGCCGTGCTGCCGCTCGCCGGCCTGTTTGCAGCGGTACTTGGCCTGCTGGTCGGATTTGCCTCGTTGCGGGTGCGCGCGGATTTTCTCGCCATCACCACCATGGGTGTCGGCTTCGTCTTCGTCGGGGTCGTGCGCAAGCAGGATTGGCTCGGCGCCGAAATGGGGCTGACCAATATTCCTGATCACGGGCTGGGCGATGTCGGCTTCGTCGTGCTGTGCCTCGCGCTGGTCGTGGCGATGGCGCTGGCGATGGCGCGCATCAAGCGGAGCTGGCTCGGCTTCGGCTTTGCCGCGGTCGCCGATGATGAGAACACCGCGCGCACGCTCGGCATCGATGCGGCGCGCTACAAGCTCGCGGCCTTCATCATCGGCACATTCCTCGCGGGCGTCGCCGGTGCGGTCTATGCCTATTTCACCCGCTTCATCGTGCCCGGTGCCTTCGGCTTTACCGTCTCGATCAGCATTCTGTGCATGGTGATCGTCGGCGGTGTCGGCTCGCTATGGGGCGTCATCATCGCGGCAGCCGCGCTGACGCTGCTGCCCGAGTTCATCCGCTTCATCAACGACTACAAGCTCTTGATCTACGGGGCGCTGATCGTGCTGACGATGCGCTTCGCGCCCGGCGGGCTCGCGGGGCTGGTGCGCGACCTGCGATTGGTTTTCCCTCGGTTCGGACCGGGACGATGGAAACCGTCCTGAGCATCGACCAGGTGGTGGTGCAGTTCGGCGGCGTCGTCGCCGTCGCCGGCGTCAGCTTTGCCGTCGGACGCGGTGACCTCGTCGGCCTGATCGGACCGAACGGTGCCGGCAAGTCGACGCTGCTGCATTGCGTGATCGGGACCTTGCGTCCCGATGCGGGCCGCATCGTCCTTGAGGGCCGCGAGGTGACGCGGCTCAATCCGGACCGCCGGGCACGGCTTGGCCTCGCGCTGACCCACCAGATCGTCACGCCGTTCCGCTCGATGAGCGTGCTCGACAATGTCACGCTCGCCGCCGGTTACGCCAAGACCGCGAGCGTGCTGCGCGCGATCCGCCTGGTTTCGCGTACGGCCGAACGTCGGCGTGCGGTGGAACTGCTCGAACTGGTCGGGATTGCCGATTATGCCGATGCATCGCCGTCGACGCTGCCGCTCGGCACGCTCAAGCGGCTCGAGGTTGCTCGCGCGCTCGCGATCGAGCCCAAAGTGCTGCTGCTCGACGAGCCGCTCGCTGGGCTCAACAATGTCGAGGCCGCCCGGCTCGCCGGCACGCTGCGCGATCTCAATGCGGGCGGCACGACCATGATTTTGATCGAGCATAATCTCGGCAAGGTCGCGGAGATCTGCGAACGCGTCGTCGTCCTCGACAATGGCAGCAAGATTGCGGAGGGGCCGACCCGCGAGATTTTGGCCGATCCGGTCGTTGTTGCCGCCTATATCGGCAAGGAGGCGGTCGCGAAGGAGGCGCCGGGTGCTTGAGGTGAAAGACCTCGTCTGCGGCTATGGCCGCGTCGTCGCCGTGCGCGATGTCAGCTTTACCGCGCCTGAAGGGCAGGCGCTGGCGATCCTTGGTGCCAATGGCGCGGGCAAGACCTCGACGCTGATGGCGATCGTCGGCGCGGTCGCAGTCGAAAGCGGAATGATAACTTTCAACGGTGAGGATATCACGCACGTGTCGCCGATGGTGCGCTGCGCCCGCGGCATTGCCATTGCGCCGGAAGGGCGGCGGCTGTTCCACGATCTTACCGTGCGCGAAAATCTTGTCGTCGGGGGCTACGTGCGCGACGCGGGCGCCACGCCCGCCAACATGGATAAAGTGTTGAGCCTGTTTCCGCGGCTGAAGGAGCGGCTCGACAACCGTGCCGGCTCGCTGTCGGGCGGCGAGCAGCAGATGGCGGCGATCGGACGGGCGATGATGGCGGAGCCGCGGTTGCTGCTGATCGACGAAGTGTCGCTCGGCCTGATGCCGAAGATCGTCGACATCTGCTACGAGGCGCTCGATGCGTTGCGCCGCGACGGTCTCACTATCATCCTGGTCGAGCAGAGTCTCGAGCGCGCGCTGGCGATCGCGGACCGTGTCTGCGTTCTTGAGTCCGGGCGCCTCGCCTGGTCCGGCAGCGCCGCAGAGGCACGGGGCAACCCGGAGATTCTCAGCGCCTATATGGGCGGCGCGCACGACGCGGCGGTTGATTGATGAGGGCGGCCCGCGCGGGCGGAAGCCTTCTCCCTCTCCCCTCGTGGGAGAGGGTGCCCGAACGAAGTGAGGGCGGGTGAGGGGG
>CAZTTL010000276.1:0-4940 GCA_964616635.1 uncultured Rhodoplanes sp. | reverse complement strand
TCTTCGAAAGAATGAACCCCGCAAGTCAAACGCCCACCAAAGCATTTACTTGGTGGCCTCCTCGCCGTCCCGATATCGGCAAGGTAACCGACCGCGGCTGCTTCGTACACCCGCCCCCTAACTTTCGGAAGGATCACGGGCCGCAATAGACTTGCCCACATTGACTCGATCGGCCGCCCATGCTTTGCAACGCAGAAATTGCCGCGCTTTTCGTCCTGGGCAGGGTGAATCTTTTCCATGCGGTTGCTGTGTGTCTCCACCGTCTTCATGATCGCCCGGAAAGGGCGCAGCGGTGCCGGCGCGCGTGAGCGGGCGCGGTGAACGGCAGCGCCGCCGATCTGCGCTCGGGCAAGGGATCGCGGGACGAGAATTTTCCCGTCGCCTCGAAGCTCATTCAACCGCGCCATCGCCGGATCATTCTTGCCTTCTACGAATTCGTCCGCGTCGCCGACGATATCGCCGACCACCCGACGCTTAGTGAGGCGGAAAAGCTGCACCATCTCGACCAGCTTGAAGAGAGTTTGCTCGAGCCCGGCCCGGACAAGGAACCGCAAGGCGTCGCCTTGCATGACGCCCTGGCGGAACGCGGCCTGTCGCCCGGCCATGCGCAAGACCTCCTCACCGCGTTTCGGCTTGATGTGACCAAACGGCGCTACGCCGATTTCGATGACCTGATGGGTTATTGCAGCTTTTCCGCGATGCCGGTTGGACGCTTCGTGCTCGATGTGCATGGTGAAAGCCAGGCCACCTGGCCGGCCAATGACGCGCTGTGCGCGGCCTTGCAGATCATCAATCACCTGCAGGACTGTGGCGGCGACTATCGCAATCTTGATCGGGTCTATATCCCGCTCGACGTACTGCGCACCAACTGCGCCGAAGCGAGTGCGCTCGGCGCACCACGCGCTTCGGCAGGCTTGCGCTCCGCGATTGTCGGGCTCGCCCAGCGGACCGCCGGGCTTCTTGGCCACAGCCGCGAATTCTCTGCACAGATCAAGGATCGCCGGCTTGCGTTCGAGGTCGCGGTCATTCAGACATTGGCGGAGCGCCTCGTTCATCTTCTGCAGGTGCGCGACCCCTTGTGCCAGCCCGTCCATCTCGCCAAACCGGCCGTCGCTGCGCTAGGCTTGTTCGGTATACTCAGGGGAATGTGGGGCAGGGTGTTCGGCACGCGCGCTGTTTCACATCCGGCCGGCCGGTAGGCCTGCGGCTGCTTCGGACGGTTCGAGCCGACCTCAGTCTGACATGACCAACCTTGCGGTGAAGATCGATGATACGGAAACGGCCGCGCCGCGCCGCGCCGTCGGGTCATCGTTCTATTTCGCCATGCGGATTCTGCCGCGGGCGCGGCGCGAGGGCATGTTCGAGGTCTACTCGTTCTGCCGGCAGGTCGACGACATCGCCGATTCGGCGGAGCCACGCAGCGATCGGCTGGCGGGCCTCGCGCAATGGCGGGCTGACCTCGACGCGCTCTATGCGGGGCGGGTGCGGATGGAGCACCGCGACCTGGCCCGCGTCATCACGGAGTTCTCCCTGCGCAAGGAGGACTTTCTCGCCGTTATCGACGGGATGGAGATGGATGCTGCGGAAGATATCCGCGCCCCCGATCTTTCCCGGCTCGACCTCTATTGTGACCGCGTCGCGAGTGCCGTCGGAAGGCTGTCCGTTCGCGTCTTCGGCATCGCGGAGCCGGACGGTGAGCACCTCGCGCATCATCTCGGCCGCGCCCTGCAGCTCACCAATATTTTGCGCGACCTCGACGAGGACGCCCTGATCGGCCGGCTCTATCTGCCCCACGAATTGCTGGAGGACGCCGGAATCACTGATCGCGATCCGCAGGTGGTGATTTCGCATCCGGCATTGGGAAAGGTTTGCGACGGGCTGGTTGAGCGGGCGCGCAAGCACTTCATTGAAGCCGATGCCATCATGGACCAATGTCCGCGGCCAACCGTGCGGGCGCCGCGGATCATGGGCAAGGTCTATCATCGCATTCTCGACGAGCTGATTGCCCGCGGCTGGCGGGCGCCGCGCTCGCCGGTCCGGATCAGCCGGCTGCATCTCTTACGCATCGTGCTGCAATACGGGTTCATGTGATGCCGCGCGCCGTTCATATCGTCGGCGGCGGCCTCGCCGGGCTTGCCGCCGCAGTCCGCCTCGTCGACACGCAGGCCAAGATCACCGTGTATGAGGCGACCGCGATGCCCGGCGGACGCTGCCGCTCCTATCATGATCACGCGACCGGCCTTCTCATTGACAACGGCAATCATCTGCTGCTGACGGGAAATCATGCGGCCTTCGCCTATGCCCATGCGATCGGCAGCGAAGATCGTCTCGTCGGCCCGGAAGAAGCGGAGTTCGACTTCTTCGATCTCGCAACAAAGAAAGGCTGGACGCTGCGGCTCAACAGGGGGCCGATCCCGTGGTGGATTTTCGATTCCGAACGGCGGGTTCCCGGCACGCGCCCGGCCGATTATCTGCGGCTTGCCCGGTTGCTCGCCGCACCCGACAAGCCGATCGGCGAGGTGATCGATTGCAGAGGGCCGCTCTATGAGCAATTGCTGGTGCCGTTGCTTACCTCGGCACTCAACACCGAGCCGCGCGAAGCGTCCGCGGCGCTCGCCGGCGCTATCGTCCGCGAGACGCTCGCCCGCGGAGGAAAAGCCTGCCGCCCGCGCATCGCCCGCGAGGGTTTGGGCACCGTCTTCGTCGAGCCGGCTTGCGCTCACTTGCAAAAATCCGGTGCGACGATCCGCTTGGGGCAGGAACTGCGTGCATTGCGCTTTGCCGATCAGCGTGTCAGCGCGCTTGATTTCGGCGCCGAAACGGTGCCGCTTGCGCCTGAGGACACCGTTATTCTCGCGGTGCCGCCGTTTGCCGCGCCCGGCCTGGTGCCGGGATTGGCCGCACCGACCGCTTTCCGCGCCATTCTCAACGTGCATTTCCGGGTCGACCAGCAGCCCAATCTGCCGCAGCTGGTTGGCGTCCTCAACGGGACGACCGAATGGGTGTTCGCGTTTCCGGGGCGGATTTCGACCACGACCAGCAATGCCGATCGCTTCATGAATGAACCGAGAGAAACCCTTGCCGACACCGTCTGGCGAGAAGTCTGCGGGGTCACCGGTCTCACCGGGGAGCGGCCGCCATGGCAGATTGTGCGCGAGCGCCGCGCCACTTTTGCCGCGACGCCGGAGCAGAATGCCAAGCGCCCGGGGACGGCGACCGCGTGGCATAATCTCTTCCTCGCTGGCGACTGGACGGCCACTGGCCTGCCAGCAACGATCGAAGGGGCAATCCGCTCCGGCTTTCGTGCGGCCGACCGCGTGCGGGCGCTCGCGGTATAAGTCACGCTTCACGCCATCGATCAGGATCAGGACCTTCGATGCCAGCTACCATGACCGCTGCCGCCTCGTCCGTAACCCGGACGCTGCTACCGAACGAGGAACTCGATGCGCGAATCGAGCGCGCGCTTTCGGGTCTCCTCGCCGAGCAGCAGCCTGACGGGCATTTCGTGTTCGAGCTCGAAGCGGACGCGACCATTCCGGCGGAATACGTCCTGCTCTGCCATTATCTCGGCGAGCAGGCTGACCTCGCGCTCGAGCAGAAGATCGCTGCCTATCTGCGCCGCATCCAGGGTGATCACGACGGCTGGCCGCTGTTTCAGGGCGGTGCCTTCGATGTCAGCGCCAGTGTGAAGGCCTATTTCGCGCTGAAGATGATCGGTGACGATCCCGATGCCGACCATATGCAGCGCGCGCGCGAAGCGATCCGCGCCTTCGGCGGCGCCTCGAAGGTCAACGTGTTCACCCGCATCCTGCTGGCGCTTTATGGCGTGATGTCGTGGCGGTCAGTGCCGGTGATGCCGGTGGAGATCGTGCTGCTGCCGCGCTGGTTTCCCTTTCATCTTTCCAAGATTGCCTACTGGGCGCGAACGACCATGGTGCCGCTTCTGGTGCTGCAGGCGCTCAAGCCGAAAGCCCGTAATCCGCGCGGCGTGACCATCGACGAATTGTTTCTGGAGGACCCCGAGAGGGTCGGCACCCCGGGGAAAGCGGCGCATCAGAAATGGTCGTGGTTCCTGTTCTTCCAGGGCGTTGACGCGGTGCTGCGCATGGCGGAGCCGCTGTTTCCCAAGAGTTTGCGCCAGCGCGCTATCCAGAGGGCGGTTGATTTCTGTACCGAACGCCTCAACGGCGAGGACGGCCTGGGCGCGATCTTTCCGCCGATGGCGAACGTGGTGATGGTGTTCGACATCCTTGGCTATCCGCCCGATCACCCCGACCGCGCGGTGGCTCGCCGCTCGCTCGACAAGCTGCTGGTCATCGAGGACGAGGAGGCCTACTGCCAGCCCTGCGTGTCGCCGGTATGGGATACCGCGCTCGCCTGTCACGCCCTGCTGGAGACCGGCGGCGCGCGCGCAACGGCGGAAGCACGCCGCGGGCTCGACTGGCTGTTGCCGCGTCAGGTGCTCGACCTCAAAGGCGACTGGGCCGACCGGCGCCCCGATCTCCCGTCCGGCGGCTGGGCCTTCCAGTATGTCAATGCCTATTATCCCGACCTCGACGACACGGCGGCCGTGGTGATGGCGATGGATCGCGTGCAGGGGGGCGCCCAGCAGCAGCCTTATTCGGCGGCAATCGAACGGGCGCGCGAATGGGTGGTCGGCATGCAGAGCACGGACGGCGGCTGGGCCGCGTTCGACGCCGACAACACGCATTTTTATCTCAATAATATTCCGTTCGCGGATCATGGCGCGCTGCTCGACCCGCCGAGCGAGGATGTCGCCGCGCGCTGCGTCTCCATGCTCGCGCAGCTCGGCGAGGCACCGCAGACGAGCCCGGTACTGGCGCGCGGCGTCGATTACCTGCGCCGCACCCAGGCGGCAGACGGCAGCTGGTACGGCCGCTGGGGGATGAACTACATCTACGGCACCTGGTCGGTGCTGT
>CAZTTL010000275.1:0-4944 GCA_964616635.1 uncultured Rhodoplanes sp. | reverse complement strand
TGCCATCGCCTTGTGCGCGAGCATCCGCCGCGATCGGTTCCTCACGCTCGCCGGTCGGCTGGCCGTCAGGGCCGAGCTTGAAGCGCAGTGTTTCGGGAAAGCATTCGCGCGCCGAATCGCCCGGTTCGCCATCGACGATCACCGGAATGATGCGCGCAGCGCGGCCGAGCCCCTTGAAGTGACGGATTTCTTCGTTGACGTATTTGCTCTGCGCCGCGTTGGGCGAGCAGACGACGATCAGAAACTGCGATGCTTCGAGCGCAGCAATGGTCTGTTCGGTGAGCGAATGGCCGGCTGAAAAATCTTCGCGATCACGAAAGATCGGCCGCAAGGTCCGCGGCACGGGACCAACGGGCGTTTCGCGCCCGACCAAGTCCTTTTCGACCCGGTAGCCTTCGAGCGCGGAATGCAGCCACCTGCCCCACGACGTATCGCGGTGACTGTAACTTAGAAAGGCGCGGTAGCGGATCGATACGGGGCCCGCCACGATCTGCCTCCCAGAGGCGGCACAGCCAAGGGGTTGCTGCTAGTCTAATCAGCAACCTCGCATATCAAATCGGTTTTGGGCAATGGCTTTTCGCCGGCCGTTTCTCTCGGTGGCGAGGCAGCCCGAAAATAAAGTAGGCGGCGCAGCGTTTTCTCGCC
Organism: uncultured Rhodoplanes sp.; assembly: GCA_964616635.1. GTDB lineage: Bacteria > Pseudomonadota > Alphaproteobacteria > Rhizobiales > Xanthobacteraceae > Rhodoplanes. Next base: position 4,299 of record CAZTTL010000275.1, on the reverse strand, counting down.
GTTCAGGTGCGGCCGACCTGCCCGGCATCGGCCCTCTCCACAGTGAGTGAAACTCGCAGGGAGGGGGTCATCGTTCTGCGACCCCCTCCCCCACCCTCCCCCTTTCAGGGGGAGGGTGAAGAGCGCGGCGCGACGGGTCCGGACTTCTGATATCAATTGATATCAATCCGTGCGCGGGCGGAAACTTTCCGCCTGCGCCCATTGCCATGCCTCGCGGTAAATCGGGTTGCGTGTGCCCTCGAGCAGTTCGCCCTGCGCGAGCGGTGGATAGAGCTGCGCGAAAGTCATGACTTCGCTCGCGGACACACGGCGGGAGAAATGGTGCGGGTCAAACTCGCGCGGATGATCGAGGCCGGCAGCAGCGGTCAGCTCGATCAGCGAATGCATTGTCGAGGCATGAAAGTTGGCAACGCGCTCGATCTTGTCGGGCACGACAAGCGCACGCTGCAGCGTCCGATCCTGGGTTGCGACGCCCGTCGGGCAGCGATCGGTATGGCACTTCTGCGATTGAATGCAGCCAAGCGCAAACATGAAGCCACGGGCGGCGTTGCACCAGTCGGCGCCCAACGCCATCGCGCGCGCGATATCGAAGGCGGAGATGATCTTGCCGCTGGCGCCGATCTTGATGCGATCGCGCGCCCCGATTCCGACCAGCGCATTGTGCACGAAAGAAAGGCCGTCCTTGAGCGGCATGCCAAGATGGTCGGCGAACTCCAGCGGCGCCGCGCCGGTGCCGCCCTCCTTGCCGTCGACCACGATAAAGTCCGGATAAAGCTTGGTCGCCAGCATCGCCTTGCAGATCGCGAGGAACTCCCAGGGATGGCCGACACAAAGCTTGAAACCTACCGGTTTTCCGCCGGACAGACGACGCAGTTCGGCAATGAACTGCACCAGTTCGACCGGGGTCGAGAAGGCGGAGTGGTAGGACGGCGAGATGCAGTCCTTGCCCATCGGCACGCCGCGCGCGAGCGAGATTTCCTTGCTGACTTTCGCCGCGGGAAGCACGCCGCCCATTCCGGGCTTGGCGCCCTGGCTGAGCTTCAGCTCCACCATCTTGATCTGGTCGTCGGCCGCGGTCTGCGCGAACACATCCGCATCGAACCCGCCATCCGGCCGGCGGCAGCCGAAATAGCCGGTGCCGACCTCCCAGATCAGGTCCCCAGCCATCTCGCGGTGATAGCGGCTCACGCTGCCTTCGCCGGTATCGTGGGCGAAGTTGCCTTTCTTGGCGCCGCCATTGAGCGCGCGAATCGCGTTCGGGCTCAGCGCACCAAAGCTCATTGCGGAAATGTTGAACACCGAGGCGGAATACGGCTTCGCGCAATCGGGTCCGCCAATGGTGATACGGAACGGCGCGCTCGCAGGGGGCTGCGGGGTTATCGAATGGCACAGCCATTCGAAGCCGTCGGCATAGACGTCGTATTGGGTTCCGAATGGTCGCTTGTCGAGGACGCGCTTGGCGCGCTGATAGACGACGGCGCGCTTGTCGCGGCTGAACGGCAGACCATGCTTCTCGTCTTCAAAGAAGTACTGGCGCATCTCCGGCCGGATCTTTTCAAGCAGAAAGCGCAGATGCGCCGAGATCGGATAGGTGCGGAGAATGGCGTGCTTGGTCTGGATCAGGTCGATCGTGCCAAGCAAAGCAAGACCGCCGAAAATAGCGATGAAAACCGCGAGATAGGCAAGAAGAGCGGGATCGCGCCACACCACAACGACGAGAGCCACTGTCGCGACGACCGCAATCGTGTAGGTCAGGAGCCGCGGCTTGAAGGGCAGAAGTAGAACGTCCATGGATGGCTCCCACCGCCGGATTGTTCCATCACAGAGCGGTCGAACCTAATCGCCGATCACGACACCGTGGTAACGGCGAAAATCGCTGCTAGCGCCCGCTGGCATTACGCCACCCTGCGACGCGTGCTCGTCTGCGTCGGTCCGGTCGCGGTGGCGCCGTCCACAGCAAGCCCTTCCCCGCAAGGGGGAAAAATGCGCTGGCGTGCGATCATTTGCGGCTAAATCGATCGCGCTTGTTAGCCCTTATATAGTCGCACGACCTGTTCCAAGACAGCTCCCCCTTTGCGGATCATGCGAAGCTAGCGCGTCGGTATCGGCTTGTCGCCGCGGTAATCGTAGAAGCCGCGCTGCGTCTTGCGGCCAAGCCAGCCGGCCTCGACATATTTCACCAGCAGCGGGCATGGCCGGTATTTCGAATCGGCAAGGCCCTCATACAGCATCTGCATGACCGAAAGGCAGGTATCGAGGCCGATGAAATCGGCGAGCTGCAGCGGTCCCATCGGATGGTGGGCGCCGAGCCGCATCGCGGTATCGATCGCCTCGACGGTGCCGACACCTTCATACAGCGTGTAGATCGCCTCGTTGATCATCGGCATCAGGATGCGGTTGACGATGAAGGCCGGAAAGTCTTCGCTGACGGCAACGGTCTTACCGACCTTGACGCAGAACTCGCGCGTCGTCGCGAAGGTCGCATCATCGGTGGCGATGCCACGGATCAGCTCTACGACCTCCATCAGCGCCGGCGGATTCATGAAATGGACGCCGATGAAGTGCTCGGGGCGATCGGTCGCGGCGGCGAGCCGCGTGATCGAGATTGACGAACTGTTGGAGCCGATGATCGCGTCCGAGCGCAGCACCGGGCACAGCTCGCTGTAAATCTTGCGCTTGATCTCTTCCTTCTCGGTAGCCGCTTCAATCACGAGATCGCAGGAGGCAAATTCCTCGATCGAGGTCGCCGGCGCGATGTGCTTGAGGGCCTCTTTGCGCTGCTCCTCGGTCAGGCGCTTGCGCTTGACCAGGCGCGCCATGTTACCGTTGATGGTCGCGAGCGCCGCCTTCAGCCGGTCCGCGGAGATGTCATTGATAACGACATCGATCCCTGCAACTGCACAGACATGGGCGATGCCGCTGCCCATATGACCGGCGCCGATGACGCCGACCTTCTTGATTGGTGTCCCCATGAGTCCTGTCCACCGGCGCTGCGCTCCGCGCGTCTCGTGATGCGGCGCGCCTGATGCGTCGAGGCCTTGTTCTTTTATAATGCTTCGTTCGCTCCGCCGCCATGGCGGCGGATCACTCTCTCCGCTTGTCTTACTTGCCGAGCTTGCCGAGTTCTTCGGTCAGTTCGGGAAGCACTTTGAAAAGGTCGCCGACAATACCGTAATCGGCCACCTGGAAGATCGGGGCCTCCTCGTCCTTGTTGATAGCGACGATCACCTTCGAGTCCTTCATGCCGGCGAGATGCTGGATCGCACCGGAAATGCCGACCGCGATATAAAGGTCAGGAGCGACAATCTTGCCGGTCTGGCCCACCTGCCAGTCATTGGGCGCATAACCGGCGTCAACCGCCGCGCGTGACGCACCCACCGCGGCGCCGAGCTTATCGGCAACCGGCTCAATATACTTAGCGAAGTTCTCCCGACTTTGCATCGCCCGGCCGCCGGAAATGATGATATGTGCCGAGGTCAGCTCCGGCCGTTCCGATTTCGACAGCTCTTCGCCCACGAAGTTCGACAGGCCGGGATCGGTGCTCGCGGCGACCGTCTCGATCGGCGCCGTGGCGCCGCCTTCGGCGGTGGCCTGGAAGGTCGAGGTGCGCACAGTGATGACCTTCTTGGCATCGCGCGAACGTACGGTCTGCACCGCACTGCCGGCATAGATCAGGCGATCGAAGGTATCGGGCGAGACCACCTTGATGATCTCGGAAATCTGCATCACGTCGAGCAGCGCGGCAACCCGCGGCATGATGTTCTTGCCGTTCGTCGTCGCCGGCGCGGCCAGCGCGTCATAGGCGCCGGCGAGCGAGACCACGAGCGCCGCCACCGGCTCGGCAACCATGTGCTCGTAGAGCGGTGCATCGGCGAGCAGCACCTTGGCGACGCCGTCGAGCTTGGCTGCCGCTTCGGCCGCCGGCCGGCAATCCTTGCCGGCGACGAGGACATGCACGTCGCCGCCAAGCTCGCGCGCCGCCGTGAGCGCCTTCGCCGTAGCATCCTTGAGGCCGGCAGCGGTGTGTTCCGCAATCAGGAGCGTCGTCATCACAGCACCCCCGCCTCGTTCTTCAGCTTGCTGACGAGTTCAGCCACCGTTTCAACGCGCACCCCGGCCTTGCGCGCGGCGGGCTCCACGGTTTTGAGCACCTCGATGCGCGGCGCGACATCGACGCCGTAATCGGCCGGCGTCTTGTTATCGATCGGCTTCTTCTTCGCCTTCATGATGTTGGGCAGCGACGCATAGCGCGGCTCGTTGAGGCGCAGGTCGGTGGTGACCACCGCTGGCGACTTGAGC
>CAZTTL010000274.1:0-5039 GCA_964616635.1 uncultured Rhodoplanes sp. | reverse complement strand
AGCCGGGTTATTAACACTTGTGGCAAGCAGGGCTGGCAAAACGCCGCAGGGGTTGGTTCGTTCCTTTGCAGGATAAGCGGACGTTTCGATAACATTCAATAACAAAAGCGCCCGAATTTTTATAACATTGTTCTGCGCAACCGCTGTTCGAAAAATATTTGATACTAAAAGCTTCTGTTTTTTGGGCAAAGCAGGGCGCGAAAATAGGCGCGACAGGCGCACAATTCCCCCCCATACTGGAATCAATCAAATATCACCTTTAGGGAACGGAGCAGCAAGGACCATGGAGCGCGTCCCATGCTTCACGCCGATCCTGGACGAATACGTCGGTCGTTTGCACCCGCAGCCACCTCGGCTGCGGTGAGTGAGATTGCGCTTACCGGCGTCTACGAAATCTCGAAGATCCTGACGTCAGCGAATCGTCTGGAGACGACGCTGTCGAACGTCGTGAACCTGCTCGCGTCCTTCATGCAGATGCGGCACGGCGTCATCGTTCTGCTTGATGATGACGGCGTGCCGAACATCGTGGTCGGCGCCGGCTGGAGCGAAGAATCGTCCGAGCGTTACCGCGCACGGATGCCGCGGAAAGCGATCGGGCAGGTGGTGGCCACCGGCATGCCCTTCGTCGTGCCGAACGTCGCCGCCAATCCGATGTTCGATCCGGCCGATGTCGAGGAACTCGGCGCCAAGGACGGCGCGGTGGTGTCCTTCATCGGTGTTCCGATCAGGATCGGCTTCAAGGTCGTCGGCACGCTCAGCATCGACCGCCTGTTCGACAGCCGCTCGGCGACGCGCCTCGATTTCGATGTGCGCTTCCTGGTGATGATCGCCAATCTGATCGGTCAGACCGTAGAGCTGCATCGGTTCGTCGCGCGTGACCGCGAGCGACTGATCGCGGAGAGCCATCGGCTGCAGAAGGAGCTTGCCGCCTTCAGGCCAGCGACAGGCAATGTCCCCGAGCCGATTGCCGGGATCATCGGCAACAGTGAGCCGATGCGAGCGCTGCTGGCCAAGATCGCGGTGGTGGCGAAATCGCGCTCGCCGGTGCTGCTGCGTGGCGAATCCGGAACTGGCAAGGAGCTGTTTGCCCGCGCTATTCATGATCAGTCGGCGGTCGCGAATGGCCCGTTCATTAAGGTGAATTGCGCGGCGTTGCCGGAGTCGGTGCTGGAGTCGGAATTGTTCGGCCACGAGAAGGGGGCGTTCACCGGTGCGGTGGCCGTGCGCAAGGGGCGCTTCGAGCTTGCCGACGGCGGCACGCTTTTTCTCGACGAGATTGGCGAGATGTCGCCGGCGTTCCAGGCGAAACTGCTGCGCGTGCTGCAGGAGAGCGAGTTCGAGCGCGTCGGCGGCAGCCGCACCATCAAGGTGAATGTCCGCCTCGTCACCGCCACCAACAAGAATCTCGAAGAGGCAGTGGTGAAGAAGGAGTTCCGCGCCGACCTCTATTATCGCATCAATGTGGTGGCGTTGATGCTGCCGCCACTGCGCGAGCGCAAGAGCGACATCCCGCTGCTGGCGCAGGAATTCCTCGACCGCTTCAACGCCGAGAACGATCGGTCGGTTGCTTTTGCTCCAGGCGCGCTCGATGCGCTGTCGCATTGCTGCTTCCCCGGCAATGTCCGCGAGCTGGAGAACTGCGTGCGCCGCACAGCCACGCTGAGCGAAGGGCCGACCATCGGTGCCCGCGATCTTGCCTGCCGCAATGCGGAGTGCCTCTCCAGCGTCCTGTGGCAGGGCCAGGACGGCGCGTGGCCGGGCCAGCCGGCGCAGCAGGAGCCGGTGCCGCTGACGGTCCTTTCGCCGCCCGCCGGGCGGCCGCTCGAACCGGTGTGGAATGCTCCGCCGAGCAGTGAAGCGCCGAGTCTCTGGTCAACAAGTCCCGGGTTAACAGGCCCTGGTCCAACAAGCCCCGGCGCGGAACGCGGGTCGGAGCGCGAGCGGCTGATCGAAGCGATGGAGCGCACCGGCTGGGTGCAGGCCAAGGCCGCGCGCCTGCTGGGCCTCACGCCGCGGCAGATCGGCTACGCCTTGAAGAAGCACGACGTCGAGATCAAGCGGCTCTGATCACGGGCTGCCCTTGCCTTCGTCACCCGGCGCGGCGCGGCAACAACATGCGGCGCAGCGTCTGATCGCGCAGCACCCAATGATGAACAAGCGCTGCCGCAGCGTGCAGGAAGGCGAGGATGATCAGCGCGTTCGCCAGCCATTCATGGACCTCGCGTGCCGAGCGGGCGAATGCGCGGTCGCGCGCCCAAGGCGATGCAATGTCGATGAGCCCCAATATATTCAACGTCTGGCCGCGCCCGAACAGCACCACGATGCCGGCGATCGGAACGGCGAGCATCAGGAGGTAGAGCGCGCCGTGAGCAAGCTGCGCTGCCCACGTTGCGACCGGGCCGAAGCGGCTCGTCTCGATCGCCGGCGGCGGATCGGCGAAACGCCACGCGAGCCGAACGACCAGCAACAGCAGAACAAGCAAACCCGCCGAATTATGCAGCCATTGCACGGAGCCATGCCAGTCGTCTGGCGTGGCATCCTTGAGCTGGCCGAGCAGCCAGCCAAAGCTAATGAGCCCCACCATCAGCCAATGGATGGTCAACAGGCCCGCCCCGTAGCGGTCCGGCGAATTACGCCATTGCATGATTAGCCCCCACGTGATCGCGCGCTCCGCGGCGTGAGCCGATCGACGCCGCTAATCATTTTTTGCGCGCGTGCTGCGGCTGCGCGCGCAGCTTCAGCAGCACAAGATATCGCCGCATGATGTCTCACGAAGCCGTCGCGGCGCGCACCTTAATTATTTTTCATTTTTCCGATGCAAATGGTTTTCATTATTTGAATATGTCTTCTGCCAGATGTGCGATGAGACCGCTCGCATCGGCGTTGATCGCTGCCGCCGAAACCGTGATCACGCGATAATCGCGCTCGCCAAGCCAGGCCCGTTTCGCTGTGCGGGCCCGCGCCGCCTCATCGCTCTCCTGCTCCGGTACGATGTCGATGACGGTGCGCAGTGGGAACGAGACGAGGTCGGCGATATGCGGCCCGATCGGTACCTGCCGCTTGAAGCCGCGGCCGGCAAAGCGGCGGTCGGCGACCAGCGCGTCCCACAGCGTGCGTTCGGCATCGGTCGGATTGCGCCGCAGCAGGCGCGACAGCCCGCGCACCGGTCCGCGCTCCGACGGCACGCGGCCGGCCGCATGTTCGGCGAGCAATTCGCGCAGCCGCCGCGCTTCGTCGCCGTCGAGCACGCCGCCGCGCGCGGGGCCCTTGCGTCCTTCCGCGATCGCCATGATGACGCCGTGCAGCGTCTGAATGTCCTGCTGGGTCGGCTGCATGCGCGTGAAAATATTGCGCAGGTTGATCTGCATGGTCTCGCGCTTCTCCGCTGGGCGGAAAAACTCCACGCGTTCGAGCTCGCGCTCGAGCGAGGCAAAGAACGCCAGGAGCTGCTCCTTCGGCGCCGCGCGCGATTTCTCCGGCATGGTGAAGGGAAGGGCGTTCGCGCTGCCCAGCGTGAACCATTCGTAGCAGACGAGCGCGACCGCCTGGGCGAGATTGAGCGACGCAAAAGCCGGGTTCACCGGGAAGGTGACGATACAGTCGGCGAGCCCGACTTCGTCATTCTCCAAACCGTTGCGCTCGCGGCCGAACACGATGGCGACGGTTTCGCCGGCGGTGACACGCGGTGCCAGCAGTCGTGCGCATTGCTGCGGCGCGATCACCGGCTTCGCCTGGTCATGGGCGCGTGCGGTCGCTGCCGCGACGAAGCTGCAATCGGCAATCGCCGCGGCCAGGCTGTCGAACAGCTCGGCCGCCTCGAGCACGCGATCGGCGCCGGCGGCCATCATCCGCGCTTTCGGATTGGGCCAGGCCTGCTTGGGCGCAACCAGGCGCAGGCGCGACAGACCGAAATTCGCCATCACCCGCGCCGCGGCGCCGATGTTTTCGCCGAGCTGCGGCTCGACCAGAATCACGATCGGCGCCGGCTGCGCGATCCAGGTTTTCGTCTTGTCGGTTCCGGCGCCAGGCATGCAATGACCCTGATTTGTGGTGGCGAAGTTCTGGTGGAGTACGCCTCATCTTACGCGATATGACAAAGCGCAGCGGCAATCGGCCGCCAGAGGGCGAGAGGGGGGAAGCGGATGCTTGGCCTGTTGAAACGAATCCTGACTTTCCACTGGGTGACCACACTGCTTCTGCTGATGCTGTGCGCGCTCGTGTTCGGGCTCATGACGCTCAACCTGTTCGTCCTGGTGCAGGCGAATTTTTCGCTGATCGCCCGCCACGGGCTGATGGCATTGATGGACGGCGGGCTGCTGCAAATCGGCGAACTCACGGTTTATGGCGCGGTGGCGATCGTCTCCTATGTGCTGATCAAGGCCTGCGAGCATGTGCTGGTGCAGCGCATCTTCAGCTGATCGGTTACTGCGTACCGCTACAGCGAATTCCATTCTAACGGAATCGGAATTCGCTCTATCTCTCTTTGAGTGATCGCATTTTCTGCGGCGAACCGGTGTCCACTTCGCCGGAAAATGCTCTAAGCCGTTGGCGGGGTGCTGGAGGCGTTGTTGAGGGAGGTTCCCGAACCAAAACCCTGCCGCCGAAAGATCGCGGCGCTGGCGACTGCTTGCCGACGAATCGCGGCATCATCCGCGACTTAAGACCAAGGCGCCGCATTCTTGCGCGGCGAGGTTCGGTGGGCCATAAACGGCGCGCAGCCGCTGAGATGCGACCAAGCGAGGTCGTGCCGCGGCGATCCCCTCACGGTTGAGCGAGCATGGCAAAGATCAAAGTCAAGAATCCGGTCGTCGAACTCGACGGCGACGAGATGACCCGCATCATCTGGCAGCTTATCAAGGACAAGCTGATCATCCCGCATCTCGATATTCAATTTCTTTGTTATGATCTTGGTATCGAGCATCGCGACGCGACCGGCGACCAAGTCACTATTGACGCGGCCGAAATGATCAAGAAGGTCGGCGTCGGCGTGAAATGCGCGACCATCACCCCCGACGAAGCGCGGGTGAAGGAATTCAACC
>CAZTTL010000273.1:0-5046 GCA_964616635.1 uncultured Rhodoplanes sp. | reverse complement strand
CATCCTTCGAGACGCCCGCTGCGCGGGCTCCTCAGGATGAGGGAGAAGACGAGGGAGAACAAGACGGTTCAGCCCAGATTAGTAACACCTGCCTCATGGTGAGGAGCGCAGCGAAACCCACCTACGCCGTACCTGAGATCGATGAATTTCGCCTTCGGCTCATCCCACCCTACGTGCTACTACTGTCACGCGAGCTGCGCTTGCTTCGTGATTAGCGAGGGTTTTATGAACGAATGGGAAAAAGAATATTTAAGAAAACTGTGCCAGCACGCAGAAGAAACACGGAATTTTTTGTCCAATGCCAATAAGTCACAGCGAGAGCGGATGGTTGTGCGCGCATTTTTGAGGTGCGTGGGCATGCCGTTTTCTGATGACGCGATTCGTGCTGCCAGCAAAGAAGAAGAACCTGTCGACGTATTCTTTAACGAAGCGCGTTTCCAGATTCGCGATATCGTTGGAAACCGATTGCGTGGCAGGGAATGGGCAGACCGGCAACAGCATTGGAAAAAAGCGGTGCAATTGTCGGAGGTTTTAGAACATTACACCCCGCCGGAGCCTATGCCATTCCATGACCTCGCAACGAATATTGCTCAGGCATTGGCGAAGAAAGCCCTAAAGTACGGTGCGCAGCAATGCGCCTCGCTTGATGCATTGGTGTATGTTGACTTGATGGCGAACTATCTCACGATTTCGAACGAAACGCTGTATCCGGAAGCTACAGATGAACTAAATAGACAGGAGTGGCGCTCTGTTTCCTTCCTTTTTATTCCTAAGAGCGGCATCTTGATCGCTAAGGCCTGTGCTCCCGACTTTCTGAAGGAGAATGTTGGCCGCATTCTTAACGAATGGCCGCATCCTGATCGCTGGTTCGATAGCACTTAGATTAATCTACACATCCAGCATCTCGTCGTCCGCAAACTCCGCCCGCTCCGAAATAAACGTAAATCGCGCTTCGGCCTTGGTGCCCATCAAGCGTTCGACGGATTTCGCGGTGTCGGCGCGGTCGTCGGGCAGAAGCTGCACGCGCAGCAGCGTGCGCGTCTTGCGGCTCATCGTGGTTTCCTTGAGCTGGCCCGGCAGCATCTCGCCCAAGCCCTTGAAACGGCCGATCTCGACCTTGGCATTGGCGTGAAACTCGCGGCGCATGATCTCGTTCTTATGGGCATCGTCGCGGGCGTAAAAGGTTTTACCGCCATGCGAGAGCCGGTACAGCGGCGGCACCGCGAGATAGAGGTGGCCGTGGTCGATGAGCTGCGGCATCTGCCGGTAGAAGAAGGTGATCAGCAGCGAGGCGATGTGCGCGCCGTCGACATCGGCGTCGGTCATCACGATCACCTTCTCGTAGCGCAAGTCTTCGTCGCGATAATGCGCAGCCGTGCCGCAGCCGAGCGCCTGCACGAGGTCCGATAGCTGCTGGTTCTGTGCGAGCTTGTCCTTGCCCGCGCTCGCGACATTGAGGATTTTCCCGCGCAGCGGCAGCACCGCCTGCGTCGCGCGATCACGTGCCTGCTTCGCCGAGCCGCCAGCGGAATCGCCCTCGACGATGAAGATTTCCGAGCCCTGCGCCGCGGTCGCGGTGCAGTCGGCGAGCTTTCCCGGCAGGCGCAGCTTGCGCACGGCAGACTTGCGCGCGATCTCCTTCTCCTGCCGGCGGCGCAAGCGCTCGTCGGCGCGCTCCACCACCCAGTCGAGCAGTTTTGTCGCCTGCGTCGGATTGCCGGCAAGCCAGTGGTCGAACGGGTCCTTCACCGCGGCTTCGACGATGCGCTGCGCCTCAGCCGTGGCGAGCCGGTCCTTGGTCTGGCCCTGGAATTCCGGCTCGCGGATGAAGACGGAGAGCATCGCGCCCGCCCCGGTCATCACGTCGTCGCTGGTGACGGGGGCCGCGCGCTTGCCCTGCCCCGTGCGCTCGGCATGGTCCTTCAGCGCGCGCAGCAGCGCGGTGCGAAAGCCCGACTCGTGGGTGCCGCCATCGCCGGTCGGAATGGTATTGCAGTAGGAGGAGAGAAAGCCGTCGCCGTCGGCGGTCCAGGCGACCGCCCACTCGACCGCGCCATTGGCGCCGGGGCGTCCCGAGCGGTTGGTGAAAATGTCGGGATGGACCAGCGTCTGGCCGTTGAGCGTGCTCGCGAGATAGTCCTGCAGACCGGCGGGAAAGTGGAAGGTTTCTTCCGCCGGCACACCCAGGATGCCTTTGAGCAGCGCCGGATCGCAGCGCCAGCGGATTTCGACGCCGCCGAACAGGTAGGCCTTGGCGCGCGCCATCTTGAATAGCCGCAACGGGCTGAATTTCGCCTTGGCGCCGAAAATCTGCGCGTCCGGCTTGAACCGCACTCTCGTGCCGCGGCGATTGTGCACGCGGCCGAGCTGTTTCAAACCCGCCACCGGCTTGCCGCGCTGAAAAACCTGGCGATAGAGCTGGCCACCGCGGGCAACCTCGACTTCGAGCGTCTCCGACAGCGCATTGACCACCGAGACGCCGACGCCATGCAGCCCGCCCGAGGTCTCGTAGACCTTGGAGTCGAACTTGCCGCCCGCATGCAGCATGCACAGGATCACTTCGAGCGCGGATTTCTTCGGGAATTTCGGATGCGGATCGACCGGCATGCCGCGGCCATTGTCGGTGACGGTCAAAAAACCGTCGGCGTCGAGCACAACCTCGATGAAGCTCGCATGGCCGGCGAGCGCCTCGTCCATGGAATTGTCGATCACTTCGGCGAAGAGGTGATGCAGCGCCTTCTCATCGGTGCCCCCGATATACATGCCGGGCCGCCGGCGTACCGGCTCGAGCCCCTCCAGCACCTCGATGTCACGCGCGGTATAGCCGCTCTCGGCGCCGGGCGCCGCTGCCTGGGTGCGGCGGGAAGCGGCTTTCGCCGGACGATCCGCGGCGCGGCGCGCTGCGGCTGCCGCGGAGGCGCCCGCGGCCGCAAGATCGGAAAACAAATCGGGGCCGCGAGCGGCCTTCTTCTGCGCGGATTTCGCCATATCTTACATCGGTTGCGTGGAGAATCGCCGAATCGAGGATGCACTATCGCACAGCGACCGCGTAAAGATTAGGGCGGCCGCAATTGCTGCACACACACACACCGCGCTCGGACATCGCGCGAGCCGCTCCGCCCCGTGCCCCCGCCGGTCCGCCGGAGCCGCGCTAGCCAAGCGACGTGGCGGCGTATATGGCTGCCGGGCTCGTCTCATGGCTCGGCCCCCCGGCCCCCCGTTTCCCGATGATGGAACACTACGCTCAGGCGGTCACCGACTTCGTGCGCGATAATCAGGCCTGGGCGGCGCCGATCGTGTTCGCGCTCGCCTTTGGCGAGTCGCTCGCGTTCATCTCGTTGCTGATCCCGGCCTGGGCGGCGCTGGTCGGCATCGGCGCGCTGGTGATATCGAGCGGACTGAATTTTTGGCCGGTCTGGATCGCGGCGGCCGTCGGCGCCGCCTGCGGCGATTGGCTGTCCTATTGGATCGGACTGAAGGTGGAGCGCGCCGTCTATCACATGTGGCCGCTATCGAAGCACCCCGACCTCATTCCCAAGGCCGAGCAATTCATCAAGAACTGGGGCGCGCTTGGCATTTTCATCGGGCGGTTCACAGGGCCGCTGCGGGCGACCGTGCCGCTGGTCGCGGGCGTGTTCGCCATGCCGTTCTGGCGGTTCCAGATCGCCAATTTCACCTCGGCCTTCGTCTGGGCAGCATCGCTGCTCTTGCTGGGCGATGGCCTCTCGCGCGTGATCAAATGGGTGTGGCCATGAGCTTCGGCGTGTCAACGCTCGCCCTTCCTGCCGTCGCAGCACCCGCGCGCGCGACCTATATTTGCCGCACGCGCCGGCAAGAGAGACGCGACCGGACCGTTTTGGCCGCGCTTGTATGAACGGTAGTGACGAACATCGGCCGCACAGAGGACTGCAATGCCCAACAAAGCAAGAGTCGGCGTGCTCGGCGCCTCGGGTTACACCGGGTCGGAACTGGTGCGGCTGCTGCTGTGCCACCCCCATGTCGAGATCGTGCTGCTGACCGCCGACCGCCGCGCCGGCCAAGCGATGCGTGACGTGTTTCCGCAGTTCTCGCCCTTCGTGCTGCCGCAGCTCGTGGCGATCGAACGCGTGGACTGGGCAAGCGCCGGGCTCGACCTCGTCTTCTGCGCGCTGCCGCATGCGACGACGCAGAAGGTGATCTCAGGTCTGCTCGCGGCCGCGCCGAACACCAAGGTGGTCGACCTCTCTGCCGATTTCCGCCTGACCAATACGACGGCCTATTCCCGCTGGTATGGCGGTGAACATCACGCACCGCATCTGCAGCCAGAGGCGGTGTATGGGCTGGTCGAGGTCTATCGCGACGCGATCAAAAAAGCGCGGCTGGTCGCCAATCCCGGCTGCTACACCACCTGCGCCCAGCTGCCGCTGCTGCCGCTGCTGCGCAAGGGGGTGATCGAGCTTGACGGCATCGTCATCGACTCCAAGTCCGGCATGACCGGCGCGGGGCGCGCGGCGAAGGAGAACATGCTGTTCTCCGAGGTGTCCGAGGGCTTTCACGCTTACGGCGTCGGCCATCATCGCCATATGGCCGAGCTCGACCAGGAATTCTCCCGCGCCGCGGGGCGCGAAGTGATCGTGAGCTTCACGCCGCATCTGGTGCCGATGAACCGCGGGATCTTGTCGACGATCTATGTGCGCGGCACGGAAAACCACGGGCCGGAAGGGTTTCACGCGATCCTTGGGGATGCTTACGCGAACGAGCCGTTCGTCCACGTGCTGCCGTTCGGCGAGATGCCGCAGACGCGCCATGTGCGCGGCTCCAACATGACCTTCATCGGGGTCGCCAAGGATCGCCAGCCCGGCCGCGCCATCATCGGCTCGGCGCTCGACAATCTCGTGAAAGGTGCGTCCGGCCAGGCGGTGCAGAACATGAACCTGATGCTCGGTTTTCTTGAGACCACCGGGCTGGAGCAAGTGGCGCTGTTTCCGTGAAGGCGCGGGAAATCTCTCCTTATCCTGAGGAGCCCGCGCAGCGGGCGTCTCGAAGGATGCTTGAACGCACGGCCGG
>CAZTTL010000272.1:0-5048 GCA_964616635.1 uncultured Rhodoplanes sp. | reverse complement strand
GTGCCCCGATAATGAGCTCCATCGGCCGGAAGCCGCGCCCTTCGACCAGCAGGATGCCGTAAGTCACGACCGCAGTCACCGCCATGCCGGCGATGAGCGGCATCTGGAAGAGCAGTGACAGGCCGATTGCCCCGCCAAGAAATTCCGCGAGGTCTGTGGCCATTGCCGCGATTTCGCTGATGACCCACATCGCATAGCGGACCGGTGCGGAGAACTGGTCACGGCACATCTCCGCGAGATTGCGGCTGGTGACGATGCCGAGCTTGGCTGAAAGCGCCTGGAACAGCATGGCAATCAGGTTTGCCATCAGCACGACCCACAACAGCGAGTAGCCGTACCCCGCGCCCGCCTGAATGTTGGTCGCGAAATTGCCGGGGTCCATATAGGCGATCGACGCGATGACTGCCGGCCCGGCGAAGAGCAGGATCGACCGGACGCCGCCACGTCGACCGGCCAGCACCTCGCGAATTTGCATATCGGTGCGGTCCGACAGCGTCTGTCGCGCCACAGTGTCCGTCATTGCTGTTTCCCCAGCTTGCCGGTACAAATATAGCTAGTGCTAATTTGATGTCAATTCGCTATGTTTAACCGCTTGGGCTATTATTCAGTTCACTGGCAAAGCCCAGGACTACGGATGCTCGCTCGATGCAGGCAGAATCCGGCTGGCACTCATTCGCTATGGTAGGATGAAACAGGAGAACCGAGCCGCCGAGATTTTAACCAACAACCCGCCTGCCGTGGTCCTCGTAACGGGGTCCAGTTCACCTTGCATTCAGCACAAGCGGAACGGCCTCGGCAAGCGAACGGACAACGAAGTCGGGACGGTCGGGCCTTGGCTCGTCGTAGCCGTAATCCACGAACACAGTTCGGCACCCAGCCGCACGTCCCGCCGCGACATCACGCCAGCGATCCCCGATCATCCAGCTGTTCGCGAGGTCGATACGAAGGTCCCGCGCCGCGCGCAGGAGCATGCCCGGCTTGGGTTTGCGGCATGAGCAGTTGTCCTGATCGACGTGATAGCAGATCTCAATGCGGTCGATCGGCACCTCCTGTCGGAGCAGTTCGTGCATCGCCTCGATGGTCTCACGCGGTGTGCGACCCGCGCGTACGTCCGGCTGGTTGGTCGCGAGCACAATCAGATAACCTGCTGCGCGAAGCGCCTCCACCGCGTTGCGCACGCCCGGGAGGAGAATGAAATCCTTAATGTCGACCGGCGCATAGGGACGTCCATTCCTGATCTCGTTGCGGTTGATCACGCCGTCACGATCAAGAAAGATCGCAGGCTTCATCGCACTTCCCGCTTGGTTCTGAACTGTCATCGCGGTGCCCCCGCGAGGCCGCCTAAAGACGAATGTTCTGATCGCATTCAAGGATCGTCCACGAATAATCCCCGGTATAACCGGCCGCCTTGAACGTCTGCAACCAGCCTTCCGGCGTGTCGAACGTCTTCGCCGTCAGCATCCATTCCAGGAAGACCGCCCGCTCGAGCTCCGTCCGGTACGCGTCGACCTGGACGAAGCCGCGGCCGGGACATACCCGTTCGATCTCGCACAGCGCTCGGCGGCACCCGTCCAGCGGCAGATTGTGGATGGTATTGATCGCAAAAACGGCGGCGAACGAATTGTCCGCAAATGGCAGGGCGTCGCAACTTGCCCTCAACAGAAAAGGCTTGGCGTCGCTATGTGCGTTCTTGAGGGCATAATCGGAGATATCGATTCCGATCACGTTCAGACCGGGAAGCGAATCGCGCAAGTCTTTGACGAAAAAACCTTTGGCGCAGCCAATATCAAGAACCCAGTCACCGGGTTTGAGACGCCAATGTTCGATCGCGCGTCGGGCAACCGCTACCCACCGACCATCATAATAATATCCCCCATACCCGTGTTCGCGGGGACCGTCGAAGTATTCTTGGTCGAATTTAAGGGCAAGCCGTCGGCTCTCCTCCTTGCTGATCCGCCGCGCCCCGACATCGCGAATATAGCGGCGGGGCGCGCCAAGAAGGTCGATTTTCACTCCCATTTCGCTTTATCCGATTTGCATTCATGACGTAGCGCCGTCGACGCGCGCTTAGTCTCACTGACCGACCAAGGACAAGTTCGTGCCGCATCACCGCGCTGAGGACTTGCAGATACCGGGCTGTTGTTCCGCCGTCCAGAGGGTCGTGGCAGGGCGGTTCCATTAGGGCGCGGCATCCGGTGATCTGGCGCTCGTGATTGCGAAGACGCGCGCCGATGGACGTGGGACGTCGTTGCCGGACTTAACTACAATGCCAGGGCGTTGTCGCTGTACCCTCGGACGGCATGAGATGCTCTGATCGCATGTCCTGCCATGTGCCTGCCGATCCGATTCGCGGAGACCCAGCAAGCATCAATACGGCCTGCACTTCTCTGTTTGATCGGTCGCGCGAAATCAATTGCTATCGCCCAATGGACCCGGTAGGAGCTTGTTGCCATGATGTTCAGGTGTGAGTATGAATGGGCCGGAAATGTCCAATGCTGCATGCTTCCTTGAGGAGGCCTGCGAGGCAACTCACTGAACATTGACAGAAACCGTTGAGGCCGTGTGCGATTTACTCGTTGGGCCTCCCGAGGGAGGCGGCAAATTTGTTCTCCTTGGGGTCGGCGGCAGCGCGGGCAGCCGCAGTTATGCCGTGACGTTCCGGCCCATCGTGCGGGATCGATGCCTGCGTGTCGACCAAAAAATCTCAGATTTCCGCGCACGGATCAATGATGAAGCGTAGCCCACCGTCGCTCCACGAGGGTTGAAGATAAACTGCGCCGACGCGCAACACGCAATCCTCGTCATTTCGATCGGCTGCGGCAGCCTCGAAAAGCATATCGACCAGCGCAGCCGCATGAAAAGCAAAGCGATGTCGTCGAACGGTTCCAGCCGTGGCGGAAGCAGGGGTCAGGTCGTAATTTGGATGGAGAGCATGCGCTCGCGGAGCACCACATGGCCCTGGGCATCGAGCTCCGGTGCACGTAGCGAATATCGATGTTTCAGGGACCACTACCGCGTCGGCCGCTGCCTGCGCCACGAACGCGTTGCGTAACTCGCTGCAGCTTGATTGAAGCTGGCATTTTTGGCTTCGTTCTGCCAAAATTACGGCCCTACGCCTTTTGTAGCGGCGGCGCCATGAACCGGCCCAACGGTCGGTTCCTTGAGGCTGTTTGTTGATCCAGATTTGGCCTGCCGCCGGAGCGCTCCCGCGTGTTATGCCCAGGTCTGGTTCGCTCGGATTGCTGGTTGGCGATCACTCTGCAGTTGCGTTGACCTTAGGCGTTTTGTGGGGCACTTGCAGAACCAGTTCGCGGTACAGGCAATAGGGCACCTCGATTTATGCTGATTTCGAGGCCGGCGTGAGCGGCTGAAGGACAAATTCTGCTATTCCGGTTGGTCCAGAGCCTGCGACATCTGCCTGGCTGCTGGTTTCGGTGGCTGAAGTCAGACTCCGACCGTCAGGCGGCGGCCATCCGTTCGAGCGTGACCAGCCGACGAACGTCGTAAACAAAATTCCGCGAGCAGATCAATAGCATAATTCTGGCGCCGAACAGAAATTCGTGTAAAGCGTGCATCATGTCGAATGACAAACGGCATGAGCGAGCACCGACTTATCCTGTTGTCAGCAGACCAAAAGGGAGACATTTCTGCCACGAGAGAACGTTAAAGCTGTGCTCGCCGATCCGATGCTCAGTGTCGTCTCAACGCGCCTGGTCCAGGCCTCGCACCGCGAACTTCCGTTTTGACAACGCGCGTCGCTCATATCGATCCATGCGACGCAATATTTCGGACTCGTGGATGAGGACCGTAGCCAGTTTCTCTGGTCCTTCTAGGACCGCAAGCAAATAGGCAAGGACTTCTTTCCACTCCGCTTCGCCGACCGCATGCTCTTCTCGGGCTGCCTCGGTCGGGTTCAACTGCGATTCCTGGCAGGATGGTTCTGAGTCGTTTAATATAGTTTTTATAAGGCTTACTTTTTGCATCAGGCTGCGGCGAGAGTCGTAATGCGGGTTTCTCGTCATTCCGCACAGCAACTGTTGCCGAGCGCAGCGAACGCGGCAGATTTCGATTTGCGCTTCGGCGACCTCCCGAGCGAGGTCGTAAAAGCGAGTATCCACCCCCGGCCCCGCGATTGCGCGCGCAAGCGCTTCCACTCTTTCGGCCTCAGCCGGGCCGGAACGAACAGAAAGACTGAGGCCGTGGCGCAACGCGTTTCTCGCCGATCGCAACCTGCCGCACGCGGTTCTCGGACCTGTGCTGAGCTGTGCGTTGGCACGGTTTGCCCTGAGCTTGGCTTCGCTAATCACGCAGCATCATCCGCTTCGATTCAAGTTCGGCTCAATGACGGCGATTTCGCCTTCGATCTCTGGAAGCTTGCGTCGCATTTGCCCCGCTAACGACTCGCGGTGGCGATCGATCTCGCGCAGCACGGCGTTGCGGCGCGCCTCGGCCGCTGCGCCCATTTGGTCAATCCGGCCGATGATACCGATGTTTTCCCATAAGGCGGCGGCCAACACCGCATCATTAGTCAGATCGGCTGCTTTTAGAGCGCGCTCGACCTTCTTGACTGCGTAAGGAACTCGACGGGCCCAGTTGTTGAGAAGGTCGGCGTCCAAAACACGCAAATCATCTTCCTCGTTTTCGCCCTCGTCGTCATCGCCACTCTCGTCATCGTCATAATAGCCGGAAAAATAGTCTTTCTCCAACAAAGGCGCCAAGACAAAATCCAAACTTTTTTAAGCATTCGCATTTATGAAAGCGGCCTTGAGCCGGCGATAACGGACAATTTCCCAGGTAAGATCAACGACGTCGCGAACCCACATCTCTTCGATGATGTCGGCGGGCTTCACGCCCGCAGACACGCGAGCGAGCAAATCATCGTAGGCCACAGCGTCCTCGCCTTTAAGAAGCGGCGCAGGGCCGAACGGCGGGAGCGCGGCAGAGCTCTCCGTCTTCTTCGCGTCTTTAATTCGGCGCACTCGCGCTGCCATCGGCATTCTGCGTCGAGACGTTGGAGGATGCCTTGGCTCGTCACGGCAAGCCGGAGG
>CAZTTL010000271.1:0-5052 GCA_964616635.1 uncultured Rhodoplanes sp. | reverse complement strand
CGCGGCCCTTGCCGCTCAACCGCCCTCTCCCACAAGGGGAGAGGGCAAGTGTGCATGCGATGCCGGCCTCGCCCTCTAATCTACGCAATCAGTCGATTGTGCTCGGCCTTCTTGCAGTCGTGGCGGTCGTGGCGCTCGACCAGGCCGTGAAGGTTTGGCTGCTCCTCGGGCTGGACCTGGAAACGCGCGGCGTGATGCGGCTCCTGCCGTTTCTCGACCTTGTCCCGGTGTGGAATACCGGCATCAGCTACGGCCTGTTTCCCCAGAATGGGCCGGTCGGCCGTTGGATGCTGCTGGGCGTGAAGGCCGTCGCGGTGGTGCTCCTCGCCATTTGGCTGTCGCGCGCCGGAACCCGCCTCACCGCCATCTCGCTCGGGCTGATCATCGGCGGCGCGATCGGCAATGCAATCGACCGTCTGACCTTCGGCGCGGTGTTCGACTTCGTACTTCTACATATCTCCACCGCGAGCTTCAGCTTTCGTTGGTATGTCTTCAATCTAGCCGATGTGGCGATCGTTGCCGGGGTTTTTGGCCTGCTCTACGAGGCGGTTATGCCCGGCGACGCCGTAAAAGCGCCCTGATCCTGGCTATACAGGAGAGGGAGGGGCCAAAGTCGTTGCAACGGCAAAGATCGGGCGCGGGGGAAGTCATGCTGCACAAAGATCCGGGTTCGATGCGCCGCGTGCTGCGCGCGCTGATCGCGTGTGCGGTGGCGGCGCTGATCCTCAGCGTCGGCGTCGCCGGCAAGGCCTATGCCGCGGACGACGACGCGCCTATCGACGTCAGGGTGTTGCGCAGTGTCATGCGCAGTCTCGGCCTGAAGCGGGGCGACGAGGAGTCGATCGATTACCACGAGCGCTCGCCCTTGGTCGTGCCCCCTAGCAACGAACTGCCGCCGCCGGAAGATCCGGCCTTGGCGCAGCGTAATCCGGCTTGGCCGGATGATCCCGATATCCGCAGGGCCAAGCAGGCCGCAAGGCGCGTGACAAAGCCCGTCGATTGGGAAGAAGAGTCGCGGGCTCTCAGGCCGGCCGAGCTTAACAAGGGAATACCGCGTGACGCCGGCCCACAGCCGAGTCCGGATCAGGCCAAGAGCGCCGAGGATTCCGAACGACGAAGTACTCCGGCCGAGCTCGGCTTTAAGGGCTTTGGCAATCTGCGAAAGTTGTTCGGCTTTGTGCCCGAAAACGAAACGAGCACCTTCGTGGCGGAGCCCAAGCGCACCGAATTGACGCAGCCGCCGCCCGGCTACCTCACGCCGTCTCCCACGCAGCCCTACGGGGTCGGAAAAGACAATTCGAGATGGCACCCGAAAGCTTTGGATCCGATGGAACATGCTGTCGGAGATGCCGGAACGAAGTGAACCGCTCGGGTGGTCGCGTGGTCCGAATTGGCGGCGGCCGCCCAAGTTGCGACGCGGTGAGGGGCGGACGCGTCGATCGACGATAGTCACGTGAGCGGACAGCGCGGAACCTGTCGATATTGTCATTTGAAGGTTACTCGGGATTCCGCAAGAATGGCTGACGGCTAGCTTGAGGATTCTAAACGAAATTCTCAGCAGCGCTCGGTGCCCGCGTGGTATCCAGTGCTGACTGTTCGATAGCGCAACGGAACGAAGCAGACCTCGCCGATCGACGGAGACGAGCTTTGCTCGCGTCTCGCATGAGGCTTTCATGATCTCAGCAATCCATCTGCGGAGGCCCCTTGCCGCGGCGTTCTTGGCGTTTGCGCTGTTTGCGCTCACGGGGACAGGGGCGTGCGCGGCCAATGCGGAGACGAGCTCCTTTAAGCTCGCCAACGGATTGCAGGTCATCGTCCTGCCGGATCACCGCGCCCCGGTCGTCACCCACCTGATCATGTATCGGGTCGGAGCGGCCGACGAAACTCCCGGCAAATCGGGTTTAGCGCATTTCCTCGAGCACCTGATGTTCAAGGGGACCAAGAAAAACCCCGCCGGCCGCTTCTCGCAAATGCTCGGGACCATTGGTGGCCAGGAGAATGCGTTCACGACCAGCGATTACACCGGCTTCTACCAGCGGGTGCCGCGTGAATATCTCAAGACCGTGATGGAATTCGAATCCGACCGGATGACCGGCCTGGTGCTCAGGGACGCCAATGTCTTGCCGGAACGCGACGTCGTTCTCGAAGAATACAATATGCGCGTCGCCAACAGTCCCGAGGCCCGCCTTGGCGAGCAGATTTCAGCGGCGCTCTATCTCAACCATCCCTATGGCCGGCCGGTGATCGGCTGGCGGTCCGAAATCGAAAAGCTGAATCGCGAAGACGCGCTCGCCTTCTACCACCACTTCTACCGGCCCGAGAATGCGGTGGTCGTGGTCGCCGGCGACGTCAAGGCGGACGATGTCAAGGCGCTGGCGGAGAAAACCTACGGCGCGATCCCCGAAAAGGCCAAAGCCGAGCGGCGCCTGCGGCCGCAGGAGCCGCCTCCCGTCGCGGTGCGGCGGCTGACCATGGCTGATGCACGCGTGGCGCAGCCGAGCCTTTATCGCAGCTATCTGGTGCCGTCCTACGCGACGGCGAAGGACGGCCAAGCCGAAGCGATCGACGTGCTGGCGCAAATCCTCGGCGTCGGCTCGACCAGCCGGCTTTACCGCCGCCTGGTCGTGGACAAGCGCATCGCCACCAATGCCGGCGCCGTCTATACTGGCTCGGCCGTCGATGCGACCCGGCTGACGCTCTATGGCAGCCCGCAGCCCAATGTGAGCTTACCCGATCTTGAGAAAGAGATTGATGCGGTCATCGCCAAAATCGCCCAATCGGGTGTTGCTGCCGACGAGCTGGAACGGGCGAAAACCCGGATGATCGCCGATGCCATCTATGCCCAGGACAATCAGTTGAGCATGGCGCGCTGGTTCGGGACCGCGCTGACCACGGGATCAACCGTGCGCGATATTCTGACTTGGCCCGACCGGGTGAAGAAGGTGACCGCTGCCGACGTGCAGGCGGCCGCCAAGACTTGGCTCGACCTGCGCCATTCTGTCACCGGCTATCTCGTGAAGACCCCTCCCACGCGCGAGGAGAAGCACTCGTGAGCAGCATGATCCGGATTGGGGCGCGTCGTGTTCTGTTGCTCGCCGTGCTCGTCATCGGATTGTCGGCGGGGCTGGCGCCGCCAGCATTCGCGACGAAGATCGAACGCGTCGTCAGTCCGAGCGGAATCGAGGCCTGGCTGGTGCGCGAGCCTGCGCTCCCGATGATCGCGATGGAGTACGTTTTTGTCGGCGGATCGAGCCAGGATCCGGCTGATCGCCCCGGCCTCGCCTACATGTTGTCCACCTTGCTCGATGAGGGAGCGGGAAATCTCGATTCGCGCGCGTTCAGCGAACGATTGGAAGCAAAGGCGATCGAACTTCGCTTCGTGGCCTCGCGCGATGTCTTTGGCGGATCAATCCGCATGCTGACCGAGCATCGTGACGAGGCCTTCGATCTGTTGCGGCTGGCGCTCAATGAGCCGCGATTTGATCCTGAGCCGATCGAGCGGATGCGCGCACAGCTTCTCGCCGGGCTACAGCGCGAGGAGATGAGCCCCGGCAATCTTGCCGGCCGCCGTTGGTGGGAGAAGGCATTTGCCGGTCACCCTTACGGCCATCCTGTTCACGGCACGACCGAGAGCCTGAAGGCGATCAATGCGGCCGATCTGCGAACCTATGCCCACCGGATTTTTGCCCGCGACACCCTGAAAATCGCCATTGTCGGCGACATCGATGCGGCGACGGCCGGCCGGCTGATCGATCAAGTCTTCGGCAAGCTGCCGGCAAAAGCCGAGCTGTTCCCGGTGCCGGAAGCCATGCCGAAGGCGCTCGGCGACCGCATTCCGGTCGAGCTTGACGTCGCGCAGTCGGCCCTGGTGCTGGGCGCGCCCGGTCTCAAGCGCAGCGACCCCGATTTCGTCACCGCCTATGTGGTCAATCACATCCTGGGCGGCGGCGCATTCACCTCGCGGCTGTATCACGAGGTGCGGGAATCACGTGGACTGGCCTATTCGGTGTACTCCGCTATGTTGCCGCTGATGCATTCCGGGGTGTTCTTTGTCAGCACCGGAACACGCTCGGACCGCGTCAATGAGTCGATCGCGGTGATCGAAAAAGAGCTGCGCCGGATGGCGAAGGACGGGCCGACGGAAAAAGAGCTTGCCGAGACCAAGTCGTTCCTCAAGGGCTCCTATGCGCTCGCCTTCGATTCGTCGCTCAAGATCGCAGGCCAGCTCGTGCAGATTCAGCTCGATGGTCTGGGGATCGACTATATCAACAAGCGCAACAGCCTGATCGACGCCGTGACGATGGCCGATGCCAAGCGGGTGGCGAAGCGGCTGCTCGATTGCAACTTGTTCGTGACGATTGCTGGCCGCTCGCCGGTCGCGGCCAATTCGGCGCCGGCAGTGCGCGAGGCGCAATAGCCGGACCAGATTTTCGCCGGCGACGGAATTAGAACATCCTTCCTGCATGCGTTCATGGCAGGGGCGTTATAATTTGCCCTTGATGAACAAGGGTGCTGCCCTGCCATGATCCGCATTACCGATACCATTGCGCTCGACGAGGACGAGATTTCCGAGCGCTTCCTCCGCGCGGCCGGCCCAGGCGGACAGAACGTCAACAAGGTCGAGACTGCAGTTCAGCTTCGTTTCGACGTCAAGCACTCGCCGGCGCTGCCGGACGACGTGCGCGCGCGGCTCATCCGGTTGGCAGGTCGCCGCCTGACCCGCGACGGGGTGCTCGTCATCACGGCGCAGCGCTATCGCACCCAGGAGCGCAATCGGGCCGATGCGATGGAGCGCCTGATCGAGTTGCTGCGCGCGGCGGCGGTGCGGCCGGTGCCGCGCCGTCCGACCCGACCCACGGCCGGTTCGCGCGAACGCCGGCTCGCCGCCAAGAAGCGCCGCGCCGGGGTCAAGTCGCTGCGCGGGGCGCAGCCGCCCGACGAGTGAGCAGATTTGCGCGGGGGGATAAAGGCAAGTTGGGTGCCGCGCCAGCGCGAACCGCCTAGAGCGAAATCCGACCTAACGGAATCGGATTTCGCTCTATTTCTCTTTGA
>CAZTTL010000270.1:0-5062 GCA_964616635.1 uncultured Rhodoplanes sp. | reverse complement strand
AAGATGAAGACGTGTTCGAGGTGCGGGATCGCAAGAGCGGCGAACTGAAGTGGACCGCGACCCGTGTCGACCTTGTCTTCGGGTCGAACTCGCAGCTCCGTGCCGTTGCCGAAGTCTATGGTTCGGCTAATGCGCAGCAGAAGTTCGTGCAGGACTTCGTGGCGGCCTGGAACAAGGTGATGAACGCCGACCGCTTCGACCTCGCCTGATCGCGGCTGACCGGCTTTCCGTCGCGGGCGTTTACACTCGGCCGCGACCAGTGCTCACCAACCTCCCCCGTTCGCGGGGGAGGTTTTTTGTGACGATCAGGCGGGCGGCCGTGGCCTCCTCTGCTCATGCCGCAGTTCAGCGGTGCTCAACCGACTGTGCGAGCCTCTTCAACAGACCCGCCCGACGATCCGCCAAGTTCGAGGCCGAGCAGCGGCGAAAGCTGGTCAGGCCGCCGGATGAGATCCGCAAGCGTGTAGCGGTCGAGCGCGGCAAAGAAACCGGCCACCGCTTCCTGCAGCGCCGTGCGCAGCACGCAAACGCCGGGCAATGGACACGTATTGGTGGCCTCATCGAAACATTCGACCAGAATCACTTCGCCTTCGGTGCGGCGGATCACCTCGCCGATGCAAATCTCGTCCGGCTGCTTGGTGAGGCGAAAGCCGCCGGCGCGGCCACGCACCGTTTCCAGATAGCCGAGCCGGCATAACTCCGCTGCGACCTTCTTGAGGTGATCGTGGGAGGCGCCGTAAGCGCGCGCCATCTCCGACACCGCACTCGGGCCGCCTTCCTTCAGCCCGGCATACATCAGCACCCGGATCGCGAAGTTGGAAAAATGGGTCATCCGCACCGGCGGCTTCCTTGCAAAAGACCGGTATCAGGTGTATCAGTTTATCATACAGGTATCAAGGATACCTGTATATTGATGCGGCCATTTTTTGCGCAATCATCGCGAATATTCGGTGCCGCCACACAATCAGGAATCGAGATCATGCGCGTTGCCGTGACGAGCCAGAATTTTCGTGACGTGACCGGCCATGCCGGGCATGCCCGCGGATTTCTCATCTTTGAGGCGCAGCCCGGCAGCGAGCCGGTCGAAGTCGAGCGGCTTTCACTGCCCAGAGAACTGGTGATCCATGAATTCCGCGGCGGGCCACACCCGATCGACGGGGTCGAGGTGCTTCTGTCGGCCGGCTTTGGCGCCGGCTTTGCCCAGCACATGGCGGCGCGCGGCATCACCGCCGTGCGGACCGAAAAGAGCGATCCGCTCGATGCAGTGAAGAACTTTCTCGCATGCCGTGAGGCCGGGCTCGAACTCGCCACCGAGCCAAGCTGCGACTGTGGGCATGATCACGATCACGACCATGCACACGGCCACGGCCATCATCACGACCATGATCATGACCACGACTGTGGTTGCGCGAATAACAAATAAGAAAAGACCAGCTCAACGACACAAGAGCGAATAGGGAGAAGCGCAATGAATGAGAAGCTGGACATCGGCACGGTCAAGAGCCTGAAGATCGACGTGCTCACCGAAACCGGCTGGTTTAGTGACGCCCTCTTCAAGAAAGACATGGCCGACTATGGCGGCGCGGACCAGACCCAGTATCGCGTCGCGTGGGACGCCGAGAATGCCGGTGGCTATGCGGCACTGCTGACCATCACGCTGCTCGACGGCGACGAGCGCAAGATCTTGCTCGATACCGGCTGGAGCAATGATTGGATGGATTATGTGTTCGCCCGCCGCGGCGTCGACCGCATGCTGGAGAACGGCGAAATCGACTTCATGGTGCTCTCACACTGGCACCTCGATCATTTCTGGGGCATCGAGTCGACGCTCAAGCATAGTCCGCAGATCAAGCTCTATGCGCCAGCTACCTGGCGTCCCGAGGACCGCGCGTTGCTGCAGGAAAAGACCGATATCAAGGTCGACGATCACGCCGGACAATCGATCTCGATTTGCCGGAACAGTGTTCCCCACGAAGGCGAGCTGATCCTCACCGAAGCGGAAGGCGAGGACGGCAGCGGCATCTATCGCCTGGTGCCGGGCGTCGCGCTGCATATGTTCGACGCCTCCATGCTGTTGCAGGTGCGCGGGGAGAACGTCATCTACGTGAACGTCGCCGATAAAGGCCTCGTCACCGTCACCGGCTGCGGCCATCCCGGCATCATGAACCTGCTCAATTTTGCCCGCGACAAGATCGCGGCGCCCGGCCTCTATGGCTGCTACGGCGGACTGCACCTGAGCATCTTCGACACCTGGAAGCCGGAGTTCGACCAGATCATCGAGGAGGTCAAGGAACTCGGCATGGAGAAGATGGGCTGCAACCACTGCACCGGGATGATGTGGGCGGAGAAGGCGGCGACCCATGGCGTGCCGATCATCAAGGGGACCGACGCTTACCTGAGCTATCCGAAGCATTCAGCCCAGGCTAAGGGCAGCCGCGCCTTTCTCGGCAATGGCGACAGCGTTACTTTCTGAAGAGCGCTCGTTACTTCAATATGCCCGGCCTCCGCTGCAGGCGGCGATCGATTCGCTTGGCCGCAAGATCGACGACATCACGGCGAAGCTGGACCGGCTCGCCGGCGCGCAGCCGGGCGGTGCAAACCGCCGACGCGATGCCGAGCTGTAAGAACCGAGGAGAGCCGGACCTGTCTACCTGATCCCCAACCAGCGCAGGTAAGCGTAAACCGCAACGGACGAGATCAATCCGCCGGAGACGCCGCTCCAGAAACCGAAATCGCTTTCGGCAAACGGCAGACCTTTGAGGTTCATGCCGAAGAAGCCGGCGATCAGCGTCGGTGGCAGGAACATGATGGTGACGATCGTCAGCGCGCGCAGATGGCGGTTGGTTTCCTCGGCGAGCTGGGCGGAAACCTCCTCCTGCAGCACGCGGGCGCGCTCGCGCAACGCTTCGATTTCGTGATCGAGCCCTTCGAGCCGTAGTGACAATCGTTCGGCCTCGATCCGCAGCGGCTTTGGCAGATCATTCAATCCGCGCTCTTCGGCCCGCTGGAACAGCGTGTGCAGGCCGGCGAGTTGGCGATGCGTGCGCACCGTCGTGCGCCGCAGAGCACCGAGCTTCTGCCGCTCGACGGCCGTCGCCCCATCCAGAATGCGTTCCTCGATCTTGTCCATGTCGACCGCGAGCCGGTCGGCCAGATGGTCGATGGCAGCGGCGACATGCTCGACAATCAACTCGAACAAGCCTGCGACCGAGGACACCCGTTGCCCGCTGCGGAGCGCTTGCCGTGCCGCATCGACCGCATTGAGGGCGCCGCGACGGCCGGTAATCAGGAAACCGTCCGTCATGACGAAATGCAAAAGCCCGACCTGCTCCGCAATGCCACCGAGCGCGCGGGTAAGATCGGCAATCACGCCGAACACGCAGTTCTCGCTCGTGTCAAGCTGCTGGTGGTCGATCTTCGCGACCAGGAGTTGGATCGCTTCTGGAGGAATGCCAGGCACCGCCCTCAGCCGCATGCAGGCCGGCGCATTGGCGAGATTGAAATGCAGCCAGAGAAATTCGCCGGAGCTGCTGTGGATCGGCTGATCAACATCCAGCTCTTCCACCACGCCGTCCGCATGAATGAGAAACGCGGACACGAGCCCAGGCAATGGCTCGGCGCCGAACGGTATGTGGAGGTCGGCCGATTGGCTTCCGCTGTCGGCCACCCTAGCGTCGTTTTCGGGCGCCGTGGCAGGTAATCCGGCTGGTTGAGCGTCCGGCGACAGAGCGAGCCTTCGCGTTACTGCGCCGCGTCCTTCACCGCGCGGGCTTCGGCGGCAGTCTCCGCCTCGTCGACGGTCTTCAGCGCGTCAGGATTTGGCATCGAGATGATGTTGTAGCCGGAATCGACAAAGTGGATATCGCCGGTCACGCCGGACGACAGATCAGAGAGGAGATAGAGTGCGGCGCCACCGATTTCTTCGATGCTCACCGTGCGCCGCAGCGGCGCGTTGCGCTGCTGGTAATTGAACATCAGCCGGGCATCGGCAATGCCGGCGCCGGCGAGCGTGCGCACCGGACCCGCCGAGATCGCGTTGACGCGGATCACCTGCGGCCCGAAGTCGGCGGCGAGGTAGCGCACCGAGGCCTCGAGCGCGGCCTTGGCGACGCCCATCACATTATAGTTCGGCATCACCCGGGTGGAGCCGCCGAAGGTCAACGTCACCATGGCGCCGCCATGGCTCATCAGCACCGCCGCCCGCCGGGCAATCTCGGTGAAGGAGAAGCACGAGATCACCATGGTGCGGACGAAATTCTCGCGCGTGGTGTCGGCGTAGCGCCCCTTCAGTTCCGCCTTGTCAGAAAACGCAATGGCATGGACAAAGAAGTCGAGCCCGCCCCAGCCGGCGCCGAGGGCTTGGAAAACCCCGTCGACCGATGCAAGGTCCTCGACGTCGCAGGGCAGCACCAGATCGGAGCCAAGCGACTGCGCCAGCGGCTTCACCCGCTTGCCCAGCGCCTCGCCCTGATAGGTGAAGGCGAGCGTCGCGCCCTGTGCGGCGAGCGTCTTGGCAATGCCCCAGGCGATCGAGTGATCGTTCGCGACGCCCATCACGAGGCCGCGCTTGCCGGCCATCAGCCCGTTTCCGGCAACCGGCGGTTCATACGGCATGGCAAATGACCTGCGTGGAGGAAACGGCACGATGGCGGGCGGCGCCGCGTAATCGTCGATCTTCATCGCGTCGAATCCTCCGTCGCAGAGCGAGCCCGAAGGGCAGCCTCCCGGATCCGGGCTGCCGCGATTCCGTGCAGCCAATCGTTTTTCTTAGGGTCGACATGCAACACCGGGATGACGCCGCCGCAGTTGTCAGGAGGCGTAGCGGGGGAAAACGCGTTACCGACACGAGGTAACCTTTCGCATGCCGCGTACGCCCATGGCAACCGGCTCAAGCGTCCACGTGCTTGAACACCAGCGAGGCGTTGGTGCCGCCGAAACCGAAGGAATTGGAGAGCACGCAGCCGAGCCGGACATTGTCCTGGCGCGCGCGGACGATCGGGACGTCGGCAAAGACCGGATCGAGGTTTTCGATATTGGCGCTCTCGCAGATGAAGCCGTTGTT
>CAZTTL010000269.1:0-5091 GCA_964616635.1 uncultured Rhodoplanes sp. | reverse complement strand
CAAGACGATGACGCTCGCCGCGCACGAGTTCATCCGCCGGTTTCTGATCCACGTGCTGCCGAACGGCTTCCACCGCATCCGCCACTACGGCCTGCTGGCGAGCGGCGTGAAGGCCGACAACCTCGCGCTCGCCCGCACGCTGCTCGACGTCGCTCCGCCAGCGCCCAAACCTGAGGACGAAACGGCCGATCCGGCCATACCCGACCCGCCGTGCCCCTGCTGCGGCTCGGCCATGCGCATCATCGAGGTGTTCCACGCTGGTGAACTCCCGCGACATAGGCCGACCGCGATGCCGGCCGCCATCAGGATCGATACGTCATGAGCTTCCGCAGCGTCTTCCGCCGTTGCAGTACCGATCAATCTCGCTGGTCCAGGGCCAGCCGCGGTGACGTTCATCCCAGCCCATATCTCGGCAAACTCCCCAAGCTCCGATCAGCATCCGGGTCGCTTTGCCGAGCAACGCAAACCTCATCGCCAGCATCGCACGGCTTCACGACCGCTCCGCGGGCCATCTCATCACCACTCACATCCACGCGAGCCGCGTCGAAATCCCCATAGGGCGCGCGGCAGCACCGTGACACATCTCCCGCGGGTTTCTTCCCTGAAGGCTTTCGGACAACGGCCCCAGTGCCAATCGCTCCCATCGTGATCGGGCCGTCATCCGAAATCCTTCACAAGAGGCGACCTTCTAATTGGAAAAGACCGGCCGTTATCTGTCGAAGGGCATGTCCGCTGAATCTTGCTCGCGATATGAGTGCGTGACCCGCTGTCACCGGAAGCAGGCATCCAGGTTTTCGCTTCCAACCTTGCGCAATTCGAATTAGCCCATCACGCAATTGCGGCCGTTGCGCTTGGCTGCGAAGAGTAACCTGTCCGCTCGCTCGACAACGGCATCGAGCGGTTGCCCCTCCTCGTGCTGCGCTACCCCGACAGACAATGTGACCCGCCCCAACGTTTTCTTCGTCGAACGTTGAACCAATTCTCTTTCCATCACCGCAGTCCGGATGTTCTCGCCGACGGCCAGCGCATCCCTCAGCGCAGTGCGCGGAAGAAGGATCGTGAACTCGTCCCCTCCGTACCGCGCGACCAGATCGCCACCACGGACGCTGTTCTTCAAAGAAAATGCGACCAGGCGCAATACGTCATCGCCGATCTGGTGGCCGAACCGATCGTTGAAGTCCTTAAATTGATCGATGTCGGCAATTATGAGCGACAATGGCGTGCCAGTGACCTCAGCACGCTCGACCATCTGACCGAGCGAGTGATCGAACAGCTTTCGGTTGGCCACCGCCGTCAGCGGGTCCGTCATACTTTCCAGACGCATGATTTCGATGCTGTCCTGAAGCTGGCGAATTTGTGCTTCGGAATTCTTCAATTGCAGCGCCAACAACGAGTTTGTCTGCTTGATGTCTTCCGTGGACTGGATCAGGGAGGCGATCGTTTTGCTGATGTTTGCGTGGTCACGCGTCGTATCAAGCTGGCGCGAAGCAGTTTGCAGCTCTAAGCCATAGCCGTCAGCCGATTCGAAGGCTGTGTCGACCAGACCTGCGACCGCGCGCGCTTCATCGCGCAGGCTTTCACCCACCGCAAACAGCCGGTGCAAATGCCGGTTCGGGGACAAATGCCTGTTATAGATGTCCGCAACGTCATCCTGCGACAGCGCCCTCCTGTCGATGAGTGCGTTGATCTCCCGGTTGAGAACCTGATTGTACCCCGATAAATACGTGAACCATACTTCGAACGTCGTCGGATCAGGTGTGAGACCGGCGGCTTTGATTCCTGCCAAGGCTTCGTCAGCGATGTCGACGGCCCGAGCTTGATTGTATGTCATTGCCAGCGTCCCGGAAAATTCTGTACTGACGCGCGACCGCGATCTTCGAATTCGGTGAGGAAAGCAGCAACATCCATATTTCTCATTGGCCGTGCGAACAGATGGCCCTGCATGGCGTGCACGCCGGCCGTCATCAGGAACCGGTGCTGCTCAACGGTTTCGACGCCCTCTGCGACGACTTTCAGCCCCAGTGCCCGACCGATGCTCACCACAGCATGGACGATGGTTGCGTCGAGCATAAGTCCGACATCTGATACAAAGCTGCGGTCGATCTTGATCCTGTCGAACGGGAAGCTGTGCAGGCAGGTCAGGCTGGCGTAGCCGGTGCCAAAATCGTCGAGGGCAAGCGACACGCCTCTGCGTTTCAGCTGCTCGATAGTCTGCAGCACGCTGCTTTCATTTTCGAGAAAGGCCGTTTCGGTGATCTCGAATTCGACGCGGCGCGGATCGATTGCTGCTTCCGACAGAATTCGTTCGAAGCGATCGGCGAGTCCTGGTCGGCGGAACTGCACCGGCGACACGTTCACTGCCACGCTAAGCTGAGGCCAAAAGACAGCATCCTCACAGGCGCGCCGCAGAACCCAGTCGCCGATCTCATGGATGAATCCCGACCGCTCGGCGATCGGCACAAACAAGGAAGGAGGTACACATTCCGTGCCACCTCGCCGCCAGCGAACAAGTGATTCGACGCCCAGCGCGTGTTTGCCGGAGCGATCTACAATCGGCTGGTACTCAACCTTGAGCTCTCCGCGCTCGATTGAGCGGTGGAGGTCCCTCTCGATTTGCTCGGTCGGTCCAATGAGCGTCAGCAAGGCATGCGGAGGCTCGACGCTTTCGCTCGGGTGACTCTTATCTTCCATCTCCCGTGCCAGCGCTGCCAAGGTCTTGTCGAGCACGATCGACAGCGAGGCGAGCTCCCTATGATCAGGAACCTTGTCGTGTTGCTTTGCCAGTTGCTCGAATTCGGCGGCAATCCGTGCGACCCAGGCCGCGCCGATATTCAAGCTCATCGATTTCAGGGAATGCGCGACCGGCCTCAATGCTTCGGCGTCGCCGGTCTTTGCATGCTCCAATAGCTGAGCGCAGGCCGCCGGCGCATGCTCGCGATAAAGCGTCACGACGCGGTTGAGGAAGTCGTCGTTCCCTGCCGCCTTTAACATCTTTAACTGTTCCCATACGGTGGCTTCAAGAACTGGCAAGCCGTCGTCGTCGCCGGCTTCGGCGCCCGGCGATTCCTCGGTGCATACGCGTCCAACGCCGGTGTCGGTCTCCGGCGCTGCGGGCTCGCCGGGCAAGGTCTCGAAATGCGGCAGCTGATCCATTAGGCACTGGGCGAGTTGCGCGACAGTGAATGGCTTATGAATAATCCCGTTCATCCCGGCGCGGCGCCACTCGTCGGCCGCCGCGCCAACTACGTGCGCCGTCAAGGCAACGATTGGAACGGCAGCACGATCTTTCGCCTGCTCCGCCTGCCGAATCGTGCGTGCCGCGGTGAAGCCGTCCATTTCCGGCATGCTGCCATCCATCAGGATGATGTCGTACTTGAGCGCCGAAGCAGCTTTCACTGCCTCAAGGCCATTCTTGACGGTTTCAACTTCTGCTCCCAACCGTGACAGCGCCTCAATCGCAACCTCGCGGTTGACCGCGTTGTCGTCGGCGACCAGCACTTTGAGGTTCGTGAATTTCGGCAGTTGACCGATAGTTCGTCGCCCAACTGGCCTGCTGTGCAAAAGCTCTTCCCCAGCGGCAACGCGTCGCAACAAATCCTCGATCTCGGAGCGAAGCAATGGCCGGCTGATCACCGCGCAGGCCCGACCGTTCTCAATGAGAGCGCCAGCCGATTCGTCCCCGAACCGCGCTATCGCCACGACGATCGGATTTTCGCTGGACCGCCCTTGCAACGAATACTTCTGCAGCCGGTCGGCATCGGCGCAGATCATAGAAGCCGAAGCGTATTCCGCCACCGAGGGCTCTGCGCCGGCAGCGACCGTGGAATATCCGAAAGCGGTGAAATAGGTCGCCAATGCCGAAATGGTCGCTTCGCCCGCTACGTCGATGATGCAGATCGGCCGATCCGACGCCTCGACGGCCAGCCGCGGCCACGGATGGCTTTCTGTCTCTTTCGCCGGAATCTGGACGCGGAACGTTGAGCCGACGCCGACGGTGCTGGACAGTTCTACCTTGCCGCCCATCGCAGTGATGATGCGACGGCAGATGGCGAGGCCTAATCCCGTACCGCCGAACTTCCGGGTCGTCGACTGGTCTGCTTGCGAGAAGCTCTCGAAGATGGTCGCAAGCTTGTCCTCGGGGATTCCGATCCCGGTGTCTTCGACCGACAGCTCGATCCAGTGCGGGTCACTAGCGCTCCTACTGATAGCGACCTTGACGAAGCCGATTTCGGTGAACTTGAGCGCGTTATTGATGAGGTTGCTGACGACTTGGCTCAGACGAACGCTGTCCCCGGATATTGTCCGCGGCACACCCGGATCGATAATAGCGGCAAGATCGATATTGCGCGTGCGCGCGCGCTCGGCAAACAGGCCCGTTACATTCTCGACGACCTCATCGAGGTTGATTTGCCCGTTTTCCAGTTCGAGCTTGCCGGCTTCGATCTTGGAGAAATCAAGAATGTCGTTGATGATCGCCAAAAGGCTTCGACCGGACGTCGCGATGACGTCGGCATAGCGATGCAGCCGGCTCGGCATGTCAGCACTCGCCAGCAAATCCGCCATCACCATAATGCCGTTCATCGGGGTACGGATTTCATGGCTCATCGTGGCAAGGAAATCCGACTTGGCTTGGTTCGCCTTCTCGGCGGCGTCGCGTGCGATTGCGAGATCGCGCGTGCGGTCGACGACTTTCTGTTCAAGAGTCTCACGGTACGCGGTCAACCGCTGGTCTCGATCGCGGATATCGCTCAGCATGGCGTTGAAGCCGTCCACCAGCAGGCCGATCTCGCGATCGGACGCAGCCACGACGCGCACGTCGTAGCTGTGGTCTTGCCGCACGTGCCGCATCGCGTCTACCAAAAGCCGCAACGGTCGCGTAATCGCCCGCTGAAACCGCCAAGCAACGAATAGGCCGATTGCCAAAGCAACGAGTGAGCCGAGCAGGGTCAGCCACAGTGTCGATAGCAGGTGCGGCCACAGGTCTGCGGTATCGCTAATCAAGTTAATGCGCCCGACCTCCTCACCGCTGTTGATCACCGGGGCCGATACGAGGACGGTGCCGCTTCGCAGTAGGCCGAGCACCGAGGGCTT
>CAZTTL010000268.1:0-5142 GCA_964616635.1 uncultured Rhodoplanes sp. | reverse complement strand
TGCCGCTTGGCGCCCGCTTGCTCTAGACTCCCGCGCGTGATTCGCGAGAAGCGAATTCCGTTTTGTTGGTATTCGGAATTCGCTCCGTTTCTTTTTGCTTGATCGCATTTTCTGTGGCGAACCGGGTGTCCACCCACGGATCAAATCCGAGGACATGCGTCGCCGGAAAATGCTCTGGGGAGCTTGATTGTGGCGAGCGATGATCTCGACGCGCCGCTCGGCCTGAACAAAAAGCCGCGCCGACGCTTTGCCCTGCCGTTCAATATCCCGCTCGGCCTGCCGGTCGCGGCACTGCTGGTCTTGTGCCTCGTGGCCTTCGCCGGCTGGGCGCTGGTGCACCGCGATCCGCTCGGCGGCGAGCCGATCATCATCGTCTCGGCCAAACCAGGGGTGCCGGGGCAACCGGGGGTGCCGGGGGCGCCCGGCACGCCCAATCCCGCGGCCGAGCATCCCGCCGCCACCCACCAAGCCGGCTCAGCCAAGATCGTGACGCTGTCTGGCCCGGCCGCCGCGGATGCCGCAGCGTCCGCGGCCGGATCGGCTCCCGCCAAACCCGCGGCGAGCGGCCCCACCGTGACCATCATCGATGGCTCGACCGGCCAGCGCCGCGAGGTCAGCCTCCCCTCCCCCGAGGACAAGCGCGCGCCCCCGATCGACCAGCGCCTGCTGGAGACGACGCGCCACGGGCCGGTGCCGCGGGTCAGCCTCGACGGCACCCGCCCCTCCGTCGCCTATGCGCAGGCCGCAAGCCCGGCGAGCCCTTCGGCCCCCAAGGTCGCGCTCATCGTCGGCGGGCTCGGCACCAGCGAGAGCACCACCGCGGCGGCGATCAAGACTTTGCCGGGCGCGGTGACGCTTGCCTTCGTTCCCTATGCCCCCGGGCTTGAGAACACCGTCGCGCGGGCGCGCGGCGCCGGCCACGAAGTGCTGCTGCAAATCCCGATGGAGCCGTTCGACTATCCGGACAACGATCCCGGCCCGCAGACGCTGCTGACCTCGCTCGCGCCCGATCAGAACATTGACCGCATGCATTGGCTGATGAGCCGCTTCCAGGGCTATGTCGGCGTCACCAATCTCATGGGAGCGCGCTTCACCGCGACCGAAATGGCACTTGCGCCGGTGCTGCGCGAGGTGGCGAAGCGCGGCCTCGTCTATCTCGATGACGGCCGCTCGCCGCGCAGCCTCGCCAGCCAGATCGCGGGCGCCAACAACATGCCCTTCGCCAAGGCGAATGTGGTGATCGACGCGACGCCGAGCGAGGCGGAAGTCGAGCGCGCACTGGCGCGGCTCGAGACGATCGCGCGCGAGCAAGGCCTCGCCGTCGGGATCGCGACCGCCTTGCCGCTCTCGATCAAGCGGATTGCGCGATGGGCGAAGGCCGCCGAAGGTCGCGGCTTCGCCCTCGTTCCCATCACCGCGGTGGCGCTGAAAGCCAAGGGAAGCTGAGAGGCGGAAACCCGCTCAGCGCGTGAAACCGGCGACGATCTCGACGTGATAGCTGTAGCGGAACTGGTCGACCGGCACGACGTCGGTGAGCCGATAGCCGCCGCCGATCAGGATCGCCGCATCGCGCGCGAACGTCGCCGGGTTGCATGAGACCGCAACGATGCGCGGCAACGCGCTCGCCGCCAGCGCGCGGGCCTGCGCCTCGGCACCCTGGCGCGGCGGATCGAACACCACGGCGTCAAGCTTCAGCGCCTTCAATTCCTGCGCAACGAACGGACGGCGGAACAGATCGCGCTTTTCTGCCGCGATCGGCTTAAGGCCGGGTGTTGCCGCGGCCGCCTGGCGCAACGCCGCGACCGCAGCTTCGTCGATGTCGGCAGCGGCGATGCGCGCGCGCTCGGCAAGGCGTAGCGCGAACGGGCCGACGCCGGCGAAGAGATCGCCGACGATTTTTGCGTCCCCGAGGTGACGCGCAACGAGATGGGCAAGCTGCGTCTCGCCCTCGGCCGTCGCTTGCAGAAACGCGCCGGGCGGTAGCGCAACGCGGGCGCGGCCCATGGTGACCGTCGGCGTCGCGCGCTGCGCGATCAGTTCGCCGCGGCGGGTGAGCCGCGCCAGCCGGTGCTTTTCCGCAATCCGCGCGAGCGCGGCCATGTCCCGCGGGCGCAGCGGGCCGGACCCGCGCATATCGATGTCGAGCCCCGCCTCGGTCGCCGTCGCCTGGATGTCGAGCGGTTTCGGTGTCGGCCGCAAAACTTCAGCGATCGCCCAGGCCGCTTCGATCGACCCGTCAAGTCCCGGCGCCATCACCGGGCAGCGGTCGATCGCGACGATCTGGTGGGCATGAAGCGCGGCAAATCCGACTTCGAGCACGTCGTGGGTACCGCGCCGCGCATGCAGCACCACCCGCCGCCGCCCCTCGCCATGCGCGTCGACGAGGTCGCCGACCTTCGCATCGGCCTGGGCCTCGATACCGGCCTGCGCCAGCGCGGCGACGACGAGGTCGCGTTTCCAGGCGCGGTATTGCTCCCATTGCCAGTGCTGCACCGCGCAGCCGCCGCACCGGCCGAAATGCGGACAGATCGGCTCGATGCGGTCGGGACTCGCGGCCTCGACCCGCAGCAGCCGGCGGCGGTCGGGATGGCCATGCCAGTCCTCGACTTCGGCCGTCTCACCCGGCAGCGCATAGGGAACGTAGATCGCGCCTTCCGGGCCATCGGCGATGCCATCGCCGCGCTTGCCCAGCCGGGCGATGGTGAGGTGCTCGATCACAGCATCCCGATCACGGCAGGATGCGTCGTGCGACGAGCAGGAACTCCCGGTTGCCATCTCCGCCGGTGATCGGCGAGGTCAGCATGGCCTCGACGACGCAGCCGAGCGTACCGACGAAACTCGCGATTTCATCGCACACGGCGACATGCACCGCGGGATCGCGCACGATGCCCCTGCCCTTCTGCACCTGTTCGCGCCCAGCCTCGAACTGCGGCTTGATCAGCGCGACGAGGCGGCAATCCGGCGCGGCGAGCGCAAGAGCCGACGGCAGCACCAGCTTGAGCGAGATGAAGCTGACATCGACCACCACCAGCGACGGCGGCTCGGCAAAGGCGCCGGGATCGAGCGCGCGAATATCCATGCTCTCATAGGAGATGACGCGGGGATCGGTGGCGAGCTTCGCATGGAACTGATCGCGCCCGACATCGACGGCGTAGACGCAGGCGGCGCCACGCTCGAGCAGCACCTGCGTGAAGCCGCCGGTGGAAGCGCCGACATCGAGGCAGACGCACCCCGCAACATCGATCGCGCCAGCATCGAGCGCCGCCGCAAGCTTTACCCCGCCGCGCGAGACATAAGGCTGCGCCGGCGTTGCGCTGAGCTCGGCGTTCTCGGGAATTTCGTCCGATGGCTTGCGCACGGGCGCGCCATCAGCGCTGACATGCCCTGCCGCGATCGCAGCCTGCGCCTGGGCGCGGCTGTTGAACAGACCACGCGCCACGAGCAGGCGGTCGGCACGCAAGCGAGGAGTCATTCATTATCCTGCAAAACGTTATCGGGGGTGCACGATAGTGCGCCCCCGACATAAAACCATCATCGCGTTTGTGAAGTCGGATTCCGCTGCGACTCGTTGTTTCGGCCGGCGCCCAAAGCAAATTCCGTTCCAATCGAATCAGAATTCGCTCTGTATCTCTTCGCGTAGGTCGCATTTTCAGCGGGCCGAACCGGCGTCCACCCCCGGATCAAGTCCGGATCAAGTCCGCGGGCATGCTTCGCTTAGAAAATGCTCTACGCCATCCGCACGGTTTCAGCGCTCACATCCTTGCCGAGCGCCTCGAATACCTTGGCGACGATGCCCTTGGCATCGAGACCGGCCTTGGCATACATCGCCACCGGGCTGTCCTGATCGATATAGAAATCAGGCAGCACCATGGAGCGCACGCGCAGGCCGCGATCGAGTGCGGTATGCTCGGCAAGCGCCTGCAGCACGAAGCTGCTAAAGCCGCCAATCGCGCCTTCCTCGATCGTGATCAGGACTTCGTGATCGCGCGCAAGCCGCAACACGAGCTCGATATCGAGCGGCTTGGCAAAGCGCGCATCGGCAACCGTGGTCGAAAGCCCGTGCGCCGCGAGTTCGTCCGCCGCCGTCAGGCATTCGGCAAGCCGGGTGCCGTAGGAAAGCAGCGCGATCTTGTGGCCCTCGCGCACAACCCGGCCCTTGCCGATCTCGAGCGGCTCGCCCTTTTCCGGCATCGGCACGCCGATGCCTTCGCCGCGCGGATAGCGCAGCGCGATCGGCCCAGCATTATAGGC
This sequence comes from uncultured Rhodoplanes sp., assembly GCA_964616635.1. Classification (GTDB taxonomy): domain Bacteria; phylum Pseudomonadota; class Alphaproteobacteria; order Rhizobiales; family Xanthobacteraceae; genus Rhodoplanes. The sequence goes on along the minus strand of CAZTTL010000268.1, from coordinate 891 downwards.
CGCCTGGGTCGCCACCATATGCTTCAACTCGGCCTCGTCGGCGGCGGCCATCATCACCATGCCGGGCAAGCAGCCGAGATAGGCGACATCGAACGCGCCGGCATGGGTCGGCCCATCGGCGCCGACCAGCCCGGCGCGATCCATCACGAAACGGACTGGCAGCTTCTGCAGCGCCACGTCATGCACGACCTGGTCATAGGCGCGCTGGAGGAAGGTCGAATAGATGGCGACGAAGGGCTTGTAGCCTTCCGCCGCGAGCCCGGCGGCGAAGGTCACCGCGTGCTGCTCGGCAATGCCGACGTCGAAGCAGCGATCGGGAAACTGCTGAGCAAACAGGTCGACCCCGGTGCCGGCCGGCATTGCCGCGGTGATCGCCACGATCTTGTCGTCCTTCAATCCCTCCTCGACCAGGCTCTGGCCAAACACCTTGGTGTAGGCCGGCGCGTGCGCCTTCGACTTGACTTGGGCGCCGGTCGCCACATCGAACTTGACGACGCCATGATATTTGTCGGTGGACGTTTCCGCCGGCGGATAGCCTTTCCCCTTCTGCGTCACGACATGCAGCAGGATCGGGCCCTTGCGATTGGTGTCGCGCATATTGCGCAGCACCGGCAGCAGGTGATGGAGATTGTGGCCGTCGATCGGCCCGGCATAGTAGAAGCCGAGTTCTTCAAACAACGTCCCGCCATGGGTGATCATGTTGCGGGTGAATTCCTCGGCACGCACCGCCTGCTCGTGGATACGGCGCGGCAGGTGGTTGGCGATCCCGCGGCCGATCTCGCGCAACGACATATAGGGCCGGCCGGTCAGCAGCCGGGTGAGATAGGCCGAGAGCGCCCCCACCGGCGGCGCAATCGACATGTCGTTGTCGTTAAGGATGACGATGAGATT
>CAZTTL010000267.1:0-5176 GCA_964616635.1 uncultured Rhodoplanes sp. | reverse complement strand
GGCAACATGGCATTGAGAACGGTCGCTGCCACCTGAGCTTCCTTTCCTCTCCGCGTCACTTCGCTGTGCAAGGTTCAGGAGCGCAGTGGCACCAGCGCAACGTCCAGGCCCGCCCAGTAACCCCGCGTCCCTTCCGTAAAGATGCAGACGCACGCGCGCAAGCCCGTTCGACAAGATCGATTGAGGCTGCAGCGTCAATGGCCGCCTTCCTGGCACGTCCGGAGCGGGCATTGCTTTGTGCAAGCGAGCAGCTTGTGCCGCCAAACATGTCGCAGGCCGCCGAGGGGACTCGACGGCCTGCGTGGCCTGGCGATCTCTGGGGGCATGGGGGGACTTGCAGATGACCGCGAGGCCAAGCCACCCTGCGGCGCTATTTGCGCCGCCCCGACGTCACGTGTTCGTTTCAGCCGAACACGCTTGCTCCTTCATCGGCGTCTCCTCAACCTTCCGTTCTTCTCGTGTTGCTGGTCATGCGTCTTCGCATGCGACGTCGTTCTGCCTTCCGGCAGTCGCCGGAGCCTCAGAACCGTTCCTCGTCCGGGCCAAGGCGCTGCGATCCGCTGCGATTGCCGCCGCTGTCGCTATTACGATCACGGTCGGCCCCATTATCCGAGTACCCACCGCTCTGGTCATCATCATCACGGCGATCACGCCAACTCCCGCGCGGTCCCATCATGCCATCACCGCGATGATGCCAGCCGTGGTGGCCGCCATAGCACCCGTCGTCATTGTCGCCGCGTCTGCCCCAGCGCGGACCGGAGTCCCGGTCATCCTCGTCGCGATCGCGCCATCGCGGTCCATAGCCGCGGTGCGCCATCATCATCAGGCCCCGCAAGCCCTCGCTGCGGAGCCGGCGCTGCTGACTCGGATCGAGGCTGTTGTAGAGGGGCATGGCCGCCGCAGCGAATTCCTTCATTGCAGTGCCGCGACGGAGGGCGAAGTCGGCCCGCGCTCCCATGTTCTCGATCGGATTGTCGCTGCGCTGCCAGTCGCCGGACTTGCGCCGCTGCTCGATCCGCACCTTGACGAATTCACGATAGGCTTTTTCGAAAGCCGGCCAATTCTTTGCCTGATCCTCGGTGAGCATCAGCCCGGCCTTCAACGAGGCAATTCGACCTTCCAGCTCCGCCTGCTCCTCGGCTTGCTCCTCCCGTCGCTCCGCGGCTGCCCGCTCCTCCGCCGACGGTTCTTGTGACGCCCTCGGCTTTTGCGGCGTAGCCTTGGGCACCGAGGGCGAGGTCGGCGCCGACTGCGTTGGTGCCGAAGGCGTGGTCTGCGGTGTCGCCGGGGCAGGACGCTGCTGCGCCAGCGCAAGGCTCGATCCGGACAGCGCCAGAGCCACCGTGCCGGCAAGCATCGGTTTCCACATAAATTCCTCCTTGAATACATGAAGACCTAAGTGAACGCCCGAAATGGCACAAGTTACACTTCTGTAAATATTAAATTCCGGTCATGTTGGAAATATAACGCCGCCCCAGGATTGCGTGAGCGCAGCGACGCGGCGGTACTCAGGTATAGCGCGCCATTGATCTGTCAGCCTTCTTTGCGCAGACGCGTCGCGCCGGTTAACGCAATGCTAACCATAAACTGGGCAAATTTTGCCGGGGGCGCCAGGGCAGGCGCGGGGAAGCGGCGATGACCGACGTAACGGCCGACCGGAGCAAGGGGGGCGGAGGGCTGAAGCTGCCCGGGTTCGGCGCGATCCGCGATCTCCTCAAGGGCGGCGACATCGTGCTTGCGATCGGGATCATGCTGATCCTGGTCATTTTGATCCTGCCGCTGCCGCCGCTGCTGCTCGACTTCGCGCTCGCCATCTCGATCATCCTCTCGGTGCTGGTCCTGATGACGGCGCTGTTCATTCAGGCACCGCTTGAATTCTCCGTTTTTCCTACGGTGCTGCTGATCGCGACCATGTTGCGGCTCGCGCTCAATCTCGCTTCAACCCGCCTCATCCTGTCCCACGGTCACGAAGGCACCGCCGCTGCCGGCCACGTCATCGAAGCCTTCGGCAGCTTCGTGATGGGCGGCAATTTCGTCATCGGCATCATCGTTTTCATCATTCTCGTCATCGTCAATTTCGTGGTCATCACCAAGGGCTCGGGGCGTATCGCCGAAGTGGCGGCGCGCTTCAATCTGGACGCCATGCCCGGAAAGCAGATGGCCATCGACGCCGACCTGTCCGCCGGCATGATCGACGACAAGGAGGCACGGCGCCGGCGCAAGCAGCTCGAAGACGAGAGCGCGTTCTTCGGCGCCATGGACGGCGCCTCAAAATTCGTGCGTGGAGATGCGATCGCCGGCGTGCTCGTCACTTTCATCAATGTGATCGGCGGCATGATCATCGGCATTGCCCAGCAGGGTGTCACCTTCGCGGAAGCCGCCCACAGCTACACGCTGCTCACCGTCGGCGACGGCCTGGTGACGCAGATCCCGGCCCTGATCGTGTCGACCGCTGCCGGTCTGCTCGTCTCCAAAGCGGGCCTTTCGGAATCAGCGGACAAGGTGCTGCTGCGGCAAATGTCGCACTATCCCAAGGCGCTGGGAATGTCGTCGGCGGTGATGGGGATGATGGCGCTGCTGCCCGGAATTCCCATGCTGCCCTTCCTGTTTTTGTCCGCCGGCGCCGGGACGCTCGCCTACACCCTCAACAAGCGCAGCAAAGCCGAAAAGCAGGAAGCCGCGGCGGCATCCGCGGCCCAGGAGGCGCCGACCCCGACGGAAGAGCCGATCTCCGCCACGCTCAAGATCGACGACCTGAAGATCGAGCTCGGTTATGCGCTGCTGCCGCTCGTCAATTCGCCGGATGGGGGCGATCGCCTGACCGAGCAGATCAAAGCGCTGCGGCGCTCGCTCGCCCTCGACATGGGCTTCGTCATGCCGGCGGTGCGGATCCTCGACAATGTCCAGCTCGAGGCGAACAGTTATGTGATCAAAATCAAGGAGGTCGAGGCCGGTAGCGGGCGTGTCTGGCCGGGGCAGTTCATGGCCATGGACCCGACCGGCGGCCAGGCGCAGCTTCCCGGCGTCCACACCACCGAACCGACTTTCGGTCTGCCGGCGACCTGGATCGATGCGGCGCTGAAGGAGGAGGCCGCGGTGCGCGGCTACACCGTCGTGGACGCCGCGACCGTGCTGGCGACGCATCTGACCGAGTTGCTCAAGGCCAATATCGCCGAGCTGATCTCTTATGCCGAGGTGCAGAAGCTCTTGCGCGAACTGCCGAAGGACCAGGGCGAGCTGGTCAAGGAGATCGTGCCGGTGCAGATCACTGTCACCGGCATCCAGCGCGTCCTGCAGCTTCTGCTCGCCGAGCGCGTCTCGATCCGCGACCTCTCGACCATCCTCGAGGGCATTGCCGAAGGACTTGCCTATACCCGCAGCCCCAATGCGCTGGCCGAGCATGTGCGCAGCCGGCTTGCGCGCCAGATCTGTGCACAGCATTCGACCCCGGAAGGGCATCTGCCGCTGATCGCGCTGTCGGCCCAATGGGAGCAGGCCTTTGCCGAATCGATCATCGGCCAAGGCGACGAGCGCCAGCTCGCGATGCAGCCGTCGAAGCTTACGGAATTCATCACCTTGATCCGCGAGCAGTTCGAGCAGGCCGCTCGTCAGGGCGAGGCGCCGGTGCTGGTCACCTCCGCAGGCATCCGGCCGTTCGTGCGCTCAATCGTCGAGCGCTTCCGCTCCCAGACCCCAGTATTGTCACAATCCGAAATTCATCCCCGCGCGCGGCTGCGCACGGTCGGAAGCATCTGATGAAAACTTGAGCAAAACGACGCTGAAGCGAGCGATCGTGGGAAATCGGCAACACACTGGACGCGGTTCTCTGCTATAACAGATTCGTGAATTCACGCGTGAGAAACCTTTTCCGTATCAAATCGTTACATGGCCGCACGGGTAAGATTGCGTTGGCAATCACCCGCTAGGTTGGGACATCGGGGCGTCGAACCTCAGGTCTGCAGAATGCGACCAAGGGATCGATCGGAAGGGGATCGGTTATGAGCAACAAGGCACCGGCGATCGCCGGCCAGATCAACCACGTGAAGGTGATCATTCTCGCCATTTTGGCGTCGATCGCGATCATCCTGGTTGGATTTAACGCACGCGCGACCGATGACACCAAGGGCTATGGCCTGGTGCAGATCAGCGCATCAGCGATCGTATCGCATAGCACGACCGGGGAAGACCGCTGATCGGCGGAGCCCGGGCAATTTTGGATGGCTGAGCTTGGCGCACGCGAAAGCGTGCGCTTTATTTTATTTTATCCGCGCCCCGATCTGAATTTAAGCATCGACGCATGCTATGGCGTGCGCGCCGCGGGTGTCGGCGGCACCGCTTCGACCAGCTTGCCGGAAAACAAGACGGGCCCGGTCGGCTGCCCGGTCGGCGATCCGCCTTCCGGCTCCAGCGACACGGCAAAGGTCGCATCGCTGATCGTTTCCGGATCATAGGCGGAAAGCGTCGGCGGGCGCGTGAACTCGGTCGTGCCGATCAGTCCAAGCGAACGCGGCTGCTGAAAGCGGTTGGAGATGAGCCAGAGCTCATAGCTGTGGTCGGTCTGGGTTTCCGCGGCGACTCGGCGAACGGTGAGATTGCGCTGCGCCACGTCCACCGTGATGATGAAGGCGGGGGCGTTTGCGCTGCTTTGCAGGACCGCAACGAAGCGGCCGGGTGCCGGCGCCGGGCCCACGACGGGGCGCACCACCACCCCCGGAACCACCACGGGGCGCACCACCACGCGCGGAACCGCCCCGGGTCGGACCACAGGGCGCCGCCGCAGCGGTTCCGGAAGGTGTTCCGGCGCGAGCACCGAAGTGACAATGACGGCGGCAAGCGCAGCCGCGAGAGCGCCGAAAACAATAGCGCCGCCGCGCCAGCGCCGCATCCGGCGGGTGAGATCAACCACGGCCGGGGCGTCGCCGCGCGCATTCTCGCCTTCGTCCGGTCCGAGCCCGGCGGCAGTGACATCATGGATGCCGGCATCGGCAGGCGCAGCTTCAGGGGCCTCTGCCGCCGTGCCTTCGGTCGCTGCGCTCGCGCTCGCTTTCGCGGCTTCTGGCGTTTCGGCCCCTTGGGCCGGAGTCGTCTCTGCTGCGACGGGTTCCGCTTTGACGGCTTCGGTCGCGGTTGATTCGGCAAGTTCGGGTGAAGCTGCTTCCGCTTCGGCGGGCTTCGC
>CAZTTL010000266.1:0-5219 GCA_964616635.1 uncultured Rhodoplanes sp. | reverse complement strand
CGCGCGCCGCTGCGAAGCAGCGGCGACAGGACGGAGCGGACATCAAATCAAACGCGGGTCGATCCGAGGAGATTTCCGCCCAGACTCGGATGGCCGATCGCACGGTCCCCGATGACGTTGATGAGCGCAGCCTTGCCCGATCGCAGGGAGCGTTCGAGTGCCGGCCGGAATTGCTCGGGTCGCTCGACGAACTCGCCGTGGCAGCCCATTTCTTCGAACATCCGGTCGTAGCGTTGGTTCGGGAGCATGTTGAATGGATCGGTGCGATCCTTGAGGAACGGCATCTCCTCGAAGCTCGGTCCCCAGGAGCTGTTGTTCCACAGCACGACGACAATCGGCAGATCATACCGGCGCGCCGTTTCGAGATCGAAGCCGCCAATGCCCAGACCGCCGTCGCCGCTTACAACGATAACCTGTTTACCCGGCCGGGCGAGCTGCGCGCCGATCCCCATTCCAATGCCGTGACCAACCGGAGCAAGCGGCCCGGCATCGATGACCTGGCCAGGGAATCGCGGCTGCAGCCATTGCGACATCCACCCGCTCATCGTAAAGCTGTCGATAACGACCGTCGCGTCCTGGTCGATTGTCTCGCACAGCTCGCGTGCGACCCGCGCCGGATGAATCGGCGCCTGGTCGTGAACCCCGCGTTCGTTTTCGCTGATTTGCCGATGGTAGTTGGTGCGCGCCTCGGCGACCTCTTGCACCCAAGCCGATCGGCGCAAACGGCTCCAATCGCGCGCTCGCGCAATATCCAAGAGCTGATGCAAAACCAGCTTGGGATCGCCGACCAGGGCAACCTCCGCCGGTACATGCAACCCGATCCGTGTTGGCGTTGCGTCTGCTTGGATGAAACGGGCAGTTTCGTTCCAGGTCGGCGGTTCACCGAATTTCTCGCCGCTCCAGAAGCGAAAACCGATGGCGAGCACCACGTCGGCGCGCCCCGTGAACAGCTTCTTCCATGGACCGCGGACCGAGAGCGGATGATCTTCCGGTACTGCGCCCTGGCCGGCGCGCCGCGTATAGACGGGTATCCCGGTCAGCTCGACGAAATCCTTCAGCGCTTTGGCCGCGCCCGACCAAAATATGCCATCGCCTGCGACAACGAGCGGTCGATCGGATAACGAGAGGATGTCTATCGTTCGCTCGACGCTGCGCGGATCGGCTTCAGCGCGCAATTCGTCGGGCCGGTATACCCTCGCGCCGCGACGCTGCCCGCTCTCGCGTCCGCCCTGATAAAGTATGTTCGTCGGGATTTCGAGGAGCGAGACGCCCTGCGGCGGGCAAGTCGCTTCCCGGAAGGCCTGACGCAAATCCACTTCTATCGTCGACCAGTCGAGCACGCGTTTGGTGAACTTCGCGAACGAACGGCAGATTTCGCTGCCATAAGCTTCCTGGAATGATCCAAGCGCATCTTCGGTGGTTGGATGTTGGCCGGCGATGCAAATCACCGCGCTGCCCGCGAGCCCGGCCGTGCATAAGCCTGTGACGGCATTCGTGAGCCCGCATCCGGCGGTGACACTGCACACTCCCGGTGCTCCAGTGGTGCGCGCCCAGGCGTCCGCGGCGAACGCGCAGGATTGCTCGTGCCGCATATGGATGAGCTTGATGCCGTGCTCACGAAGTACCGCGAGGATCGGCCAAGTGTGACCGCCGTTCACCGCAAACAGATATTTCACGCCCAGCGACTGCAGGACCCGCCCAACCAGTGTGCCGCCATTGATTTGCGCTCCCGGGCCGGCTACATCCCCTGACCCCGGCTCGCCGGACAATGTTGCGCCCGCCGCCTTGCCCATGACGACGCTGGTGAGCGCAACGTTCGTCTTACTGGCTTCATTCATTGCTTATCCTCCCGGCAGACGTTCCCGCACCGCATATCGGTCCCTGAGAACGCGATGCAAAATCTTGCCAGTCGCGGTTCTCGGCATCTCCTGCTCGGTGATGAACGATACCGATCGCGGACGCTTGTGCCCGGCGATGCGCCCCCTGCACCAATCCAGCAGTTCCTGCTCGGTCATCGCGCCGGGCTGATGAAGGACGATCACCGCGTGCACGCATTCGCCCCATGTCTCGTCGGGGACGCCGATGACGGCCACGTCCTTCACTTGGTCGTGGGAACCCAGGAGTCCTTCCACCTCGGACGGGTAGACGTTCTCGCCACCGGAGATGATCATGTTGCTCTTGCGATCGACAAGGTAGATGTAGCCATCCTCATCCCGTCGGGCGAGATCGCCCACCGTGCAATAGTCGCCTTTGATGGCTTCCTTGGTCTTGTCAGGCAGATTCCAATACCCATCGAAAGAATAGGGATTGCTCGAATAAAGTTCGCCTGGTTTCCCGTCAGGCATCTCATGGCCAAGCGGATCGAGCAATCTGATCGGGCGTGAAGCGGTGCACTCGCGTCCCACCGATCCAAGCTTGGTGAGCTGTTCGTCGGGGTGCAGCATGGTCACCCAACCGGCTTCGGTGGAGCCGTACCCTTCGTAAAGACCTGAGTTCTTGAAATACTCCATAATGGCCAGCTTGGTGTCGCGCCGCGCGGGAGCCGAGGAAATCATCAGCTTCGTCATCAAATCGACCTTGCAGCTCTCGCGCGTGCGAGCGGGAAGACCGAGCATCATGATGTAGTGGGTCGGCACGAGAGAGGTGAAGGTCGCGCCGCTTTCGGCAAGGCTGCGCAGCAGATGCTCCGGGTCGACGTTTTTTCTTGAGTAGATCGCGCAAGCCGCGCCGCAGTAGGTGAATGCGCCGAAGAAGAACAGCGAATTTGCATGGCACATAGGCATGACGAGGAGCGCCGTATCGCGCCCGCCTAGTGCCATCTCGACCTCGGTCACGAGCGACAGCATGGCGGTACTGCGGTGGCTGCGGATCGCCCCCTTCGGTCTGCCCGTGGTTCCCGAGGTATACATCAAGGTGAATGCGTCCTCGGGAAGCCCTGTTATGTCCGGGCGGTCCGCGCTGGCGCTTTCGATCAGGGCTTCGTACGCGCGTGCGCCGCCAGGATAGCGGTTCCCGCCGAACACGATCGTGTTCGTTGCGGCCACAGGAAGATTGGACCGCACACTTTCGAGCGTCTCGAGCAGATCGTCCTGAACGATGATCGCTTTGGCGCCGCAATCCTCGACGATGTAACTGATTTCTGGGCCAACCAGACGGAAGTTGATGGGAACGGCGATCAGGCCCGCGAATGCCGCGGCCGCGTAAATCTCCATCCATTCGAGACAATTGTAGGCGAGAACACAGACACGGTCGCCTTTCCTCAGGCCAATGCCGCAAAGCGCATTGGCTAGCCGGCAAGAGCGGTCATGCCATTGACGAAACGTCATAGAGCGTTCGAGGTCGCGGGCTCCAACTTTATCGCCGAACAAACGCGCATTCATCGCGAGCGCGTCGCCTACTTGCGTAAGCTGGCCCATATCGCGTGCACTCCAAATCTTGGGTGACGCTCAAGCTAAGCCGCTTTACGTAGGCCGTACAGCAGGCCGGGACCACTGCAAGTTTTTGTGATTGCCGGCCGTCGCTATACGATGCGGCTAGCCTATTAGATTAGTAAGCCGCCATGTTTGCCGGCTTAAAGCATTACTCGGAAACGTTTTCAGGAAGCGACAGTCCGCCTTTCCGCGAAAGTCTTGCTCGCTGCCGCAGCACCTTTCTGCTCATTGTCCGGCCGCACTTGCGTCGGTCAGCGGTTTGTTGGCGCGCCGCCTCACCCCTCAGCCGCAACGGTGCTGCGCGCGGCGTTGCGCGCTTCCCGGCCCGGGGTGAACGCCTGCAGTAGCGCCCGCTTGACCGTGGCGATGCGGGTTGGCGAGGTGATGCGCGCGCCCAACAGATCGGTGACGTAGAACACGTCGACCGCGCGCTCGCCGAAGGTCGCGACATGGGCGGAGGCGATGTTGAGGCTGAGCTTCGACAGCGTCGTCGTCAGCTCGTAGAGCAGGCCGGGGCGATCGAGCCCGCTGACCTCGACCACGGTGTAGCGGTTGGACCAATGATTGTTGATATTGACCTCGGGCTCGATGGCGAAAGCCTTGATTCGTCCTTTCGGAATATCGCGCTTCTCCATCACCTCGGGCAGCCGCAACTCGCCGCGTAACGCCCCCTCGATCGCGTCGGTAACCCGGCCGGCGCGCCGACTCTCGTCGTCGTCGCGCTCGAATTCGCGCGAGATCGAGATGGTGTCGAGCGCGAGCCCATCGGTGGTGGTGAAAATCTGCGCGTCCACGATGTTGGCGCCGGCCTTGGCGCAGGCACCGGCAATCAGGCAGAGCAGCCAGGGATGGTCGGGCGTCAGCACGGTCAGCACCGTGACGCCGCGATGGGTGTCGAAGTCGAACTTGGTTGCCAGCTTCTTGTCGGCAGCTTCCGCCGCCCGCACGAACGTGGCGTGGTCGATTTGCGACTTGAGGTCGACCTTGAGCCAGTAGGCCGGATAGTGGCGGGCGATGTAACGGTCGAGCACCTCCGGCGGCCAGTCGGCAAGCTCGGCGCGGAACTGGGCCTGGGCCTGGGCGACGCGCTGCGCCCGGTTGACCTCGGAGAAGCCTCCGGTCAGCGCCGGCTCGGCCTCGTAATAGAGCGCGCGGATCAACTGCGCCTTCCAGCTGTTCCACACGCCCGGTCCGACCGCGCGGATGTCGGCCGTGGTGAGAACGGTGAGGAGCTTCATGCGCTCCAGCGACTGCACAATGGCGCAGAAATTCTCGATGGTCTTGCGGTCCGATAGATCGCGGGACTGGGCGATCGACGACATGATCAGATGGTTTTCAACCAGCCAGGCGACGGTCTCGGTATCGGCCGCCGACATGCCCATGCGTGGGCAGAGGTGGCGCGCAATCCGGGCGCCGGCAATTGAATGATCCTCGGTGCGGCCCTTGGCGATGTCGTGCAGGAACAGCGCGACATAGATCAGGTCACGATGCTCCGGCAGGATGGTGCGCATCAGCTCGTTGGCGAGCTTATATTCCTCGTTCTGCCCCGCCTCGATCTCCGCCAGCACGCCAATGCAGCGCAACAAATGCTCGTCCACCGTATAGTGGTGGTACATGTTGAACTGCATCATCGAGACGACGCGGCCGAAATCCGGGATCAGGCGGCCGAGCACGCCGGTCTCGTTCATCCGCCGCAGCACGATCTCGACAGCGTTCTTGGCGGTAAGGATCTCAAAGAACAGACGATAGGCGTCGCCATCGGCGCGCAGATGCTTGTCGATCAGCTTC
>CAZTTL010000265.1:0-5244 GCA_964616635.1 uncultured Rhodoplanes sp. | reverse complement strand
GGGAGCGGGTCGCGTGCGGCTTGCGACCCCTCCGCGCACCATCTCCGATGGTCCGACCCTCCCCTTTTAGGGGAGGGTGAGATTATGTTCGATGCGGCCCCCGAGATGGGAGACGTGACAGCGTGCGTGCCACATGCACGATCCGCCCTCTCCCCGTTGCCGGAGAAAGGGAAGAAACCGTCCGCTGCGCGTCGGCTCACGACCGGCTGCCGATCTTGGCTGCCTTCTCGGCATCCCACCACCAGATAGTGGGGAAGGCCGACATGCCGTATTTCGGCAAGGTCTCCGGATGCCCGAAACGGTCCCACCGCGCGGTGCGCACCTTTCCGTAGGTCCATTGCGGCACGACATAGTGATGCCACAGCAGCACGCGGTCGAGCGCGTGGGTCGCGGCGACGAGGTCGTCACGGTTTTTCGCGTAGATCACCCGCTCGATCAGGGTGTCGATCGTTGCATTCTTGATGCCAATCAGGTTGCGCGATCCCGGCTGGTCGGCCGCCTGCGAGCCCCAGTAGCCGCGCTGCTCGTTGCCGGGCGAGAGCGATTCCGCCCAGCTCGCGGTGATGACGTCGAAATCCCACTGGCGCATGCGGTTTTCAAACTGGGCGTCATCGACGGTACGCACCGTCACATTGATGCCGAGACGGTTGAGCGATGGCTTGTAGAACAGGAAGAACCGCTCGGTCGCCGGATCGGCGGCGAGAAGCTCGACGGTGTAAGGCTCGCCGGTCGCGGCATTGACAAGCCTCTGGTTGCGCACCTCGTAGCCGGCCGCACGCAGCAGCCGGATGGCTTGGTGCAAATTGGACCGCACCGCCTGCGGATTGCCGCCGACGGGATTCGTATAAGGCTTGGTGAAAACTTCCGGTGGAATCTGACCGCGCACGGATTCGAGAATCTCGAGTTCTTTGCCCTGCGGCAGGCCGGAGCAGGCAAGCTCGGTCCCGTCGAAATAGCTGTCGATCCGTTTGTACTGACCGAAGAAGATCTGCTTGTTCATCTCCTCGAAATCGAACGCGTAATTGAAGGCGAGCCGCACCCGCGGGTCCTTGAATTTGTCGCGCCGGATGTTGAAGGCGAACGCCTGCATGATCCCGAAATTGTTGATCGGGAATTCCTCCAGCACGACGCGCTTCTCGCGCACCGCCGGAAAATCATAGGCGGTCGCCCAGTTCTTGGCGCTGGTCTCGGTGCGCCAGTCCATCTGGTCGGCCTTGAATGCTTCGAGCGCGACGGTGAGGTCGCGGAAGAATTCGTAGCGGATCTGCTGAATATTATCGCGGCCGATATTCACTGGCAGATCCTTGCCCCAATAGTCCTCGACGCGCTCGAAGACGAGCGAGCGGCCGGGACTAAATTCCTTGAGGCGATAGGCGCCGCAGCCGAGCGGCGGCTCGAGCGTCGTCGCCGTCACGTCGCGCTTATTGCCGTTCGCGTCAGTCCCTTCCCACCAGTGTTGCGGCAGGATGTTGAACTGGCCGACGATCTGCGGCAGCTCCCGATTGCCCGGGTGGTCGAAGCGGAAGGTGACGTCGCGCTCGCCGGTCTGCTCGGCCTTGACGACGTGCCGATAATAGGCCGCGAGCTGGGGGTGGTTTTTGCGGAAGACGTCGAAGGAGTAGATCACGTCCTGCGGCGTCACCGGCTTGCCGTCGTGCCAGCGCGCATTCGGCCGCAGCCGATAGGTCACATAGCTGAAATCATCAGGATAGCTCGCACCCTCGGCCAGCAGGCCGTATTCGGTCGAAATTTCGTCGAGCGCCGAAATCATCAGGCTGTCGTAGATGAGCTCGATACCGGTGGCGAGCGAGCCCTTCACGCCGGAGACGACGATGTTGAAATTGTCGAATGTTCCGGTGGTGCTGAGCCGCACCGTGCCGCCTTTCGGCGCATTCGCGTTGACATAGTCGAACTGCTTGAAATCCGCCGGATATTTCAGGTCGCCGAACAGCGACAGACCGTGCCGGAAAGGAAGCCCGCCGCCCTCGCTTTGAGCCTCATCCGCAAGGGCGGCCATCCAGTCCTGCGGGGCGATGATGGAGGTAAGCGCGGGCGCGGCTGCGGCCAGAACGGTGCTGCGGAGAATGTCACGACGGGTCAAAGGCAAGGCGCTTCTCCACCAAATGCGTTTGCGGACCGTTGAAACCGATTATGTCCGTTTTGCGATGTGTTTGTCCGTTGCGTGCGCCGCCAGATCTCTTTCCGAAATTTAACCTGTCACATCGGTTCCAAAACAAGACCGGCCGGGCTGTGGTCCCGGCCGGTAGCGGCGTCCTGGGGTCGTTGGCTCAATGGGCGGGCGATGCCGGTGCATTGGCCGGGGTAGCTGTGGCATCCGCTTTGGCCGGCGGCTTTTGATCAGTGCCCTCTCCGGTGGTGGTCGGGAGCGGCGCCGGGTGGTCGGACAGCGTGTTGAGATAGACGAGGATATCGGCGCGTTCCTTTTCGCGGGATACGCCGGCAAAGCCCATCGCGGTTCCCGGGATATCGGCTCTGGGATTCTTGATGAAGGCGTTGAGCTCTTCGATCGTCCAGGTGCCGCCTTTTTCCTTCATTGCCGAAGAATAGTTGAATCCGGCCTCGGATGCGCGGGGACGGCCGACAATGCCCCACAGGTTGGGGCCGACCTTGTTGGGGCCGCCCTTGGTGAAAGTGTGGCAGGCCTCGCATTTCTTCACCGCGGCCTCCCCCTTTGCCACCGATGCGCTGGCGAGAAGCGAGGTGATTGGTGGTTCTGCCGCGGCCTTGGCTTCCGCTGGCGCTGCCGCCTTTTCCGGCACTGCGATTTCGAAGCCCGGCTTTGCCGGTATGTGCGGTGCAAAAATCGCGCCCGCGGCAATGTTGAGCGCCACGACACAAAGGCAAGTGAAGAGAATAGCCCCGATTACCTTGTTGATTTCGTAAGCGTCCATCACGCAAAAGCTCCAGAAGCGCAAAGGGATCGGTCGGATAAGAGCGGGGGGTCAAGGCGCCCGTCAATACGGACACATAGCGGGTTTGCACGGGCACTGGCAACTCGTATAAGCGCCGTCGGTACGCGCAGGCCCGGTTTTTTTCCGCATATTGACGCGGCGCAGCGATGGCAGGAAACGACGTCGTCATCATCATCCCGGCGCGGCTGGCGGCGACCCGGCTGCCCGGCAAGGCACTGGCCGATATCGGGGGCCGCCCGATGGTCGCGCACGTCCTTGCCCGGGCCGAGGCGGCGGGACTCGGTCCGGTGTTCGTTGCAACCGATTCGGAAGAGATTCGCGCTGCGGTAGAGGCGGTGGGTGGACGCGTGGTGATGACGCGCGCCGATCACCCCTCCGGCTCCGACCGCATTTTCGAAGCGTTGAATTGGATTGATCCCGAGCGGACCTGCCGGATCGTCGTCAATGTCCAGGGCGATCTGCCGACGCTTGTCCCTGCAGACCTTGCCGCCGCGCTCGGGCCGCTGACCGACCCGGCGGTCGATATCGCCACCCTCGCCGCCGAAATCCGCGAGCCGGCGGAGCGGAGCAATCCCAACGTGGTCAAGGTGGTCGGCTCGCCGATCGCGCCCGCGCGGTTACGTGCGCTCTACTTTACCCGCGCGACCGCGCCCTTTGGCGACGGTCCGCTCTACCATCACATCGGCCTTTACGCCTACCGACGCGAGGCGCTGGCCCGGTTTGTAAACCTGCCGCCGTCACCGTTGGAGCGGCGAGAAAAGCTCGAACAGCTCCGCGCGCTGGAAGCCGGCATGCGCATCGATGTGACGATCGTTGATTCGGTGCCGCTCGGCGTCGATACACCTGAGGACCTCGCCTCCGCACGGGCCCTCCTCGCCGCCTCGCATTGACTTGCAGTCAATGCACCGCGTAAGGGAACCCGACATGACGCGCAAGACAATAACCTTCCAGGGCGAGCCGGGGGCCAACTCCCATATCGCCTGTCGCGAGTGTTTTCCTGAATACGATCCGGTTCCCTGCCCGACCTTCGAGGATGCGTTTACCGCTGTCACCGCCGGTGACGCCGATCTCGCGATGATTCCCATCGAGAATTCGGTCGCCGGACGGGTCGCCGACATCCATCATCTGATGCCGACGGCGGGCCTGCATATCGTCGGCGAATGGTTTCTGCCCATCCGCAATCAGCTCGTGGCGCCGAAGGGGGCGACACTGAGGGACCTGAAGGTGGTCGAGAGCCACGTCATGGCGCTCGGCCAGTGCCGCAGATTCCTGCGCGAACTCGGCGTCAAGACGCGGGTTGCAGCCGACACGGCAGGCGCCGCGCGCGAAGTGGCCGAAGCCGGAGACAAAACGCGCGCGGCGATCGCCTCGCGGCTGGCCGCGGAGATTTACGGCCTCACCATCCTGGCGCCGGATATCGAGGACGAGTCGCACAGCACCACGCGCTTTGTCGTCCTCGCGCGCGAGGAGAAGCGGACCCCTCCCGGCAACGGTCTGGTCATCACCACCTTCGTGTTCCAGGTGCGTAATATTCCGGCGGCGCTCTATAAGGCGCTCGGCGGCTTTGCCACCAACGGCATCAACATGACCAAGCTCGAAAGCTACATGCTGGAGGGCACGTTCTCCGCCACGCAATTCTATTGTGATATCGAGGGCCATCCCGACGAGCGGCTGGTCGCGCTCGCGTTCCAGGAATTGGCATTCTTTTCGCAGCGGGGCTCGTTGAAAATTCTCGGCGCCTATCCGGCGCATCCGTACCGCGCGACGGCAGCGGAGAAGGCGCGGATGAAGCTCGCTTGAAGCGACGGAAAGGAAAAGCGGCGGGGCCGGAAGACCAACGGTCCCGCTGTCGTGACAAAGGGGTGATGGGTGGAGTTGAGGACCAGCGATGGCCAGTAAAAACGGTAAAGTGCGACGCGTTTTGTTCCTGAAGGTGACCTTGCCGACCAGCGATCCCGCGCATGTGGTGGCTATGGTGCAGGCGGCGGCACCGTTCTATGGCATGCTGGGCGGCACCAGCATCCGCATTCTGCAGAATGTTGACGACAAGGCGCAGTTCATCCAGGAGATCGAATACGAGACTCCCGAGGCGATCGAACTGAGCCGCCAGCGCGTTGCCAGCGACCTGCGGGTGCAGACCTATGTGCAGGCCTGGAAAGCCGTGCTCGGCGGCGCCCTCGAAATGGAGGTCTACGAGGATTTGACCCACAAGGATTGAAGCTGGGGCGCGCGAGCGAAGCCACGAGACCGATTTCTTTTAGAGTCCCCGATAGGGGATCAGGAAACCCCACGCCTTTAGGCGGCGTGGGAT
>CAZTTL010000264.1:0-5271 GCA_964616635.1 uncultured Rhodoplanes sp. | reverse complement strand
CTCAGCCGCAACCCGCGTCGTTTCGCCTCACGAATTTGTCCGAACGGTAATGCCACCGATTCTCAACACCGGCTTATGATGCTTAAATTGCACCGTCCGATAGTCGACCGAGCACGGGGAACGACAAAAGGCGGCGGTGATTGGACAGATGGCGTTAGCCGGCGAAGACAGACCCATGCGCGCCCGGCCCGCTCGCAATACAGGAGGCCTGCATGCTGACTCCAGCACCTGCAGCGCACAGTTTCTCAGAATTCCTGCTTGACCGCACGTCGGCCGCCGCTGACGAGTCCGCTCACGCCCAGCAGGCGCCGTGGACCGAAGTGTCGGACAATCTCAGCTACTTCGACGCCATCATGCGGCTGCGCAGCCGGCGTCCGATCACGCGCTGCCGCCGGCATTCGCATAACTGACCGGCTTGGGTTGCGCTGCTGCGCCCCCCGGCCCCCCGGGCCCCCCGGCACCCCCGCTCTCCTGAACGCCGCCCGATCCCAGCAAAGCAAAGCTCTCGAGCGCCCGCCGACCGACCGACGGGGACAGCGTGGGCGCGCCGGGCTTCGCGCCGTGCGCCTGTCCGCTCACCGGTCGTGGCGGCTGAAGAAGCGAATCGCGATGTCCTGGCCTTGCGGCGGCGGCGAGGCGAGCCGGGTGCGGAACCCCAGCACATCGCCGGGCCCGAGCATCGACTGCCCGGGCAGCGCGGTCCAGTGATAGACCTCCGCGCCCGCGGCATCGCGCAGCGAAAAACGCAGGCGCGGCACTTCGATCAGGCGCCGGGTCACGTTGACGATTTCGCCCTTCACGATCAGCACCGCGACGCCGTCCGTCTGTGCCTTCTCGACCGCCACCCGATGGAAAGCCAGGCCGCGCAGATTGACCGGCAACCCGATCTCGGCAAACAGCGAGGCGGTTTGCGGCATCGCCCGCACGACCTGGACCCGGAAGGCCAGGATGCCGGCGATGATGACCATCAGCGTCAAAATCACCGTCGGCCAGCTTGGGCTGAGCATCCGCCGGCGCTGCGCCTCGCGCTTGCGCCGCGCCGCGCGCTGGCGGACAAAGGCATCGTCGTCGCCGGGATCGGCGTCGATCGTCGCACCCTCGGCATCGCCCTGAGGCTCGGCGGAGGCTGCGACATCTGCGTCGGGGACGAGCGGCGGGGCATCGGCGACCGCCGCGTCGTCTTTCCCGGATTCCGCTGCCGCCGCTAAAAAATCTGTGGATTCGCCGGGCGCCGTGGCGGGGTCTGCCGCGCGGGTTGCTGCTCCGATGCCACCGCTTCCCGCCGCGGCGGCTGGTCCATTCGCGCCGGCCGGGGCAGCCTGCGCCTGCGCTCCCGGCTGCGCGATCGCCTCAGCGGTCGCCTCCTCCTCGGGGATCGCCAGCCAGACATGCCCGCAATTCGTGCAGCGAACCATGCGGCCATCGCCCATGGCGGCGTCGGCCACCCGATAGGACGCTGCGCACTGGGGACACACGATCTGCATGACGCAACCACACAAACGAGCACTTTCATCATCATAGCTGCGCCTTCGTTAACGAGGGGGAAACTAGACGGCATGACGTGCCCGCGCGGCGCTCTTCCTGTAAGAAGGAGCGAATCGCCAAGCCTTGCGCGCGCGAGGGAGATGATGGGCGCGGCCCGGCTGGTCAGCGCGAACACGGTTCGGAGAATGGCGTGGTCCGATTCGAGAATGTGGGGATGCGCTATGGGCTCGGTCCGGAGGTGCTCCGCGATCTGACCTTCCGCATCGAGCCCCGTTCCTTTCAGTTCCTCACCGGGCCATCCGGGGCGGGAAAGACCTCGCTGCTGCGGCTCCTGTTTCTTTCCCTGCGCCCGACGCGCGGGCTGATCACGCTGTTCGATCAGGACGTGGCGACGCTCGCCAAGGGTTCACTCGCCGTCCTGCGCCGGCGCATCGGAGTGGTTTTTCAGGACTTCCGCCTGCTCGACCATCTCACCACCTATGAGAATGTCGCGCTGCCGCTGCGCGTGCTCGGTCGCGAGGAAACGAGTTATCGCCACGAGGTCGAGGAGCTGCTGCATTGGGTCGGGCTGGGCGACCGCATGGGCGCCCTACCGCCGGTGCTGTCGGGCGGCGAGAAGCAGCGTGCCGCGATCGCCCGCGCGGTCATCGGGCGCCCGCAGCTTCTCCTGGCCGACGAGCCGACCGGCAATGTCGACCCGAACCTTGCGAAGCGGCTGCTGCGGCTGTTTATCGAGCTCAACAAATCGGGCACCTCCGTCGTCATCGCGACGCACGATATCGGCCTGATGGATCAATATGATGCACGTCGCCTGGTGATCCATGAAGGACGTATCCACGTTTATGAATGAAGTCCGGCGCGGGCTCAGCACGGCCGGGCAGCGCTTGGCGCGAAACGGGTCGCAGCCGAAGGACAAGCCCCGCGAAGCCCCGATCGTCCCCAAGAATTCGATTTCGGGCCGCGCCCTGGTTGCTGTCATCGCCATCATGACCTTCCTCGCTTCACTCACCATCGGCGCGGTGATGATGGTGATCGCCGCTGCGTCCTCATGGCAGTCCGATGTCGCCCGCGAGGTGACGATCCAGGTCCGCCTGGTCGCCGGTAAGAACATCGAGCAGAGCGTCCAGCGCGCGATCGAGATCACCCGTGCGACACCGGGGGTCGCCTCGGTTCGGGCACTGAGCAAGCAGGAATCGGGGCGTCTCCTCGAGCCCTGGCTCGGCAGCGGCGTTTCGCTCGACAGTCTGCCGGTGCCGCGGCTCATTATCGTGCAGGTCGCCTCCGACCGGCCGCCTGATCTTGCCGCGCTACGCGCAACGCTCGCCGCCGAAACCCCCGGTGCCAGCCTCGATGACCACCGCAGCTTCATTCAGCGGCTGCGGGCGATGTCCGACACCGCGATGGCGATCGGGCTTGCAATTCTCGCGCTGGTTTTCGCCGCGACCGTGCTCTCGGTGAGTTTCGCCACCCGCGGCGCGATGGCGACCAATCGCTCGACCGTCGAGGTGCTGCACCTGATTGGGGCCAAGGACAGCTACATCGCCGGCCAGTTCCAGCGCCATTTTCTGTTTCTCGGGCTCGAGGGCGGCGCCATTGGAGGCGGAGCAGCGATCGTCGTCTTCATCGCGCTCAGCATTCTGAGCGCACGGCTGCTGGGACACACCGGGAGCGACAACATCGGCGCGATGTTCGGCGGCCTGTCGCTTGGCGCCGGCGGCTATGTCGCCGTGGTCCTCCAGGTCTTGGTCATCGCGGCGGTGACCGCCTTGGTGTCGCGTCGTGTCGTGAAACGAACGTTGGAGACAGTGAGTTGAGAGGCCGCTGCCGAACACATTGGCCATAAGCGACACCAATGTGTCTGGATAGGTCGTAATTCGCTAACGCAGACCCTGTCATCGGCCTTTGCACCGTCAAATTTGGCGATATGCTCCCAGCTTGGCGCCATGATGACGACCGACCAAACCGAAGTGAGATGTGACGGCACGACCGAGCCGGCGACAGCCCCTCGTCGGCGCCGCTCGCGGGTGCTTCGGTTCGTGGTCGCGGTGCTTGTGCTCGGCATCGCCGGCATCGCGGCTTTTGCTGCCGGCTTCTTATGGTTCGCCTGGCGTGTGCCGCGCCAGGAGGTGGCGCTCACCGCCAAAGCCGACGGCATCGTGGTACTGACAGGCGGAGCCTCGCGCGTCGTCGATGCTGTCGAGCTTCTCGCCTCCGGCCACGGCAAGCGCCTCCTGATCACCGGCGTCAACCGCACGACCCATTCGGGCGAGCTTGCCCGCCTCACGCCCGAATACCGGCAATTCTTCTACTGCTGCATCGATCTCGACCATGTCGCCCGCAACACCATCGGCAATGCCGTGGAAACCCAGCGCTGGACCGTGGATCGCGGTTTCCGCTCGCTGGTGATCGTGACCTCGAACTACCACATGCCGCGGGCCATGGCGGAACTGACGCACCGCCTGCCCGACATCGAGCTCATCCCCTTCCCCGTGGTGACCGAACGGCTCGCCGAGCCGTGGTGGTCGAGCGCCACCAATGCGCGCCTGCTGCTGTCGGAATATGTGAAATATCTCATCGCGGTCGCGCGAATCCGGCTGGAGCCGACGATCGAGCAGGCTGGCCTCGATCCGCGGCCCGGCGCGCGTAGCTGACCGCCGTGCGCCGGCTGCTCGACCCGATCGTTCTGCGCTCGCTCATCTTCAACATCGCGTTCTATGTGAGCTTCGTCATCTGGTTACTGGTGGCGGTACTGACGGCGGTGATGCCGCGCCGTGCCGTGCTCGCGGTCGCCAAGACCTGGGGACGGTACAATCTATGGCTCCTCCGCGTGATCTGCGGGATCGATGTCGAATGGCGTGGGCGCGAGAAAATCCCGCCCGGTCCGCTCCTCGTCGCCTCCAAGCACCAGTCGTTGTGGGAGACCTTCGCACTCCTCCATTTGTTCGACGACCCGACCTTCATCCTCAAGCGCGAGCTGATGTGGATCCCCGTGTTCGGCTGGCTGATGGCCAAAGCCGGCATGATCTCGATCGACCGCAGCGCGGGAAAGGATGCGCTTCCCACCATGACGGCAGCCTTGCACGCGGCGCTTGCCGCGGGGCGGCAGGTCATTATCTTTCCGGAGGGCACGCGGCGGCCGCCCGGCGCGGAGCCCGACTACAAGCTCGGCATTGTCTTTCTCTATCTGGAGGGGGAGGTGCCCTGCCTGCCGGTCGCGCTGAACTCGGGACTGTGCTGGGCGCGCCGCGGATTTTTGCGGCATCCGGGCACGATCCGCGTGCAATTTCTCGACCCGATCCCGCCGGGGCTGAATCGCCGGGTGTTTTTCAAACGGCTGCGGACCGACATCGAAACGGCGACAGCGGCGCTGTTGGCCGAGAGTAAGCGGGAAGGCCGTCCGGATGCAGGGGCGGGGCAGAGACAGGATTCTTCGGCAAAAACACCCCCCTCCCCAACCCTCCCCCACAAGGGGGGAGGGAGCAGATAGGCGTCTGCCGGGCCAGCCAACCGTTGCGCTCAGCCGACCCTCGGATTGTCGTCAGCTTCGAGCCGGGAGCCATAAGGTCAATGCGCCAGCAGCACCGGCAGCGGCGGATTGGCAAGGATCGACTGGGTGGCGCCGCCGAGGATGAATTCGCGCATGCGCGAGTGTCCATAGGCGCCCATCACCAGGAGATCGAGCTCACGCGCCCCGGCATAGTCTTCCAGCACCTGTCCGATTGCGCGGCCGGCAGCGTTTTCGACATCGGCGACCACATTGACGCCGTGATAGGCGAGATGGTGCGC
>CAZTTL010000263.1:3084-5296 GCA_964616635.1 uncultured Rhodoplanes sp. | reverse complement strand
TCCGCCGCGGCCGCGAGATCGTGCTGATCGGCCATGCCGGCCACCCGGAAGTGGTGGGCACGATCGGCCAGCTTCCCGCCGACGCGATCACGCTGATCGAGACCGCGGCCGATGCGCTCGCCTTCACGCCGAAGGACCCGAACAACCTTGCCTATGTAACGCAGACGACGCTGTCGGTCGACGACTGCGCGGAGATCGTCGAGATTCTCACCAGGCGCTTTCCGGCGATGGTCGGGCCGCACAAGGAAGACATCTGCTACGCCACCACCAACCGCCAGGAGGCGGTGAAAAAAGTCGCGCCGATCGTCGATGCGCTGATCGTGGTGGGGGCGCCGAACTCGTCGAACTCGCAGCGCCTCAAGGAAGTGGCCGAGCGCAGCGGCTGCTCCCGCGCGCAGCTCGTCCAGCGCGCCAATGAGATCGACTGGTCGCAACTCGAGGGCATCACCCGGCTCGGCCTCACCGCCGGTGCTTCGGCTCCGGAGGTCATCGTCGAGGAAATCATCGATGCCTTCGCCGAGCGCTATGAGATCAGCGTCGAAACCGTATCGGCCGTGCAGGAAGACATGATGTTTCCCCTGCCGCGCCACCTCCGTGACATCGACAAGGCCGCTGGCACGGCAGCAGCGGAATAAGCGCTTCGGGCGCAGGGCATGGCCGTTTACACGGATATCGCGGTCGAAGACCTGCAGGCCTATCTCTGCGACTACGATCTCGGTGAGTTGCGCGCTTACAAAGGCATCGCCGAGGGCGTGGAGAATTCGAATTATCTGCTGCACACTTCGCGCGGCTACTTCATCCTCACGCTTTACGAGAAGCGCGTCGCCGCAACCGACCTGCCGTTTTTTCTCGCTCTCCTGGAACACCTCGTCGCCCGCGGGCTAACCTGCCCGCAGCCGGTGAAGACGCGGGCGGGTGCCGCGCTCGGAGAACTCGCCGGCCGTCCCGCCGCGATCTTCACGTTTCTCGACGGCGTGTGGACCAGGCGGCCCGCGGTCGCGCATTGCCAGGGCGTGGGCGCCGCCCTTGCCAATCTGCACCTGTCGGGGCTCTACTTCCCGCACAAGCGGCGTAACACGCTGTCGCTCGACGGCTGGCAAAGCCTCTATGAATGCGCGCGCCCCAGCGCCGACACGGTGGTTCCCGGGCTCGCCGACATGATCGGGGCCGAGCTCACGCTGCTGGAAGAAACATGGCCACGCGACCTGCCGATCGGCATCATTCACGGCGACCTGTTTCCGGACAATGTGTTCTTTCTCGACACGCGGGTTTCCGGGCTGATCGATTTCTACTTCGCCTGTACCGACATGCTCGCCTATGACGTGGCGATCTGCCTCAATGCCTGGTGCTTCGAGCCCGACCATGCCTTCAATGTCACCAAAGGGCGGGCACTGCTCACGGCCTATCTGCGGACGCGGCCATTTTCTGCCGAGGAGATTGCGGCGCTTCCCCTGCTCTGCCGCGGCGCCGCGTTGCGCTTTCTGCTGACGCGGCTCGTCGACTGGTTTGGAACGCCGCCGGGCGCGCTGGTGCGGCCGAAGGACCCGATGGAATATTACCGCAAGCTCCGCTTCCACCAGATGGTGGCCGACGCGCGCGATTACGGCATCGACTGAGGCCGATGATGGCGAAGCGTGTCGTCATCCACACCGACGGGGCCTGCTCAGGCAATCCCGGGCCGGGCGGCTGGGGTGCGATCCTCGAATGGGATGGCCACCGCAGGGAGATCAAGGGTGGCGATCCGCACACCACCAACAACCGTATGGAGCTGACCGCCGCCATTGCCGCGTTGGAGGCGCTGAAGCGACCGTGCGCGGTCGAACTGCACACCGACAGCCAGTATCTGCGTAACGGCATTACCGAGTGGATTCACGGCTGGAAGCGCAATGGCTGGCGTACCGCCGGCAAAAAGCCGGTGAAGAATATCGACCTGTGGCAGCGCCTCGAAACGGCGCTCGCGCGGCACGATGTCAGCTGGCATTGGGTGCGCGGCCATGCCGGCCATGATCTCAACGAACGCGCCGACGAACTCGCGCGCGAGGCGATCAGCGAGTTGCGCGCTGCGACGGGGGGCCGCGGGCGCTCCCCCTCTCCCCCCGTGGGAGAGGGTGGCGAGGAATGAGCAGAGCGAATTCCGAGCCGGGTGCGGGGGAGACCGGCAAGCACAGCGCGCCTCAATTCAATCTCGCAGCAAGGCAAGGCGCACACCCCC
>CAZTTL010000263.1:0-2984 GCA_964616635.1 uncultured Rhodoplanes sp. | reverse complement strand
TTCACCACGCCGTCTTCGACGACCATCGCATAGCGCCGCGAGCGCAGGCCGAGCCCCGCAACGCTTGCATCGAGCCAAAGGTCGATCGCCTTGGCAAAGTCACCGTTGCCGTCGGCGAGAAACTCGATCTTTCCCGCGGCGCCGGTCGCCTTCTGCCAGGCATCCATGACGAAGACGTCATTCACGGCGGTGACGGCAATCGTATCGACGCCCTTCGCCTTGATCGAATCGGCATTCTTGATGAAGCCGGGAAGATGGCTCATGTGACAGGTCGGCGTGAACGCGCCCGGCACAGCGAACAGCACCACCTTCTTGCCCTTGAAAATCTCGTCGGTCGATTTCCACGCCGGAGCGCCGTCGACCATGACGCGGAATTTTGCCTCGGGAATGCGTTCGCCAACCTGAATAGGCATCTGTACGTCCTCGTGTGCTGATAAAAACGCGAACGATCATGAAACGCCGGCAGCGCCGGGTCGTTCGCCGCCTTCGGCAGTCCTTGTCTCGGGTCGCGTCACCTTAACGCGGGGGTCGCGGGCTCGTCGAGATGAAACGGCACCTCGATTGCCCGGTCACCGGCCACCGCCGTGAGAAGCACGGTCGCGCCCTTTGGATCGACGCCGGGTGGCGCGCCATCGAGCGCAAAGGTGAAACGCTGCGTTCCGCCGGGCCCCTGCCCCGCGGGCTCGGGCACCGGCAAGGCCCAGTCATCCGCCGGCCCTTCGGCAAACAATTCAACCTTCTCGCCGGGCGGCGCGGCGACATCGACCACAATGCGCGGCTGCGGACCGCCTCCCTCCTGCGCGACCGCACGAATGGACAGCGGCGCATCGGCGCCGACCGCGCTTTTCGTCGGAACGCGCGCTTGCGCCGCGGCAAGCGCAGCATCATCGACGGAAACGGAAGGCGGGATCTGCAATTGCGCCTCGCCGGACACCGGAACACACAGCCGCTCGCAAATCGCATAATCGAACGCAAGCACGAGCGTCACCGGCTGGCCCGCATCCTGCGCGGTGATCCGCAACGGAAAGATAACCGCGTGCTTATAGCCGATCGCGGTTCCTGTTTCGTCGCGCCAAGCGCGCGGCGCCGGAAAGTCGACCTCGATCGATTTGAGATTCTTCGACCTGGTAAAATCGAACCGCGGTGGAGCACCGGAATCGCCGGGATAGCGCCAATAGGTCTTCCAGCCCGGCGCCAGCCTGACTTCGACGCCGGCACGCAGCGTGCCGTCTTTTGATGGGCCCGAAACGAGCCGGAAAGCCGAACGAGAATCACCGACCCAGTCGGACGACGTCGCCGCCGCCAGCGCCGAACCGAGCATTATGACAGTTGCAACCAAAGCGATGAAACCGGGGGTGACACGGCGCCGTAATGCTGGTGCAATCATGCGTAATCATTCGAGCGAACCGTTTAGACGGAGTCTGATCCGCTTTGGTTCCCCACGGTGGTCGCATTTCCACGGTGAACCGAGCTGCGCCCCGCTCAGTCGAGGCGGCTCT
Source organism: uncultured Rhodoplanes sp. (assembly GCA_964616635.1). Classification (GTDB taxonomy): domain Bacteria; phylum Pseudomonadota; class Alphaproteobacteria; order Rhizobiales; family Xanthobacteraceae; genus Rhodoplanes. The sequence continues at coordinate 1,485 of CAZTTL010000263.1, read as the reverse complement.
CGCGTGAAAATGCTGTACCGAGGCGCCCCGTGAGGCGCCATTGAAATGGTCGTGAGCCGAATCATGCTTGCAGGATCGATGACATCGATGAGGACTATTGTGAGGCGCGACGGACCACCGCAGCGGCGCGGAGGATGCGGAGGGTGCGGAGGGTGCGGAGGGTGCGAGCCAAAGCGCGTCAAATTCTCGCGGATTTCTTTCTCGTGACATAGCGTCAAGCCGAATTAGATGCGTTGCCGATAACAGGCGGATCGGGGTAACCTTGGATTTATGATTATTGCCATGAAAGCGGCGCGAGACGGCCCGCCGAAGCGGGGATATCTCGACGGACAGATGTTGATTGCGATGCCGAGCATGCGCGACGAGCGGTTTGCGCGCAGCCTGATCTATATGTGCGCCCACTCGTCGGAGGGCGCGATGGGCATCATCGTCAATCATCCGGCCGCGAACATCAATTTTGCCGACCTCCTGGTGCAGCTTGACGTGATCCCTGCGGCAGACCTGATTATGCTGCCGCAACGCGCCGGCACGGTTCCGGTCTTGCGCGGCGGCCCGGTCGAGACCGGCCGCGGCTTCGTGCTGCACTCGGCCGATTTCTTCATCGAGAATTCGACGCTGCCGATCGATGACGGCATCTGCCTCACCGCAACCCTCGATATCCTGAAGGCAATCGCGCGCGGCGACGGTCCACTCAGCGCCGTGCTCGCCCTTGGCTATGCCGGCTGGGCGCCGGGCCAGCTTGAGAGCGAGATCCAGGCCAATGGCTGGCTGCATTGCACCGCCGATACCGAACTGGTGTTCGGCTCCGATATCGATGCCAAATACGAAAAAGCGCTGAAAAAGATCGGCATCGATCTCGGCATGCTGTCGAGCGAGGCCGGCCACGCGTGACGGCAAGCCTGCATGCATCGATTTCCTTGCAAGCGCCCGCGGAACCGATGGCGGCGTTGCGGCGCGATGCCGCTGTTGAGGGTAACGAGAACCGAGCGATGAACTGGATATCCAATGTCGTGCGGCCAAAAATCCGCAATTTTCTCAATCGCCGCAGCGTGCCGGAAAACCTCTGGATCAAATGCCCGGAGACCGGCCAGCTCGTCTTCTACAAGGATGTCGAGGTCAACCAGTTCGTCATTCCCGGCTCCAACTACCATATGCGCATGGGCGCGACGGCGCGGCTGAAATCGATGTTCGACGGCGCCACCTGGTTCGACATCGGCATTCCGCCGGTCGCGATCGACCCGCTGAAATTCCGCGACGAGCGCCGCTATACCGACCGGCTCAAGGACGCCCGCGTCAAGACCGGCCTGTCCGATGCGATCAAGCTCGGCCTTGGCAAGCTCGAAGGCATGCCGGTCGTCATCGGCGTCCAGGATTTCGAGTTCATGGGCGGGTCGCTCGGCATGGCGGCGGGCGAAGCCGTGATCAAAGGCGCGGAGACCGCGATCGAGAAAAACACGCCGTTCATCCTGTTCACCGCGTCGGGCG
>CAZTTL010000262.1:0-5298 GCA_964616635.1 uncultured Rhodoplanes sp. | reverse complement strand
TCAGCGCTGATAGACGTAGCGGCCGGGCGCGGGATAAAGCGGCACGTAGCCTTGCTCGCGCGCGCCCATGCTCGGCGGTGACACGCGTTCGGCCGCGCTGCGCGCCGCGAGCCAGTCCGCCCAGGCCAGCCACCACGAACCGTCGGCGGGAGTCGCGCGCTGCAGCCAGGTGTCGGCGTCGACATAGCGATCGTCGGGCCGGCGGGTCGCGATGTGATAATGCCGTCCGCGATGGCCCGGCTCGGAGACCACGCCGGCATTGTGCCCGCCATTGGTGAGGACGAAGGTCACCTCATTGTCGGTGAACAGATGCACCTTGTAGACCGAGCGCCACGGCGCGATGTGGTCGGTCTCGGTGCCGAGCACGAACATCGGGACGCGGATGTCCTTCAGCGCAATCACGCGGCCTTCCACGGCATAGCGGCCCGCGGTGAGCCGGTTTTCCAAGAACAGCCCGCGCAGATATTGCGAATGCATGCGGTAGGGCAGCCGCGTCGGGTCGGCATTCCAGGTGGTGAGGTCGGTCGGCTTGTCGCGCTCGCCAAGGAAGTAGTCGTGGATCAGCCGCGACCAGACCAACTCGTTCGCCCGCAAGGCGCGGAAGGCGCCGGCCATCTGGGTCGCGTCGAGCACGCCCTGGTCCCACATCATGTCCTCGATGAAAGCGATCTGGCTTTCATCGACGAACAGCATCAATTCGCCGGCCTGGCTGAAGTCGGTCTGGGCGGCGAGCAAGGTGACAGAGGCCAGCCGGTCGTGAGCGTCGCGCGCGAGCGTTGCCGCGGTGATCGCCAGTATGGTGCCGCCGAGGCAATAACCGCAGGCATGGACGTCGCGGTCCGGGACGATGGCGCGCACCGCGTCGAACGCCGCCATCACGCCCGAGGTGCGGTAGGCATCAAACGGGATGTCGCGGTCGTCCGGCGTCGGATTGTGCCAGGAGATCATGAACACGGTGAAGCCGCGCTCGGTGAGGAAGCGTACCAGGGAATTCTCCCGGCTCAGATCGAGCACGTAGTACTTCATGATCCAGGCCGGCACGATCAGGATCGGCTCGGCAATGACCGTGTCGGTTGCAGGTCTGTACTGGATGAGTTCCATCAGGTCGTTGCGGAATACGACCTCGCCCGGCGTCGCGGCAATGTCCCGGCCGACCTGGAAGTGACCGGAGGACGGCGTCGATTCGGCCGTCAGCAGCCTGAGCCAGTCTTCGGCGAAGTTTTCCGCGCCGCGGGCCAGATTGGCACCCGATTCCTTGAAGGTGCGCTCGAGGATGACCGGATTGAGCCAGGGCAGATTCGACGGCGACCAGAGGTCGAGCCATTGGCGCGCCATGAAGGCAACGCGCTTTGCGTTCCGGGGCTGCATCCCCCGCACCTCGCGAGTCGCGCGGCGCCACCATTCCTCCTGGGCAAGGAAGGCCTGCGCCCAGAAGACGAAGGGCGGCATGCTCCAGGCCGGGTCGGCGAACCGTTGGTCATGCGCCAGCGGCGTGAAGGGAAGCTCCGGCTGTTTGGCGATCGCCGCGCGTCCCGCGAAATTGGCAAAGCGTCCGGCGGCGCGCAGGGCAGCGAGCGAAAGCTCGACTTGGCGACCGGTGGCGGTGGCGAGGTGCACCGCCCAGTCAGACCAGGCGGCAATCTGCGCGTAGGGCGAGACCCCATGGGTAAAGCGGGCGATAACGGCCCGGGTCAACCGATCCAGGGTCTCGAACGAAGCGGTTGCCACGGGACCGCGCGGGGGCGGTGGCAGCGGCTCGCGCGCAGCCGGTTCGTGCGGGGTCGGTTCCAACGGGCTCGGGGGCACGAGCGACAAGAACGGTGGGCTTTGCGGGGATTGTGGGGTCACCTCGAGCATCCTGTCTTAGGCGCACCGCAACGCGCGCGTGCCGGCGACTAAACTCCGCGCGCGTGACAATTCTATGAGCGCCATCCCGCGCCCGCCGCTTCCCGAGCGCCGCTCGCAACCTCGCTGGCAGTCGGCCCGCTAGGCGGCGGCTTCGGCCGTTTCCGGCCCCGCTTCCGGATAGTCATGCACGAAGTGCCGCAACACGGCGAGCAGCTCGGCCGCATGCTGAGGACGTTCGTCGCCGAGCGCCTTGCGGATATCATCGATGATCATGGCGCGGATCTTCTCGGCACCGTGCTCATGGTGGAGCAGATAGCTTGCCATGGCGGCTGCGGGCACTTCTCCGATATGCTCGTGTTCGCAGATCGCGGCGATTTCATCCTCGTCCAGGCCGCACATCGCAATGCAATCTTCTAAGCTGATCATCGCTGACACCTCGGTCAATCCAGCGTGGGGTTGCCCCCTCAAAGGCAGGGGCTCGTTGGTAACGATACAGTGTGGGACAAAAAATCGGCGGCGTTTTTGACGCAAAGCAAGGGCGGTGCGTTTTTGCCGGCCTGCCTTCCGAGGCCGAATCCGGGCCCTCGGCATGACCGAATAGGCGCGCAACCAAGGCCGGATCGGGCTGGATCGCGACATCGGTCGGCGTGCCGAGCTCGACATGAGCGACCGTATTCGAGGTCGAGTTCGTCGGGAGCGGCATGGCTGGCCTCCTGGTCGTGCGCCGGAGAGGGCGTCCGCGCGTTCACGACTCGGTCGCCGAGGTAAACGTAGGAAGCCCCTGCGCACGAGCGACAAGGCCGTCATGAAACTGTCATAATGCTCGGCCGGCGCGCGCCGCCACGCGCCCGGCCCGATCGGTTTCAACGACAGAATCCGCTCAGCTGGCCGGCGTCGCCGCCGCGATCCGCCCCGCCTCCCAGCCGAGGATCGCGCGCTTGCGGGTGAGCCCCCAGTGGTAGCCGGTGAGGCTCCCGTCCTTGCCGATGACGCGATGGCACGGCACCACGAAGCAGATCGGATTGCGCCCGACGGCGGCACCGACAGCGCGCGCTGCCTTCTTGGTGCAAACCTGCGCGGCAACGTCGGAGTAGCTGGTGACGCTTCCCAGCGGGACGCGCAGCAGCGTCTCCCACACCCGGACCTCGAAGTCGGTGCCGATCAGCACGATCCGCAGCGGCCGGTCGGGGCGCCAGGCGCCCGGATCGAAGATACGGCGGGCGAACGGCGCGGTCGCCGCCGCGTCGTGGACGTAGGTCGCATGCGGCCAGCGGTTTTGCATGTCGGCGAGCGCCGCCTCTTCCCCACCGGTATCGGCAAAAGCGAGGCCGGCGAGGCCGCGCCCGGTCACCATCACCAGCGCGCTGCCGAACGGACTCGGGTGAAACGCCCATTGCAGGCACAGCCCGGCGCCACCCGCCTTCCATTCTCCGGGCGACATCGCTTCGTGGGTGACGAACAGGTCGTGCAAACGCCCCGGCCCCGACAGACCGACCTCGTAGGCGGCGTCGAGCACGCTTGCCGACTGGCGCAGCAGCCGGCGGGCATGGTTGAGCGTGATCGCCTGCAGAAAGGCCTTCGGCGTCAGCCCGGCCCAGCGGCGGAACAGCACGGTGAGCGCATCGGGCGAGAGCCCCGCCGCATCGGCCACCGCGGCAATGTCCGGCTGGTCGCGCCAGTGCTCGGAGAGATAGGCGAGCGCCCGGCGGACGCAGGCATAGTCCTCGGCGGCGCGCGCCAGTGTGGGCGAAAGATCGTGCGGCGTCAGCCGACGCGACAGGGGCGACGGGAGCGACGGGGGCGACGCATCGTCGATGCGGGCATCTGCGAGCGTGGTCGTGGTCATCATGGCGCCGGTCCGGAGCGCGATGGCTTCAGAATGAATCGATCGCGCTCTGAAATCTCTTTGTCTAACCGCATGATCTTGTCCGAAAAGTCTGCAACTTTTCGGGATCATGCTCTAGGCCGGGCGGCGCGGCCCGTCCACCCGATTTCCGGGCGCCTCGCCGTCGTCGTCGAACCGGGTGACGGTCAGCCCGCGCCGCGCCTCACCAATCGCGGCGGCGAGCGCATTGGCAAAGCTCTCGCGCTCCGCCGGGCTCAGATCGTCGGCGATCGTCAAATACTTGCCGCGTGAGGCAAGAATGAGCCGCCGCATGCCGTAATCCGGGTCGACGTCGCGGTGAATCCTCACCCACAGCGGATTGAGGGTGAACTCGGTGACCTCACCTTTGTGGCTGATTCGCCGCACGCTGAGCGTCGAGGGGGTGACGCGGACGAATTCCTGTGCCGCCGCCCGGCGGAAATTCACTTTGAAGGCAAAGTAGACGAGCGCGACATCCAGCCCTAAGAAACCCGCCACCGGCCAGGCGCCGGCGGTGAGAAATATCACGACAAGCGCGAGGCTCGCGGCGGTGAAGACGAGCATGGCGGCAAGAAAACCAACGCCGTTGAGCGAGCGGTGCGGGGTGATCTCGGCTGAAAAAATCGTCGGTTCGTTTAAGCTGTGCACGGGGCGGCCCGTCTCCCATATGGCAAAATGCTAATATGATGTTGCGCAAGGCAAACCGTAAGCCACCGGCACGGTCCGCGTCAAAGCCGGCGGCCCCCAAGAGCGCCGCGCCTAAAGGGGGCGTCCCCAAGAAAGCCACGCCCAAGGCAACGGTAAAAGCGCCCCGCGGCAAAACAAAACCGTGGACGGCCGACGAGATCGCCGAAGCCTTTCGCCGCTTCCGCGCGGCCAATCCGGAGCCGAAGGGCGAGCTCGAGCACATCAATCCCTACACCCTGCTGGTCGCCGTCGTGCTGTCGGCGCAGGCGACCGATGCCGGGGTGAACAAGGCGACGAAACAACTGTTCGCGCTTGCCGACACGCCGGAGAAGATGGTGGCGCTCGGGGTCGACAAGGTGCAGGAGCTGATCAAGACGATCGGGCTCTACCGCAACAAAGCAAAGAACGTGATCGCGCTGTCGGAAAAGCTGATCGCCGAGCACAACGGCAGGGTGCCGCCGGTGCGCGAGGCTTTGGAGCAGCTTCCGGGCGTCGGGCGCAAGACCGCGAATGTCGTGCTCAACATCGCCTTCGGCGAGCCGACCATCGCGGTCGACACCCATGTATTTCGCGTCTGCAACCGCACCGGCCTCGCCCCCGGGGCGACGCCGCTCGACGTGGAGACGCGGCTCGAAGCCGTGGTGCCGCCCGCCGCCAAGCGCCACGCCCATCACTGGCTCATATTGCACGGCCGCTATGTCTGCACCGCGATGCGCCCGCGCTGCGTGACCTGCCTGATCAACGACCTCTGCCGCTGGGAGGGGAAGACGATACCATAGGCGAGCGCCCGGAGGATGCTTCCGAGTTTGGACACAAGCTTGACTTCATCCTCCCCCGTGCAACGGGGGAGGGGAACCATGCGCAGCATGGTGGAGGGGGCAAGCGGGCGTAGGGGTGAG
>CAZTTL010000261.1:0-5301 GCA_964616635.1 uncultured Rhodoplanes sp. | reverse complement strand
TTGCCGAGCTGGACATTGGCGATCATCGCCTTGGTCACGGCTTCTTCATCAGCCGCCTTGACCAGTTTGTCGCTCGGGAAGCCAAGCCCTCTCGCGATCGCAAGCGCGCGGTTGCCGTCGATCACGCCGCGCTTGGAGAAAGCGCGGTGATTGAACGCGAAGAACTGCTGCGGTGTCGCAAGCTTCGCCAGCACCAGCTCGACGCGGCCGGCCTGGATCGACGGCACGCCCAGCACCGGAAACGGCACCAGGATCAGCCGCAGCTCAGGGTCTGACTTCACCAAAGCGGCAATGTCGTGCGCCGCCTTTTTGCAATAGGGGCAGTTGAGATCGTAGAATTCGGTGAGGGTCACATCGCCGCGCGGATTGCCGACGATGACGATTCCCGACAGTTTTTCGATCTCGCTCTCGAGCTCGACCGGAACGCGGTAGTTCACTACCGGCGATCCATCCGCGGCCTTGAGCGGATACCAGGAGGTTTCGTTCTGGGCGCGCGCGGCATCCGGAACAAGCAGTGCGATCGCGACGAAGAGGCAGAGGGAGAGAAGCGGCTTCCAGAGCATCTTCCGGGGCATTGAGGTCACCAGAGTTGTCAACCGCGCAACAACTCCGGCAAGCGGGCGCGGTTGAGCGCGAGCCATTGCAGCGACATGCGCAAATAGCCGCTGTGGAGAACATCGCGGTCGAGCGCTGCCAGCGCCTCGTCGATTCGCACGCGGATCGGATGGGTCAGCTCGATTTCATCGGCAGCACCGCCTTTCTCCGGCACCTGCGTGGCATCGACGGCGGCGAGAAAAATGGTGGCGGATTCATCCAGCATGCCCGGCGCCGGCATGAAGGTGAACAATTCACGCAGCGAGTGCGGCGCGACGCCGATCTCCTCGACGCATTCGCGGTGAGCGGCGGTGGCTGCCGCCTCGTCGCCGTCGATATAGCCGGCCGGAATCTCCACCATCTCGCCGGTGCCGAGGCGCGTATGTGCCGAGAGGCGAAACTGACGGATCAGAACGATCTCATCACGCGCGAGGTCGATCGCAATGATCCCGACCGTGTGGCCGATCTTCAAGATATCCCGCGAGAACGTTGCCGTGCTGCCGTCATCCTGCTTGAGCTCGACACGAAAGCGCTCATAGGGACGGTAGCCGGTGCCGACTGCTTCCGCCTCGCTGACAAACGCATGGGCCGGCCGGTCGGCCAATGCCGGCTCGTCTCTTCCAATCACTTCGACCATTTCCAAAAACCTACTGCGCTACGATGTCCTCGTCGGCGCTCTCCAGATTGAAAGCCGCCGCGAACAGGGCCCGCGTATAGTCGGTTTTCGGATGCGCGAAAACCTCTGCCGCGGACCCGGCCTCGACCACCTTGCCGTGGCGCATCACAATCAGACGGCTCGCCAGCGCCGCCACCACACGCAGGTCGTGCGAGATGAACATATAGGTGAGATCGCGCCGCTTCTGCAGGTCGCGCAACAGATCGACCATCTGCGACTGGATCAGCATGTCGAGCGCGCTGGTCGGCTCGTCCAGCACGAGAAAGGTGGGCTCCAGCACCAGCGTACGCGCGACGGCGATGCGCTGGCGCTGGCCGCCGGAATATTCATGCGGATAACGGAAGCGCGAGGCCGGGTCGAGGCCGACATCGGTGAGCGCACCGACCACGCGCGCTTCGCGTTCTGCGGTGGTCAGCTTGGGCTGGTGGACCCACAGCCCTTCCTCGATGATGTCGGCTATCGACATGCGTGGACTGAGCGAGCCGAACGGGTCCTGGAACACGATCTGCATATCGCGGCGGAACGGCCGCATTTCTTTGAATTTGAGGCCTTGCAGCTGCTTGCCGAGAAAGACGATCGGGCCATCCGAGGAGATGAGCCGCAGGATAGCGAGGCCGAGTGTGGTCTTGCCGGAGCCCGATTCGCCGACGACGCCGAGCGTTTCGCCCTTGCGGACCGCGACGCTCACGCCGTCCACCGCCTTGATATGACCGATCACCTTGCGCATGACGCCGCGCTTGATCGGAAACCAGAACGAGAGGCCGTAGGTCTCGACGATGGTGGGGGCATCGGGCTGCAGCGGGGCGGGATTCGGCTTCGGCTCGGCGCCGAGCAACTCGCGGGTATAGGGATGCTCGGGAGCAGTGAACACCCGCTCGACCGCGCCTTTTTCGACGATCTTGCCGGCCTTCATCACGCAGACGCGGTCGGCGACCTTGCGCACGATGCCGAGGTCATGGGTGATGAACAGCATCGACATGCCGAGCCGCACCTTGATGTCCTTCAAGAGCTTGAGAATCTGCGCCTGCACCGTGACGTCGAGCGCGGTCGTCGGCTCGTCGGCGATCAGCAGGTCAGGCTCGTTGGCGAGCGCCATCGCGATCATCACGCGCTGGCGCTGGCCGCCGGAAAGTTGGTGCGGATAGCTGCCGAGCCGGCTCTTCGGATCGACGATGCCGACCTGGTCCAGCAATTCGATGATGCGCGCGCGTGCCGCCAAACCGGAAATCCCGCGATGGAGCAGCAAGATCTCCCCGATCTGCTTTTCGATCATGTGCAGCGGGTTGAGCGAGGTCATCGGCTCCTGGAAGATGATGGTGATGTCGTCGCCGCGCACGCGCCGCATGTCGGATTCGGGGAGCGGCAGCAGGTCCTGGCCCTTGAAGGTGATCCTGCCGGATGGATGGCTCGCCGCCGGGTAAGGCAGCAGCTTCATGATCGACAGCGCCGATACCGATTTGCCGGAACCCGATTCGCCGACGAGCGCCACCGTCTCGCCCTTGGCGATATCGAAGGAGATACGATCGACTGCGAGTGTCTGGTGCCCGCCCTGGCGAAAGGCCACCGAGAGATTGCGTACGGAGAGGAGGGGGGAGGTCATGCCAACTCCTGCATGAGCGCGGCAATGCTGGTGGCATCGGAGGAGAACCGCCGGAGTTGTCTGGGAAGCAGCAAACGAGCATCGTTTGACACGATGGCACGACTGCCGCATTCGAGCGCGCTTACCACATGGATTGCGTCTGGGAGTTTCGGAACAGAGATGCTGCCGTCGTGTTGTTTCCGTGCCGCGTGACGTCGATACCTCGCAGACTCAAAGAGAATGCCGCGCGAAACAGGTACTAACTCGAACACACTGCTCCACAGGATGAGATTGAGGTAAATTCGTCGATGGTTCGGGCTTGGTGCTTTCGGTAGCACCTCTGCGAGCGTCAATTCGCTTGTCACGCCGACTTTCGGTTTACGTCGAAGCAGTTTCATTAATTGTTCAACGGGACGAGCGATGTCGCGAGTTCCTTCGACCAGATAGATAAAAGGATTTGTGTCCAGGTAAATCAACAGGCCGCTGCTGTCAGTCATCCCATTCATCCCGATCCCTGCGGAGATCGGCGTCAATTTCCTCCTTGGTGCGATAAGGCGGGCGACGCGCAGCGAATATCTCTTCCAACGTCATGACATGCTCGGGTCGCTGCAGTTCTTCTGCCGACTCTTCCTCAATTGTGACCCTGACTCGGGCATTCGGATCGTCCGTCGGGCGCAAGTCGGCCGGAAGCTTCGCGGCGGGATAGTTTTCACGTACGATTTTGTTCATCGAGGCCTACCCAATTGATCTGCAGTTTTCTTTTTCCTCAGATTGTGGATCGCTTCGTCCGGTGTTTCTCCACTTGCGATCCACAAAGGAGGATCAGCCCAGAAAACGACAGCATCGGTATCGTCGCCATGAGGCCCTTCCTCTAGGCACCGGACAATCCGATATGCTCCATTCTCAAGCCGGTCGGCGCAAGCAATTGCAAGCCACTTGCCTCCAGAGTAGACGCCACCGTAGCGATCTTCAATGAGGGTGATCGGAAACGATTCTTGCTCGGTCACATCGCTTACCCAAATGCTTTCCTCGGATCGAAGGCGTCGCGCACCGCCTCGCCGACGAAGATCAGGAGCGACAGCATCACCGCCACGGAAAAGAACGCCGTGAGCCCGAGCCACGGCGCCTGGATGTTGGCCTTGCCCTGGCTCAGCATCTCGCCGAGCGAGGGTGAGCCCGGCGGCAGGCCGAAGCCGAGGAAGTCGAGGGCGGTCAGCGTCATCACCGACGACGACAGAATGAACGGCAGGAAGGTCAGCGTCGCCACCATCGCATTCGGCAGCAGGTGACGGAACATGATCTGCGCATTGGAGACGCCGAGCGCGCGTGCAGCCTGCACATATTCGAAATTGCGCCCCCGCAGGAATTCGGCGCGCACCAGGCCGACCAGCGACACCCACGAGAACAGGAGCAGAATGCCGAGCAGGACGAAGAAGCCCGGCACCAGCACCGAGGAGATGATCAGCAGCAGATAGAGCGATGGGATCGAGGTCCAGATCTCGATGAAGCGCTGGAACAGCAGGTCGATCCAGCCGCCGAAATAGCCTTGCACGGCGCCTGCCGCCACGCCGATGATCGAGGAGATGACGGTCAGCGCCAGCCCGAACAGCACCGAGATGCGGAAGCCATAGATCAAGCGGGCGACAACGTCGCGTCCCTGATCGTCGGTGCCGAGCCAATTGTATTCGAGATCGCCGACCAGGAAATGGAAGGGCGTGCCGGCAAACAGCACCTGGCAGGTCCCGCCGCCGGGCTTTTTCTGCACGACGGCTTCGCACTGCGCCTTGGTCAACCGCCAGGTCGGCGGCGAGGGGGCCGGGGTCGGCAGATCGAGATTGTGTGTGTTGTAGGAATAGCGGATCGGCGGCCAGATCATGGTGCCGCCTTTGTCGATGATCAGCTTCTGCACGAAGGGATCGCGATAATCGGCTGCCGTCTCGAAATCGCCGCCGAACGCCGTCTCCGGATAGTTCACGAAGACCGGAAAGTACCAGTGCCCGTCAAAGCGCACGAGCAGCGGACGGTCATTGGCGATGAACTCGGCGCCGAGCGAGAGGATGAACAGGATGAGAAAAATCCACAGCGACCAGTAACCGCGCCGATTGGCCTTGAAATTCTCCCAGCGCCGGCGGTTGACCGGTGACAGCGCAAGCGGGTGCCGCTCGGGCAGAACGGCAAGGCCGGTGGGTGAGATCGCGGTGGTGTCCGGCATGCGTTCGGATGTCGAAACATCCATCTCACACCTCGCGTGTTTCGAAGTCGATGCGCGGATCGACCCAGGTATAGGTCAGGTCCGAAATCAGGTTCACCACGAGGCCGACGAGCGAGAAGATGTAGAGCGTTGCGAAGACGACGGGGTAGTCGCGATTGAGCACGCTCTCGAAGCCGAGCAGGCCGAGCCCGTCGAGCGAGAAGATCGTCTCGATCAGCAGCGAGCCGGCGAAGAAGGCGC
>CAZTTL010000260.1:0-5316 GCA_964616635.1 uncultured Rhodoplanes sp. | reverse complement strand
TGAGTTGCCCGACCCGAAGGATGACGCCAGCCTCGCCCGCTCTGGAGCAAATTCCGTTCATGTGAAATCGGAATTCGCTCTATTCTTCTTTGAGGGGTCGCATTTTCTGGCGGCGAACTGGTATCCACTTCGCCGGAAAATGCTCTAGGACTGCGGGTTGAGCCGCGAGACGCGGGACTTCAGGGCGCGGATGCGCTCGACGAGATCGCCGTGGGGGGCCGGCGCAGCTTCGCGATTTGCGGGGTGGCTGCCGTTGACGCCGGCCGTCGCTGCACCGGCGCTGTCCTCGGCAAGCATGGCTTCGATCGGCGATCCGGGTCCTTCAAGCGCGAGCGTGAGGCGCGTGACCTCGGCAGCGATATCATTGATGCGTTCGCGCAGCAGCGCGTTCTCCACGCGCTCGTTCGCCCAGGACGCCTCACTGCCCTGCAGGAAGGCTGCCACTTCGCGCTTGAGCCGGGTGCTTTCCTCGCGAGCCTGATCGCGTTCCTGCTCCAGTTGCGCCTTTTCTTTGGTCAGCGCTTCGAGCTTTTCAGATTCGCCGCGCGCCTGGCGCGCCGCATATTCGCGCTCGACCAGGAGCCGTCCCTGCTCGGTCAGCCGGCCTTCGAGCTCCTGCACGCGCTTGCCGAGCACTTCGGCTTCGGTCGTCTCCGCCACCAGCTGGCGCTCCAACTGCGCGATGCGGCCGCTGAAATTCGTGGCCCTCGCCTGCTCCTTGGCAAGCGCCTGGGACGCCGCTTCCGCCGCCTTGCGCTCTTGCGCCACGCGAGCGGCAGTTGCGGAAAGGTCCTTGCCGGCGTGCTCCACCTGCGCTCTGAGCTCTTCGATCTGCGTCTTCAGCGCCGCGATTTCCAGCCGCTGGTTATCGGTTACGACCGTCCGTTCGTTGAGTGCGGCCGTCAGGTTGGCGAGATCGCCTTGCTTGCCCGCGAGCGTGTGCTCCATCTCCTGGAATTTGCTGCTCTTGTAGGAATATTCCTCCTCGGTCGTGCGCAACTGGTCACGGGTCGTGTCCTCGCGCGCCTCCAGCGCTTGCAGCGCGGCGGACTTCTCGGTCAGCTCATTCTTGAGCTTATCGATCACCATCGCCTTCTTGCCGAGTTCGCCGAGCTGCGACGTCGTCTTCGCCTTGAGTTGCTCGACGCTCATCTCGAGGCGCCGCGTCGACATGGCGAATTCGGCGCGCAACTGGTCCTTCTCGGCCTGGATCTCCGCCATCGAGAATGGCGTCGAGGCTTCCAGCCGGCGAATGGTCAGGCGCACAGCGCGGTTATGCACCAAAGGAACGAGAAACAGATTAAATAGGCTCGCGATCAGAAACCCGATCGCGAAGTACATCATCTGCTCGACCACTCGAAATGCCTCCCCTCACGATAAGCTTGGTAAACCAATCCGACGGGCACGGCGCGGCGGCACACAACGTTAAGAATTCTACACGCTCTTGCCGCAAGGCTCACGCGAAACGCCGCCCGATCACGCAACATTGTATCACGGCGGTGCGACGCCTTTTTGTTAGAACGGATTCCAGGTCGCTTGCGGGGTGAATTTGAGATAGCCAATGCTCGCGCCAAGCCGCAGCCCGACGCCCGAGCGGATCGGCACCACGACGATATTGTTGGCGGTGAGCGCCGTCATGCCGAGGCCGCCGACGAAATAGGCGGAGCCCTCGATCCCGGCGAAGCGCTGATAGATCGCGTCGACGGCCGGCAGGTTGTAGATGAGCATCATGGTGCGGGAACCCTCGCCGCCGAAATCCCAGCCGAACGACGGACCCTGCCAGAACACCCGCAGATCGCCGGCATTCTTGGTGTAGAGCACGCCTTCGCCGTAGCGCAGGCCGCCGAAGAAGGCACCGCCGGCCTCCTCGCCGAGGACATAGCCGTTCGGCAATCCCCACTGGCTGATGGTCTTCTCGACAATGGTTGCAAGCCCGCGCGATATCCCGCCGAAAAAGCGGTGACCAGCCGCGATGATCTCGCCAGGCGCAAAAGTGTTGTTTGCCGGCGGTGGCGGCGCCGGCTGCGGATATGCCCGCTGCGGAGCCGTCGGCTGTGGATACGCCGGCTGTGGAGCCGGCTGCGCCATTGCTGCAATCGGCAGCGCACATGACAGCCAGACGACAATCGCAATAAAGCGCAAAGCTCGTTCCATTGCGTCCCGACCCGTTTTTTTTCGTGAGAGCCCCATTAACCTGCCGATCACGATCAAGCGCTACAGCAAGTTCACCCGAATCACAGGTTTCAGCAAGACTATGTCGTCAGCACGGCGGACCCCGCAATTCCCAGTATCGACCATCGGCCTGATCGCCGTCGCGGTGGTCCTCCTCCTGATCGGGTTCAAGGGAGAACTACGCGCAGGGACGAACGAGCGGATCGTGACCAATCCCTATACGGGGCTTGCGATCGACGGTTATGATCCCGTTGCCTATTTCGTCGACAAAGAAGCCAGGCTCGGGATGCCGGACCGCGAATTCAACTATGGCGGGGCGGTCTGGCGATTCCGCAACGAAGGCAACCAGGCGGCTTTCGTCGCCCATCCCGACATCTACGCGCCGTGGTTCGGCGGCTATGATCCGGTCGGCGTCGCCCGCGGGGTAAACCTTCCCGGCAATCCGCAGTTTTTCGCGATCGTCGGTGAGCGCCTGTGCCTGTTTTACAGCGAGGCGGCGCGCCGGAAATTCCTCGCCGATCCACGGAAGATTCTGCGCGCCGCCGATCAGCGCTGGCCGGAGACACGCGCGACTCTCGCGCAGTGAATGATATCCCGGAGGCCGCGGCCGGCGGGGGACGCACGCCTACGGTGGTGAGGCGGCCGACGCTGCCGCTTGAGCGGCCGTCGGATCGCCCCAGGCGACGAAGCCCGGCACCAGAAATCCGGCATCGGCGTGGCCATAGGTCAGGGGCGTTCCGTCGGGCCGCAGGACCGTGCCGCCCGCGGCGGCAAGCACGGCATGGCCTGCCGCGATGTCCCATTCATGGGTGGGTGCGAGTCGCGGATAGATGTCGGCTTTGCCTTCGGCGAGCAGGCCAAATTTCAACGAGGAGCCCGAGGCAAGCTCGGCCGCGACGGGCAGCTTGCCGAGGAAGGCCTCCGTCGCCTTATCGCGATGCAAGCGGCTCACGGCGGCGATGAATCCTGAGGCCGGGCGTGCACGGGCGCGAATCGAGGTGATCTGCGCGCGGTCAGGGGGATCGCCGGCCGCAAGCTCCAAACGCTCGGCGAGGATGTCGCTGAAGCCGCAGTAAAGCAGCGCGCGGGCCGGCAGGAAGACGAGTCCGAGCAGCGGCTCGCCGTTCTCGATCAAGGCAAGGTTCACCGTATATTCGTCGCGCCCGGCAATGAATTCGCGGGTTCCGTCGAGCGGGTCGACGAGTGCGAACAGCGTTGTCAGCGCTTTGGCCGAGGGACGGCTGGGGCTTTCCTCCGACACCACCGGCACCCCCGGCATCAGCTGGGCGAGACCGTCGAGAATGATGGCTTGGGCGGCCTCGTCGGCTGCGGTTACCGGGCTTTGATCCTCCTTGTGGCGGACGGCGAGCGGCTTTTGCGCGACATCGAGAATCGCGCGGCCCGCCCGCGAGACCACGAGGGTGAGCGCTTCGACAAGAGGCGGTTCGATCATTAGCATGCGTTTCAGAGCCCGTTGCATCTCGCCGTTTGCGTTTATCGGGACGGGCGGTGTATCACACTGCACCGCCAAAGGCGCCCCCCTTTCGGGCGGCCTTCCCGGTAGATCTGCCACCCGATCGGAGTCGCCCTGAATGTCCAGCGCCGTGACGCTCGAACCGCTCGACCTTGCCGCCTTGCTCTGCTCGTGCGTCTGTCACGACCTGATCAGTCCCTCCAGCGCCATCGTCAATGGCCTTGAAGTGTACGACGACGCGCAGGACGAGGAGACCAGGACCTTCGCCCTCAATCTCGTGCGCAAGAGCGCGGGCACCGTTTCGGCGCGGTTGCAGTTTAGCCGGCTTGCCTTTGGAGCGGCGGGTTCGGCCGGTGCGCAGATCGATCTCGGCGATGCCGAGAAAGTGGCGCGCGGCGCTCTCGAGGACGAGAAGGTCAAGATCAACTGGGGCCTCCCGCGTCTGCTGCTGCCGAAGAATCGGGTGAAGCTGCTGCTCAACCTGATCCTGCTGTCCGGACATGCGATCCCGCGCGGTGGCGTGCTGACGATCGATCCCATTGGCGAAGGCGAAACGATGGGGTTCCGAATCGAGGCGAACGGCCTCAATGCGCGCGTCCCGCAAGCGATGGTCGCGCTCCTTGATGAAGTTCGGGAAGGCGACAGCCGGATCGATGCGCATGCGATCCAGCCTTATTTTACCGGCCTGCTGGCGCGCAGTTGCGGCCTCAGTATCGCGGTCGGCGCCGAGGGTGAGATGATCGTCTTCAAGACGCAGGAACTGGCTGCAGCGCCGGCAGGCTGAGCGTTACGAGGGCGGTCGAGCGCCCGCCCCCCGTGATGCGTGCGAAACTCCGCATTGCCGGCAAACGCACCAGGGATTGCTTCACGCCAGCCTGAGATAAAGTAATAATATAGTAAATTTTGTTCGGCGAGAGGGCCAAGCGGCGGGCGCCCAGATCGGCGCCGGCACAAAAGCGCTGTTCGCTTCATTTTGCTTGGCTTTTTTTGCCTGGATGCCGGGTCGCTGGCGCGGCGTTGGTTACTAATTCATCGCCGCTGCAACCAAACTTAAACTCTTTCCCAACAAACTGCCGAAGCTCCTAGCTGTCGAGGCGCGCATCTGCGCCTACAACAAGAGATTTCCTCGATGGACGATTTGTTACGCGAATTCCTGACCGAGACCAATGAGAGTCTGGACGTGGTCGACGTCGAGCTCGTCCGGTTCGAGCAGGATCCGAACAACGCGAAAATTCTCGATAACATTTTTCGCCTGGTCCACACCATCAAGGGGACCTGCGGATTTCTCGGCCTGCCGCGGCTGGAGGCGCTGGCGCATGCCGCCGAGACGCTGATGGGCAAGTTCCGGGATGGCATGCCGGTAACCGGTGAGGCGGTCACGCTCGTTCTCTCGACGATCGACCGGATCAAGGCGCTGCTCGACCAGCTCGAGCAGAATGAGCAGGAGCCGGCCGGAGAAGATCGCGACTTGATCGACGACCTCGAGCGCCACGCCGAGTTTGCCAAGAAGGCACCGCCGCCGGCCGAATCAGCCGCACAGGAGCCGCAGGAAGCGGTCGGCAGGCTCGCCTTCCAGGTGCTGGAACGGCCGCTGCGTCCCGGCGAGGTCGCACTGGACGAACTCGAGCGGGCCTTCCGCGAAACGCCCGGCCCCGAAACGGCGCCAACGG
>CAZTTL010000259.1:0-5329 GCA_964616635.1 uncultured Rhodoplanes sp. | reverse complement strand
CCGGCCGGCGTGCCGATCAGCGCCATGATCTTCGGCGGACGGCGCTCGACCAATGTGCCGCTGGTCGTGCAGTCGCTGAGCTGGGCGTTCGGTGTCTATGCCGGCGCCACCATGGGCTCGGAAATGACGGCCGCTGCCTTCGGCAATATCGGCGAGGTCCGCCGCGACCCGATGGCGATGCTGCCCTTCGCCGGCTACCACATGGCGAGCTACTTCAACCATTGGCTCGACATGGGCCGGCGGATCGGCTTTCCGCCGCGCATCTTCAACGTCAACTGGTTCCGCAAGGACAAGGACGGCAACTTCCTGTGGCCGGGCTTCGGCGACAATATGCGGGTGCTGAAGTGGGTGGTCGAACGCGCCAACGGCACCGGGCGCGCGCTCGAAGGCCCGCTCGGCTATGTGCCGACCTATGACGATATCGACTGGCGCGGCCTTGCCTTCACACGCGAGCAGTTCCATGCGCTGATGGCGGTCGACAAGGCCCTATGGATGCAGGAGATCCTCGGCCACGAGGCGCTCTTCATCAAGCTGTTCGACCGCCTGCCAAAGGAACTCCAGTGCGTACGCGACCTGCTGCTGTCTGGCCTGTGGCGCTCGCCTGACCACTGGGCGCTGCCGGACTACGCGCAGAATAACTAGCGCGAATGCTCGCCTCATCCTCCCCCGCGTGCGGGGGAGGGGAACCGCCCGTAGGGCGGTGGAGGGGGCAGACGCTTTTGTCTCTCACCGGGCCGCACGTTTTCGTGCGGCCCGGTTTGTTTATGCGCTCGCGTTCATCGCGCGAGCCCGAGAATCACGAGCAAAGCGCGATCGAGCGCATTGACCTGCTTTGGATCGAGCCGCCCGACGACATCGCGGATACGATCCCGACGAAGTGCAGTGATCTTATCGGTCATGGCCTGCGATTTGACCCGCAGACCGTTGCTCTCCGTCGACTCGATGACAGGCCGAAGGCGACCGGAGCCTTGCACCGTTGACGATAACGGGCAGACGATAACTGATGTCGTCGCATCCCCAAGTTCGTCAGCCTGCACAATAATCGCTGGCCGCGGTTTGCCGAGTTGGCCCGGCGCGACGACAATCACCACATCGCCGCGTGTCACGGCCAATCGTGTGGGTCATGTACGGCGTCGAGCCAGTCGTCGAGCGCTGCATTGTCCGGATGTTGAGACAGCAACGCGGCTTCGCGCCGAATAGCCGCCCGTATTCGCCTATTGCGTAAGTCCGGGACCCAATGCTGCACCGGGCGCAAGCCTTGCGCGCGCAGCCGGTCGCGCCGCGCCTGCATGCGCTCGCGCGGGGTCTTGGCTTGGCGCTTGCCGCCCCCTTTACCAGCATTCCGCTGAACTTGCCTGTTATTCATCGGGCTAAGCTCTTGGGTTTTATCGTCTGTGACCGGTCGTCGCTGTCCGTGACATGTTACAGACACGGCCCATTGGTTGCAAACCTATTCCCCTCCCGGCCTCGCCGTGCCACTCTGGCGCGGCATTGCGGCAGGCGACTGCTTGCTTTGCCCCACCCTCACCGAACGCGCCCGTGACCCGAAAATTCCTGCTGTCCAGCCCTGCCGTGGTGCTTGCCGCGGGCTTTCTTGTGCTGTTCATCAGCGGCGGCTCGCGTTTTGCCATCGGGCTCACGCTCAAGACCGTGGTCGAGGAATTCGGCTGGGTCCGCAGCGATATCGGCCTTGCGGTCGCGCTGTTCCAGATCGTGTCGGCGGTCTGCCTCTATGTCGCCGGGACCATGGCCGACCGCACCAGCCCGGTCCTGGTGCTCGGCGGCGGCCTCACCATCGCCGGCATCGGCATCGGCCTGATGGGATTCATGAGCGCGCCCTGGCACGCGCTGCTGTTCTATGGCGTGCTTTTCGCGATCGGCAATGGCATGGCCTCGCTCACCCCGGTGATCGTGATGGTGACGCGCGTCTTTCCCCGCCGCATCGGCTTTGCCAATGCGATCGCGATGTCGGGCATGAGCGTCGGCCAGCTCGTGGTGGTCGCGGCACTTGCCGCCGTGCTGGTCGCGATCGGCTGGCGCTCGGTGTTCTTCTGGCTCGGCCTCGCTCATCTCGCCCTGGTGCCGGTGCTGCTCGCCGTGCTGCCGCGCGGCCATGACGGCGCCGCGCCGAAAGCGGTGATCGATCCATCGCGCAGCCGCACGATCGGCGAGGTCGCGCGCACCCGCCAGTTCCGCCTGCTGCTCGGCGTCTATGCGATGTGCGGCTTCGACGATTTCTTCGTCACCACCCACCTCGTCGCCTTCGCGCAGGATCGCGGGCTCAATCCGTTCATTGCCGGCAATCTGCTGGCGCTGATGGGGCTCGCCGCGCTGCTCGGCGTGATTGCCGCCGGCGCCTGGAGCGATCGCTCGGGCCCCAGGGCGCCGGCCGCCGCCTCGTTCGCGGCGCGCATCGTCATCTTTGCGCTGATCATGATCAACCAGTCGGCCGCGATGGTGACGCTGTTCGCGGTAATCTTCGGGTTCACGTTTCTCGTCACCGCGCCGCTGACGGTGCCGTTCGTCGCCGAGAGTTTTGGTACCCAGAAACTCGGCGCGCTCACCGGCCTGATCACCATGGTGCATCACATCTGCGGCGGGCTCGGCGCTTATCTCGGCGCCGCGCTGTTCGATGCGAGCGGCGGCTATGACCGCGCCTTTTTCGTGATGATGGCGTCGTCGATCGTGGCGATCGCCCTCACCTTCTGCCTGAACCGGCCCGACCGCTGGCGGCTCGAGCGAATTCCTTCCTGACAGACGCGCTATTCGCTCTCGTTCGCTTTGCGTGATCGCCTTTTCTACGGCGAACCGGTGTCCACTTCGCCGGAAAAATGTGCGCGCGCGCCTGCCCGGATGATTATTGCAGGTTCAGCGGCGGCGGCACGTCGGGAATCTTGATGTCGAGCTTGATCGCATTCGGATCGACCACCGGCGGCTTCGACAGCCAGTAGGTCACCGACTGCGGCCAGATGATCAGGATCGCGACCAGGATCACCTGAAGAAACAGCCATGGGACGGCGCCCCAATAGATGTCCTTGGTCTTTACCGAAGGCGGGGTGATGCCGCGCAGATAGAACAGCGCGAAACCAAACGGTGGATGCATGAAGCTCGTCTGGATGTTGGCGCAGATGAGCACGCCGAACCAGACAAGATCGATGCCAAGCTTCTCTGCCACCGGCGCCAGCATCGGAATGATGATGAAGGCGATCTCGAAGAAGTCGAGAAAGAACGCGATGACGAAAACGAAGATATTGGCGAAGACGAGAAAGCCGACCTGCCCGCCGGGCAGCGCCGCCAGCATGCTCTCGATCCACAGCTTGCCGCCGACGCCTTGAAACACCAGGCTGAAGGTGCGGGCGCCGATCAGGATATAGACTACCATCGCGGTCAGCCGCATGGTCGTGGCCATGCCCTGATACACCAGCGGCCAGGTCAGCGTGCGGTTGAACCAGGCAAGCAGCAACGCGCCGACGGCGCCGAGCGCGCCGGCTTCGGTCGGCGTCGCCAGGCCTAAGAAGATCGTGCCCAGCACCAGAAAGATCAGCCCCAGCGAGGGAATGATGCCGCGCAGGCTTTTCGCCCACAGCGCCCAGCCACGCAGCGTGCGCGCTTCCGGCGGCAGCGCCGGCACGGCCTGCGGCCAGATCTTGCTGACGGCGAAGACCCAGGTGCAGAACAAGGTCAGCTCGATGAGGCTTGGGCCGATGGCGCCAGCATACATGTCGCCGACCGAGCGGTTGAGCTGGTCGGCGAGAACGACCAGCACCAGCGACGGCGGGATCAGCTGGGCGGTGGTACCGGCTGCTGCGATCACGCCCATCGTGTGGCGGGTCGAATAGCCGTATTTCATCATCACCGGCACGGAGATGACGCCCATTGCGATCACCGAGGCGGCGACCGTGCCGGTGATGGCACCGAGAATCGCGCCGACAAAGATCACGGCGTATGAGAGGCCGCCGCGCACCGGGCCGAACAGCTGGCCGATCGAATCGAGCAAATCCTCGGCGAGCCCGCAGCGCTCGAGGATCGCTCCCATGAAGGTGAAGAATGGGATCGCGAGCAGCACGTCGTTGGAAATGATGCCGTAGAGCTGATAGGTCAGGTTGCCGAGGAAGTCGGGCTGCATCAGCCCGAACTCGATGCCGAGGAAGCTAAAGAACAGGCCGACGGCGGCGAGTGAGAAAGCGGCCGGATAGCCAATCAGCATAAACACGACGAGGCCGCCGAACATCAGCGGCGCCATATTGTCCCTGACAAAGTTCATTGCAGGGGCGCCTCGTAGCCATAGCTCAGCTCATCGCGTCCCATCAGCGCGGCAATGCGCTTGATGAGTTCGGAGATGCCCTGCAGCGCCATCAACGAGAAGCCGACCGGCAGCAGCAGCTTGACCGGCCAGCGGATCAGGCCGCCGGCATTCGACGAGACCTCTTGGATGCGCCAGGAATCGAGAAACCAGAACCAGGTGAAATAGATCAGGATCAGGCAGATGGGCAGCAGGAAGAAGATCGTGCCGAAAATGTCGATGAAGATGCGCCCGCGCGGCGAGGCAAAACCGTAGAGCAGATCGACACGGACATGTTCGTTGAGCTTCAGCGTGAACGGGCCGCCGAGCAGCACGATCCCGGTGAACAGGTACCATTGCGCCTCGAGAAAGGCGTTGGCATTGCTGCCGTACCAGGTCAGGAGGTGCTGGATGAAGCCGAGCTCAGGCGCAGCGTGGCTCAGCCACAGCAAGCCGCCGAGGCCATAACGGATCGCCGCATTCGCGGCACTGAGGAGGCAGGCGAACAGCACGAAGTAGGTGGCGATCGTCCCGAATTTCTCGTTGATCCGGTCGATCCCGCGGCTGAGCTTGAGAGTTGCGTCCAACGCCCCCTCCGGCGACGAGTTGGCCGGCACAAGAAAACAAGCCGGGTCCCCTCCCCGCCCGCTTCAGACCGCAAAGCCGTTGCTTTGTCAAAAAAATGTCGGGGCTTCGCGGCGTGGGCGAGTTTTCCCGGTTATTCGTTTTGCTGCGGTCCCGGCGCCGTGACGACGCGGCCGCCCGTGGCGCACGCGGGCAGGCCCCGACATCCGTTCCAATGTCAAATCCGCTCACCCGCCGGTCACGCTCATATGGCGGGCGAGCGCGGGACGCTTGTGGCGGCGGTCGATGATGAAATCGTGCCCCTTCGGCTTGCGCGCGATCGCGGCGTCGATCGCCGCATGGAGCAGATCATTGCCCTCCGAGGCGCGCAGCGGCGCGCGCAGGTCGGCGGCGTCTTCCTGGCCGAGGCACATGAACAGCGTGCCGGTGCAGGTTACCCGCACCCGATTGCAGGATTCGCAG
>CAZTTL010000258.1:0-5365 GCA_964616635.1 uncultured Rhodoplanes sp. | reverse complement strand
TCCTCAATCTCATCGCGGCTTTCCTCGCAATCCGGTAATTGTAAACAGGCCCTAGCGCAACGCCCGAAGCAAGGGCTCAAACACCCGGCTCGTTCCGAACGGGCCGGGTGTTTGTTTGGTGTTCTTGCAGCCGCTCAGCCCGCCGCTGCAGGGGCTGGGGCGTCCGCAGGCTCAACTAATTTACGGTAGAGATGCCATGTCGCATGGGCGAGCACCGGCACCACGATGGCGAGCCCGATGAAGAAGGGTACCGAGCCGATCGCCAGCAATGCGCCAACGAACAGCCCCCAGGCCGCCATCGGCAGCGGATTGGCGAGCACGGCACGTACCGAGGTCTGCAGCGCGACGACCGCGCCGACATCACGGTCCAGCAGGAGTGGGAAAGACACCACGCCGATCATGAGCGCCAATACGGCGAACACGAATCCGAGCGCATGACCGACAATGATCAGGATCCAACCGTTGGTGGTCGTCAGGATGTCGGAGAAGAACTGCCCGAAGGAATGCGGCGTCGCTAAGCCAAACATAAGGCCATAAAGCCACAGCGCGACCGCGAGCCAGATCACGAACAGCACCATCAGGATGAAGCCGAGCGCACCGATCGCATCGAGCGACGGGCAGCGCAGCACGCCGAGCGCGTGTTTCCACGTCACCTCTTGGCCTTGCTCACGCCGGCGGCTCATTTCGTAAAGGCCGAGCGCGGCAAATGGCCCGACCAGCGCATAGCCGGCGACGAGCGGAAAGAGCAATGGCAGGACTTGGTAGCCGAAGGTCAGGCGCGCGAGGAAAAGACCGACAATCGGATAGATGATGGCGAGAAAGATCAGCTGGGTCGGCGCCGCCATGAAATCGTCGACGCCTTTCACGAACGCGTCCTTCAAATCGACAAAGTCGATCTTGCGGATCGTAGGGTAAGCCGGGACGTCGCTTGCCCCGGTCATGACATGGAGATTGGACATTGACGAGCCTCTCATCGCTCGAACGCTGAGCCCTGAGTCCCGGCGTTCAAGATTTCCCGGGTCCGAAGTCAGATTGTCTTGTGCCAGTCTTTTTGCTGCGTAACGACCGGCCGGCCAGTGCTGAAAAGCGTGCCTGGGCCGCGATCCGGGCGATTGTATCATGCCTCCCACGCTAATTTGGCTGAGCGTAAGGCGGAATGCCGATGCCGGTCAATCACCCTGATCGGCCGCTCTGGGCGTCGTTCGGTCGCCCGGTGGATGACTGGCACACGGCCCTCACGCCGGCGCTGGCATCAGGACATTCAGTGTCCGCGGCCGAATCTCATAGACCAGCGGAACCTGCTCGCGCACGAGTTCGCCGTCGGTCGTGACCCAGGCCCGGCGCCGGCCGCTGGTGATGGTCACACGCTGCGCCGCGATGCTGCGAATCCCTGGATTGTTTCGCCAGCCGCCGGTGACCAGGTCGACGCCGGCTTTCAACTTGCCCAAGGCGCCGGTGTCTTCGACGATGTGCACTTCGAGCGTGCCTTCGTCCAGTCGGGCGCGCCGCCATTGCTCGCCCGAGAATCGATTGACGGTCACCAAGACGGCCACCGCTTCGGTATGCTGCGTGCGGTTATCGATCGAGACATCGAGCGTGAAGCGGCCCGTCCTGCTGAATGCGCGCGCCGCCGCAGCCATCACCCGCAGCACTTTGCCGGGAAGGTCGCGCGTCTCCTCGCGGGCGCGCGCCATCTGGCTGAAGAAGCCCATCCCCGACAAGGTGTGAAAAGCACGTCCGTTGAGCGTGCCGAGATCGATGGGACGCGGAACCGATCCCTCGACCGCGGCAATCGCGTCGTCGAGATCGGTCGGCAAGCCAAGATCGCGCGCCAGCAGATTGACGGTGCCGAGCGGCAGCACGCCCAGCGTCTTGCCGGTCCCGGCAAGCCGGTTGGCAGCATAACCCACGCTTCCGTCACCGCCGCCGACGATGATGGTGTCGTAATCGGAGACGGCGCCGCGATCGATGGCCCGGCCTATACCGCGCTTGTGCGTAAGCAACACGTCGACCCTGCACCCGGGTCGCGCCAGGCGGCGCCGGAGCTCCGCTTTCACCGCAACCGGGTCGCGGTCGATGAGTGATCCCGCACGTTCGTTCAGAAGGATGAGAATGCTGCGCATTATCCGACAGGGCTGAACAAGGACGGGCTACATTACCCTGCCGTTATCGACGAAGCGATCGTGGCGCACAACCGCCGACCCGGTTATATCCAAGGCGCGAGTTCATCCGGCATGCCCCGCATGGAGCGACGACATGTTTCCCATTCCGACCACCGTGTTCCTCACGCGCGGCGTCGGCGTTCATAAATACCAGTTGACCGCATTCGAATACGCCCTGCGCGATGCCGATATCGAGCAGCAGAACCTGGTCGCGGTCTCCTCCATCCTGCCGCCGCGCTGCCGGCTGGTCGGGCGCGAGGAGGGCATCGCGACGCTGTACCCCGGCGAGATCACCTTCTCGGTCATGGCGCGCGCCGAAATCAACGAACCGGGCCGCCGCATCGCCGCGAGCATCGGCATGGCGCGACCGACCAACGAGGCCCATTACGGCTATATCTCCGAGCATCACGGTTTCGGCATGACGGAGAGCGAAGCCGGTGAATATGCCGAGGATCTCGCCGCCACCATGCTGGCCTCGACGCTCGGGATCGAGTTCGATCCCAATGCCGGCTGGAACGAGCGCAAGCGCGTCTATGAGATGAGCAATCTCATCGTCGACAGCCTGTCGATCACGGCGGCGGCGGAGGGCGCGACCGACGGCGCCTGGACCTGCGTGGTTGCCGCAGCGGTCTTTCGCTTCGCGCCGGTCGCTTCGGGCTCGTAACGTTGTGACCGGAGCAAGTCCAACCTTTGCGCTGCCGCCGAGCTTTCTCGGCATCACCAACCGCGATTCCGCGGCGCGTATCTGCATTGCCGGTATTCCCCTTGATATCGGCACCACGAACCGCAGCGGCGCGCGCTTCGGCCCGGCGGCGATCAGGCAGGCGAGCCGCATGCTGGTCGACGGCGATCATCCCTTCCACTGGGTCAATCCGCTCGACCTTGCGCCCGCCGATATCGGCGATTTCACCATCGCGCTCGGCGATATTCCGGCAAGCCTCGCGGCGATCGAGCAGCAGGCCGCCGCCATCGGCCATCTGGTGGCGCTGGGTGGCGAGCATGGCATCACCCTGCCGCTGCTGCGGGCGCTGGCGAAGAAGCGCGGCCCCGTAGCGCTGATTCATTTCGACGCGCATGTCGATACCTGGCCGGATAATTTTGGCCAGCGCTATGCCCATGGCAGCGTGTTCTATCACGCGATCGAGGAAGGTTTGGTCGACCCGCGCCGCTTCGTGCAGATCGGCATTCGTTCGCCGGTCGAGCGCAGCATTTACGAGTGGACGCGCGAGCGCGGGGTCACGATCATCCCGGCGCAGCACGTCCACACGACGAACCCGGCGGAGCTGGCGGAACGCATCTGCACGGTGATCGGCGACGCGCCGGTTTATCTCAGCTTCGATATTGACGTGCTCGATCCCGCCTTTGCCCCCGGCACCGGGACGCCGGAGGTCGGCGGTCTCATGAGCTGGCAGGCGCAGGCGATCATTCGCGATCTCGGCGGCCTGGCGTTCGTCGGGATGGATGTTGTCGAGGTCGCGCCCGCCTATGACGTAGCCGAGATCACCGCGCTCGCAGCCGCCACCATGGCCTGGGAATATCTCAGCCTGCTCGCCAGCGAGCAGCGCTCGGCGTGATGCGTGTCGCTACGCGTCCTCGGCGGCGGCGCGGACGGCGTCGAGCGCGTCGGGCGTGTCGACATCGGTGAAGGCGGCGCCGTCGGTCACTGCGACTTCGGTGACGGCTTCCGGATGCGCGGCAATCAGGGCGCGGGCGCCGACATCGCCGGTGAGCGCCGTAAGCTCAGGGAAGAAGCGGCGTGACAGTACGACGGGATTGCCGCGCCGGCCGGCAATCGTCGGCACCACGATGAGGATGCCGCGCTCGGGATCGAACGCCGCCAGCAGGCGATCGATCAGCGGCGCATCGACCTGCGGCATGTCGCCGAGGCAGATGATGGCGCCGTCGGCCTCAGCCGGCACGGCGGCGGTGCCGGCCTTGAGCGATGCGGACAAACCTTCGGCGAAATCGGGATTGTGCACGAAGGTGACATCAAGGCCGGCAAGCGCCGCCTCGACCCGCTCGCGCTGATGGCCGGTCACCACGATCACCGGCCGGGCGGTGGAGGCCAAAGCCTCCTCGACGGCGATGCGCACCAGCGGCCGGCCGCCGACCTCGGCGAGCAACTTGTTCGGCCCGCCCATGCGGGACGAACGCCCGGCGGCGAGCACGACGGCGGCAATGCAACGGCCCGGCGTCTCCGGCGCCGCGCGCGGCTGCGGGCGGGTCACGATCTCCATCAGCAAACCTCCGACGCCCATCGTGGTGATCTCGGCGCGGGTCACCGGCAAGCCGCAGAGCAGGCGCGAGAGGATCCAGTCGAAGCCGTTCTCCTTGGGGCTGCGCGCACAGCCGGGTGCGCCGAGCACCGGCCGCCCAAAGCCTTCCGCGACCAGCATCAGGTTGCCGGGATCGACCGGCATGCCGAAATGCTCAATCCGCCCGCCGATCGCCTCGATCGCCGCAGGAATGACATCGCGGCGGTCGGTAATCGCCGAGGCACCGAACACGATCGCAAGCTCCGCGCCGGCGTCCGAAACCTCGCGCAGCGCCTGCGCGAGCGCCGCCGTCTCATGCGGCACCCGCTTCTCGGCGATGATCGTGGCCTGAGCCGGGGCCAGCCGGGCCGCCGTGACTTTCAGCGTCTTGTCGACGACTTTTTCGGCAAGTCCCGGCAGCACGGTCGAGATGACGGCGATCTTGCGCAGCCGATAGGGGGCGATGCGCACGAGCGGCGCATCGGCGCGCGCGACGCCGAGCGCGTGGTCCAGCGTTTCGCCCGATATCGCGAAAGGGATGATCTTCACCGTCGCGGTCATGGTGCCGGGCAGCACCGGCGCGTAGGCCGCGAGTGTCGCCAGCGTGACATCGGGATCGATGGCGTTGAGCGCATCGATGCGCGGCTTGTCGACGACCAGCAGGCCCGCGCAGTCGGCGGAGAGATTGGCGCGGCCGGTAAAGGCGCGCTCGACGCGCACGCCGGCGCCGCCGATCGCGGCCGCGAGCTCGGCGGCGGCGATGTTCTCCGGCACGTCGCCGGGATCGAGCCGCGCCACCGTGATCGCGGCAACGCCCGCCGCGCGCAGCGCTGCGAGTTCGGCTTCACCGATCACGCTGCCCTTCTTCAGAACAAGCGCGCCGATGCGGATCGCATGCGCGACGATGCCGCCTTTCGCGCTCGCCAGGGGAACCGTGCCAAACCGCAT
>CAZTTL010000257.1:0-5366 GCA_964616635.1 uncultured Rhodoplanes sp. | reverse complement strand
GCCTTTCAACGCGGGCGGACGTGCCGCTTGGATGCGCGTGTGAAATCGTTGCTATTCGGCGCTGCGATCGTGCACGCTGCGTGGCGAGCTTGAGGCGCGTCCGACGACAGCCAAGGCCGAGGGCCTTTGCATGAAACCTATGCTTCTATTGCTGTTTCTCGCAGGCACCGCCGCTCTTGCGCGTGACTATGGGCAGTACGAGCATGTCGCTCCGGAAATTCGTCGCTGGTTCCACGACCTGCGCTCACCGCGGGGTGGTTATTGTTGTGATGAAACGGACTGCCTCCGCACCGAGGCACGCCTGTCGGGCAACAGGTGGCAAGCCAGGGCGCGGGACGGGAAATGGATCGATATCCCGCCGGGCGCGGTCATCAAAGACCAAGGCAATCCGATCGGCGAGCCGATCCTCTGTGCGGCATGGGCATTGGACGGCTGGTATGTGCGGTGCTTTGTGCCGGGAGCGCTGACGTAGCGCGACCGACACGACCGAACACGCGCGGCGAAAATTCAAACTGAGGCACGGCCACACGCGCATCGGCCTTGACAGCGCCGCCCGGTTACGGAATCTTAAGAACATAACAGGAACATTAGCCGAGGACGGCGGGCCGAAACACCCGCCGCGACGATGCGACTGCGACCCTTAACCACGAGCGCATGGCCGTTCCAAAAACGGAACGGCCGCCGCTCCAGCACAGGCCGTGACCATGGCGTCCCCTCACGCGGGCGAAATTTTGCACGCGCTCCGCCGGCAGGTGGCGGCGATCGAGGCGCATGGCGCGCGCGGCATCGCCGGGCCAGGCAGGATGGTCGCATATGGCACCGGGTGGGGGGCGGATGCAGCTTACGACCCCTCCCCGGACCATCTTCGATGGTCCGACCCTCCCCTTTCAGGGGCGGGTGACGTCAAGTGCGATCGCCCTGCAGGTACCGGGGGTGCCAGCGGCGCTGGCAGCGCGGTGCATGCCGAGGGTGCGGGGGGTGCGGGCGGTACCGGGGGTGCCAAAAAAAGCGGGGCGCTCGCTTTCGGCATTCCAACGCTTGACCATGCGCTCGGCGGCGGGCTCGCGCGCGGCGCGTTGCACGAGATTGCGCCCGCCGCGCCGTTCGACTTCGGCGCCGGTGCCGCCTTCACCCTCGCGCTCCTGGTCCGCGCGGTGCGGGAGGACGGCCGCGACGCGCTGTGGATCGAGCCGGAGGCGGCAGAGCGCGAGGGCGGCTGCCTCTACGGGCCGGGGCTTGCTTGCCTCGGCCTGCCGTTGGCGCGCGTGATCGGCCTGCGCGTCGCCCGTGAGCGCGACGGCGCCTGGGCGATGGAGGAGGCGCTGCGCAGCCGGGCGGTCGCTGCCGTCGTCGGCGAATTCATGCGCGAGGGCGCGCGCGACCTCACCATGCTGCGCCGGCTGTCGCTGGCGGCCGGGGCAGGCGGCGGCTTTGGCTTTCTCCTGCGCCATCGCCCGAGCGGGCGGCCGAGCCCGGCAATGACGCGCTTTGCGGTCGCCGCCGCGCCCGGCCTGCGCGACCCGTTCGGCGGGCTCGGGCGCCCGGCCGTCCTTCTCACTCTCGTTCGCAACCGCCGCGGGCCTCCGGGCCGCTGGCTCTTGTCGTGGGACCATCATGAGCACGCCTTCTTCTCCGCGCCGCTATCTCGCGATCTGGCTGCGGCGGCTGGCGACCGACCGCTTGACCCGCTGCTTTGCGCGCAGGCCGGATGACACGGCAGTGGCGGACGAGCCTGTGCGGTGGAGCGATGCCGCGCCGCTCGTCGTCGCCCACAAGGTCAAGAGCGCGCTGCGCATCGCCGCACTGAACGACGCCGCCGCGCGCCTCGGCCTCACCGTCGGTCTGGCGCTGGCCGATGCCTGCGCGCGGCATCCGGGGCTCGCCATCGCGCCGGCCGCCCCCGAAGCGGACCAGCGTTTGCTGGAGGCGGTGGCCGATTGGTGCGACCGCTACACGCCGCTGGTCGCGCTCGATGCGCCGGCGGGCCTCATGCTCGACATCAGCGGCTGTGCTCATCTCTTCGGCGGGGAGACGGCGCTCGCCCGCGACATCGTCAGGAGGCTCGCCGCGCAGGGTTTGCATGCCCGCGTCGCCATCGCCAGCACCCCCGGCTGCGCCTGGGCGCTCGCGCGCTATGGGGTGCGGAATCGTCAGTTCTCACCCTCTCCCCTCGCGGGAGAGGGTGGCGAGGACCAATGGTCCGAGCCGGGTGAGGGGGAGAGCCGCGCGCGCGGTGCAAGCTCGACGCCCCCTCACCCGCCTCGCTCACAAGCGTTCGCTCGGCACCCTCTCCCACAAGGGGAGAGGGAGAAGGCATTCATCATTCCTGCCGCCGCGGCCGGCGAGGCGTTGGCGCCGCTGCCGCTTGCAGCGCTGCGGCTTGAGCCGGACACGGTTGCGGCGCTGGCCGATGTCGGGCTGCATCGCGTGGCCGATGTGCTCGATCTGCCGCGCGCCACCCTCGCGGCCCGCTTCGGCGATTTTTTGCTGCTCCGTCTCGATCAAACGCTCGGCCGCGTGGAAGAGCCGATCACGCCGCGTCTGCCCGCCCCGTCCTTCATGGCCGAGCAGCATTTTGCCGAGCCGATCGCGCGCGAGCGCGACGTGCTGGGGACGATCTCGCGCCTCAGCATCCGGCTCGGCTATGCCATGGAAGTGCGGGGAGAGGGCGCGCGCCGGCTCGAACTCGTGCTCTTCCGCAGCGACGGCACAGTGCATCGCCTCGCGGTGGGGACGAGCGCGCCGGTGCGTGCGGCGGACCAGATCGGCCGCTTGTTCAAGGATAGGCTCGCGAGCCTCGCCGAACCCTGCGATCCCGGCTTTGGCTATGACCTCATACGCCTCAGCGCACCGGTCACCGAGCGCTTGGCGCCGGCGCAGGTGGAGCTTGCGGCCGGGGCTCTCGCTGCGTTCGACCGCGCGGATGAAGACCTTGCCCATCTGATCGACCGGCTCGGCGCGCGCTTTGGCCTGCGCCGTGTCACCCGCTTGGTGCCGCAGGACACTCACATCCCCGAATTCGCCGTCGCCACGGTTCCGGCACATGGGGTGCGGGCGTTGCCGAACTCTGTACTCACCTCTCCCCGCAGGCGGGGAGAGGTCGGATCGCGCAGCGATCCGGGTGAGGGGGCGCGCTACAAGCCGCTTATCAGTTGCCCCCACCCGTCGCGCTTCACGCGACTCCCTCCCCCGCAAGCGGGGGAGGGTTGGGGAGGGGGCGCTCGGCACCCTCTCTCGCGAGGGGAGAGGGTGCCATTTGGAGGACAGGACACGCTGGCGCCGCCGCGGCCGGTGCGGCTGTTTGCCCGGCCGGAGTTGATCGAGGCGATGGCCGAGGTGCCCGACGGTCCGCCCGTGCGCTTTCGCTGGCGCCGGATGCTGCACGAGGTCGCCGCGGCCGAAGGGCCCGAGCGCATCGCGCTCGAATGGTGGCGCGACCTTGAGGGCCATGCGCTCACCCGCGACTATTTCCGGGTCGAATGCCGCGCCGGTGCCCGCGTCTGGCTTTTTCGCGAGGGTCTTTATGGCCGCGAGACGGCAACCCCGCGCTGGTTCCTGCACGGCCTGTTCGGGTGACGCATGCTTGCAGTTTGCGCGCTCTTCTTCATGGACGCTTTTTGGGAACCACGCTTTGCTGGCTCTGGAAGCGCCATGCCGGGAAAAACTTTTTTCGCCGGACGTGCCTTGCGGGTCATCGCCGGCGTCCATTCCGGGTTGTCACTGGTCTTGTGCTTGCGCATCTCGGAGTCACCCGGCTCCTGCAATCTTGTCTCGCGCCGCCTGCGCGAGAAAGGCCGAGCGCGTGAGACCGCGCGCGGCCGCAGCGTCGTCGATCTGATCGACAAGCCCCTTATTCAGCGAAACATTGATGCGTACGGTGCGGCCTGCGTCGATGAGCAGCGGCACGGCGAGCAGCATCGCCCCGGCGGCAAGTGCCGCCCGCACATCTTCATCGTGAAGGACATCATCGAGCGGACGCGCGGTGGGAATTGGCCGCCCCGCGCTTTCCAACGCTTCCGCATGCTGGCGCAGGGCCGCCGCAGCGTTTGCCGCAGCGTCCGCCAGTGTGTCCCCGGCCGAGAAGCAGCCCTCAATATCCGGAAACCAGATTCCGAACGCACTGTCGGGGTCCTTCTCGGAAAGGGCAACATAGTGGGTTGTCATGTTAGGTCCCAGAAAGACATCCAGAGTCAGCAACAGCAATTACGCTCGCCATCCCGCCAGTTTATAGATTCGTCGCACCAGTCCGATCGGGAAATCCCGTCGTGGATGCGTAACCGTAATGAGCGTCGGCCGGTGCGGATGCTTGAAGGTGTGGTGATCCCCGCTCACCCGCTCCAGCACCCAGCCATCCTTCTCAAGCATTCTGATCAGCTTGCGGCTGTTCTTCTCCATATCGCCGGCCTCGCTGTAAGCAGCTCGAAGGTCGAGCCGCCAACCCGTTGCTTCGTTGAAGGGACATGGCGCACATTCCGGCCCTGCCCAAACCTGATCTTCCGCGGCCTGAGCCGCGGCTGCATTGAAGCCTCGGCCAATCGAGACCGAGGTATCGCCGTAGACAGGTCTTCCGCAGCTTTAGTGCCGCGGCCTCATTGAAGCACGTAGCTGGTCAAAACAGCGCCAGCGACTCCGCAGCCCATGCCGCGGAAACAGTGTGTAATATAATACACATTACCTGGTGGTTCAAGTCCCATGCGGTACGTCGAGCTTGCCGTCACCACCAATTTCTCCTTTCTGCGCGGGGCCTCGCATCCGGAGGAACTGGCGGCGCAGGCGAAAGCACTGGGGCTTGCCGGGATCGGCATTGCCGACCGCAATTCGGTCGCCGGCGTCGTGCGCGCGCACGAGGCGGCGAAGGAGCACGGCATCCGGCTCGCGGTCGGCGCGCGGCTTGTTTTCATCGATGGCACGCCCGACATTTTCAGCTTTCCGCAGGATCGCGCCGGCTGGGCAAAACTCACCCGCCTGCTCACGCTCGGTAAGCGTCGCGCCGAGAAGGGCGCCTGCACCCTTTTCTTAGACGATCTCCTCGCCCATGCCGCCGGGCTGAACCTGATCGTGCTGGTGGACGCGTCCAAGCGAACAATGCCACTCGTTCCCTCTCCCCTCGCGGGAGAGGATGGCGAGGACTATAGGTCCGAGCCGGGTAAGGGAAAGAAACGCATCCCCGCACAAGCTCTGTATCTGCATCCTCCCCCGCGTAGCGGGGGAGGGGAACCGCCCGAGGGGCGGGGGAGGGGGCGATCTGGATTCGCTTGCAGCGTGCCCCCTCCACCATGCACGCAGCCAAGCCTGCGCAGGCTGCGCAAGCGTGCCTGCGATGCATGGTCCCCCTCCCCCGTGTCTCGGGGGAGGCTGAGCTCGGC
>CAZTTL010000256.1:5128-5376 GCA_964616635.1 uncultured Rhodoplanes sp. | reverse complement strand
CAGCTCCTGGAGATCGTGCGGCGCCACGAGGATTCGGAATTCAAGGTGCCGCTGCAGCGGCTTTCCAACGTTACCGCCGAGCTGCAGGAGGGCGTCATGAAGACGCGCATGCAGCCGATCGGCAATGCTTGGCAGAAACTGCCGCGGATCGTGCGCGACCTCGCCACCGAGCTCAACAAGCAGATCGAGCTCGAAATGCATGGCGCTGACACCGAGCTCGACCGCCAGGTGCTCGATCTGATCAAGGA
>CAZTTL010000256.1:0-5118 GCA_964616635.1 uncultured Rhodoplanes sp. | reverse complement strand
ACCCATATGGTGCGCAACTCGGCCGATCACGGCCTTGAGGCGCCGGCGGAGCGCCGCGCACTCGGCAAGCCGGAGAAGGGCACCATCCGCCTCTCCGCCTATCACGAAGGCGGCCACATCATCATCGAGATCGCTGACGACGGTCGTGGGCTCAACACCGATAAGATCAAGGCCAAGGTGCTCGCTAACGGGCTTGCGACCGAAGCTCAGATCGAGAAGATGAGCGAGGCGCAGATCCACAAATTCATCTTCGCGCCCGGCTTCTCGACCGCCACCAAGGTGACAAGCGTATCCGGTCGCGGCGTCGGCATGGACGTGGTGCGCAACAATATCGACCAGATCGGCGGCACTGTTGACGTCAACTCGGTAGCCTGCGCCGGATCGAGCTTCACCATCAAGATTCCACTCACGCTGGCGATCGTCTCCGCGCTGATCGTCGAAGCCGCGGACAATCGCTTCGCGATCCCGCAGCTCTCGGTGATCGAGCTGGTGCGCGCCCAGTCCAATTCCGAGCATCGGATCGAGCGGATCAAGGACACGCCGGTGCTGCGGCTGCGCAACAAGCTGTTGCCGCTCATTCATCTCAAGACGCTACTGAAGATGGACGAGGGCGCCCAGGAAGAGCCCGAGAATGGCTTCATCGTGGTGACGCAGGTCGGCACCCAGACCTTCGGCATCGTGGTCGATGGCGTGTTCCACACCGAGGAAATCGTGGTGAAGCCGATGTCGACCAAGCTGCGGCACATCACCATGTTCTCCGGCAATACCATCCTCGGCGACGGCTCGGTGATCATGATCATCGACCCCAACGGGATCGCGCATGCGCTGGGAACATCAACCACCGCCCATGCGGCAGCGGAAGAGGACAGGGCAGTCCAGCAACATGCCGCCAACGACAACACCACCTCGCTGCTCGTCTTCCGCGCCGGCTCGCCCGACCCGAAAGCGGTGCCGCTCTCGCTCGTGACGCGGCTCGAAGAGATCGACGCCAGCAAGATCGAAGCGTCGAACGGACGCCGGCTCGTCCAGTATCGCGGCCAGCTCATGCCGCTGGTGCGGGTGAACGACGCAGTGCAGATCAAGACCGAAGGCTCCCAGCCGATGCTGGTCTTCTCTGACGACGGCCGCTCAATGGGCCTCGTGGTCGACGAGATTATCGATATCGTCGAGGATCAGCTCAACATCGAAGTGTCGAGCGAAACGCCCGGCGTGCTCGGGTCGGCGGTGGTCAAGGGACACGCCACCGAAATCATCGACATGGGCCACTTCCTGCCGTTCGCCTTCGAAGACTGGCTGCGCCGCAAGGACACCAAGACGGAAAATGTCGGGCGGACGCTGCTGTTCGTCGACGACTCGGCTTTCTTCCGCAACATGCTGACGCCGGTGCTCAAGGCGGCCGGCTATCAGGTCACCACCATGCCCGGCGCCACCGATGCGCTGGAATGCCTGAAGTCCGGGCGCCATTTCGACGTGGTGGTCACCGATATCGACATGCCGGGCATGAATGGCTTCGAACTCGCCGAGGCGATCCACGCCGATCCGGACAGCAATGACGTGCCGATCATCGCGCTTTCGTCGCTGACGGCGCCGGAGGTGATCCAGCGCGGCCGCGAGGTCGGCTTCCAGGACTTTGTCGCCAAGTTCGACCGGCCCGGCCTGATCGCTGCTCTGAAGGAACAGACCGCCGCGCTCACTGAGGCGGCATGACGGAGACGATGATGACAACCGAAAACAATCAGAGCGAAACGGTGACCGAATTCGTCACCGTCATGATCGGCGATCAACTGTTCGGGCTGCCGATCTCGCGCGTGCAGGACGTGTTCATGCTCGACCGGCTGACCCGGGTACCGCTGTCGGAGCCGGAGATCGCCGGCGTGCTCAACCTGCGCGGACGCATCGTCACCGCGATCGACATGCGGCGCCGGCTCGGGCTTCCCAAGCGCGTCGACGACAGGAAGCCGATGGCGATCGGCATCGAGTACAAGGGCGAGTCCTATGGCCTGTTGATCGACACGGTCGGTGAGGTGCTCAAGCTTCCTGAAAACACGCGGGAACCCAACCCCGTCAATCTTGATGCGCGGCTTGCCCGCGTGTCGTTCGGTGTCCATCGGCTTGATGGGCAGCTCCTCGTGGTGCTCGATGTTGATCGCGTGCTCGACATGGGCAGCGAGACGACAGCGATCGCGGCCTGACGACGCGGAGGGCAACGAAGGCCGTGTCGGCCGCAGCCGATTGCCGGCACGGAAACACGAAGAGGCAAAGATGAAGACCTGCTTGGTTGTCGATGATTCAAGCGTCATTCGCAAGGTGGCACGCCGTATCCTCGAAAGCATGAGCTTCGAGATCACGGAAGCGGAAGACGGCGAGAAGGCGCTGTTCGCCTGCCAGCGCGAGCTGCCGGACGCCATTCTGCTCGACTGGAACATGCCGCGCATGGATGGTTACGAATTCCTGCGCGCGTTGCGGCGGATGCCCGGTGGTGACCGGCCCAAAGTGGTGTTCTGCACCACCGAGAACGAAGTCTCGCAGATCGCCCGCGCCCTTCATGCCGGAGCGGACGAATATATCATGAAGCCGTTCGACAAGGAGATCGTCGCGGCCAAGTTCCAGGAAGTCGGGCTGGTCTGACCGGTACGTTTCTTGGGCGTTTGAGTGCTGTTGCGTAAGCCGAGTGCGAGTAATGTGATGAGTGCCGCTGCGTCTGCTGTGCAGACATCGTCCACGATGTCCGATCCGATTCGTGTCATGGTGGTCGATGATTCGGTCGTGGTGCGCGGCCTGATCTCCCGTTGGGTCGAGGAGCAGCCAGACTTTCGCGTCGTCGCGTCATTGCGCACCGGCCGCGACGCGGTGGACAATGTCGAGCGCGCCGACCCCGATGTCGTCATTCTCGACATTGAAATGCCGGTGCTCGACGGCATTTCGGCGCTGCCGCTGCTGCTCGCCAAGAAGCCCAATCTCGCGGTGATCATGGCCTCGACGCTGACGCGGCACAATGCCGAGATCAGCCTGCGCGCCCTCTCGCTTGGTGCTGCCGACTATATCCCGAAGCCGGAGACGAGTCGGGGGATTACGACATCGGCGGACTTTCGGCGTGATCTTATCGAAAAAATTCTTCA
This sequence comes from uncultured Rhodoplanes sp., assembly GCA_964616635.1. Lineage (GTDB taxonomy): Bacteria > Pseudomonadota > Alphaproteobacteria > Rhizobiales > Xanthobacteraceae > Rhodoplanes. The sequence goes on along the minus strand of CAZTTL010000256.1, from coordinate 1,999 downwards.
CCTCGGCCAGCCCCGCCGGAGAATGCGGGTCTCCCGCCCAAGCAGCATCGTAGCCCGTGCCGCGGCGCCGGCCGTTAGCGCGGCAGCCGCTCCCGCGCACCTGCGCGACGGCATGACGGCAGCCGCCGCGCCGGGACCTGCCGCGCCGGCGGTCATCGCGGACAGGCCACACGCCCCGAAAACACGACCGTTCAGCAAGACGCCGCCGCGGGTGCTCCTGATCGGTTCGTCGACCGGCGGGCCACAGGCCCTCAACGAAGTGGTCGGACAACTCGCTCCGGTGATCGATCGTGTCCCGGTGCTGATTACGCAGCACATGCCGCCGACCTTCACGACCATCCTTGCCGAGCATCTTGCCCGGGCGTGCGGCCGGCCGGTGCGCGAAGGCCAGGATGGCCAGCCCGTCGTCGCCGGTCGCGTCTATGTGGCGCCCGGCGCCATCCATATGCAGGTCGCCCGTCGTGACGATGGGGTTGCGCTGGTATTGCGCGACGGTCCGCCGGTCAATTTCTGCAAGCCGGCAGTCGATCCGCTGTTTTCCTCGGCGGCCCAGGTCTGGGGTGCTGCGTGTCTCGCAGTCGTGCTGACCGGCATGGGGAGCGACGGACAGCGCGGCGGTGCCGAGATCGTCGCCGCCGGCGGCAGCGTCATCGCCCAGGATGAAGCGACCAGCGTGGTGTGGGGCATGCCCGGGGCCGTCGCCCAGGCAGGGCTGTGCTCGGCCGTTCTGCCGCTATCGCAGATCGCACAGAAAGTGACGCGTGTGTTTACGGGGGAGCGGTCGTGACGCCATCAGACTACGATTATCTGTGTCGCCTGGTTAAGGAGCGCTCCGGCCTCGTCCTTGCCGCCGACAAGGAATACCTGGTCGAAAGCCGGCTGCTTCCCCTTGCGCGCAAGCGCGGGATCGCGTCGCTGAGCGAACTCGTTCAGAAGCTCAAAGTGCCGGGCGCGGGTCAGCTCCTCGTCGAGGTGGTCGAAGCGATGACCACCAACGAGACCTTCTTCCTGCGTGACAAGGTGCCGTTCGATCATTTCCGCCAGTCGGTCATGCCGGCGCTGTTCGCTGCGCGGGAAAACCGCAGGCGCATCCGCATCTGGTGCGCCGCCGCTTCGACCGGCCAGGAGCCCTATTCGCTGGGGATGTGCCTGAAGGAAATGGCGGCCCGGCTCGTCGGCTGGCGCGTGGAAATTATCGCGACCGATCTCTCGATCGAGGTGCTGGAGAAGGCCAAGGTCGGCATCTACAGCCAGTTCGAGGTGCAGCGCGGCCTGCCGATCCAGATGCTGCTCAAATACTTCACCCAGATCGGCGAGACTTGGCAGATTTCGCCCGACATCCGCGCCATGGTGCAGTATCGCATGCTCAACCTGCTCGAGGATTTCTCCAGCCTCGGCGTGTTCGATCTCGTCTTCTGTCGCAACGTCCTGATCTATTTCGACCAGCAGACCAAAATCAATGTGCTGGAACGGATCAGGCGAGTAACCGAGCCGGACGGTTTCCTGGTGCTTGGCGCAGCGGAGACCGTGGTCGGACTGACCGACGCCTTCAAGCCGATGACCGGGCAGCGCGGTCTCTACGCCCCCAATGGCAGCCCTGTCCTCGCGCCAGCCACCGCTGCGCGGGTCACCCCCAAACTCGAGATGCCGGCCACGGCCCGCCTGGCCGCGGCGATGGGCGTGCGCTGAACCCTGTTGGCGTGCGGGTCGAATGGGCTCCGGGTGCTGGGCAGCGTATTTGCTTTCGCAAATAGGCGCTCCAGATCCGGATGGCCTGCTGAGACGAACCAGCTCACGCACCAAGCAGCCAGATGAACAAACCCATGGTCGGCAACGACAGCATGGTGCTGAAAAACAGCGTCGACGCCATCTCCTGTTCGGCGGCGTGAAATTGGACCGCGAGAATCACGCAGATCACGGCGCTCGGGATGGCAAGGGTCAGCACCGCGACATCCGCGGTTTTTGGCTCGATTCCGAGCAGAACGGCCATCCCCCACAC
>CAZTTL010000255.1:2585-5402 GCA_964616635.1 uncultured Rhodoplanes sp. | reverse complement strand
GTGATGTCGTAGACCACGCGGTTGACGCCCTTCACCTCGTTGATGATGCGGGTGGCGACGTGGCCGATGAAGGCCATGTCGAAGGGATAGAAGTCGGCGGTCATGCCGTCGATCGAGGTGACGGCGCGCAGCGCGACGACATTCTCATAGGTGCGGTCGTCGCCCATCACGCCCACGGTCTTCACCGGCAAAATCACGGCAAAGGCCTGCCAGATGTCGTCATAGAGGCCGGTGCGGCGGATTTCCTCGATGTAGATTTCATCGGCGTAGCGCAGCATCTCCAGCTTCTCCTCGGTGATCTCGCCGATGCAGCGGATCGCGAGGCCGGGGCCGGGGAAGGGGTGGCGGCCGACAAACACGTCGGGCAGGCCGAGCTCGCGCGCGAGCGCGCGCGCCTCGTCCTTGAATAGCTCGCGCAACGGCTCGACGAGCTTCATATGCATGCGCTTGGGCAGGCCGCCGACATTGTGGTGCGACTTGATGGTGACCGAGGGACCACCGAGCGGCGGCGCGCTCTCGATCACGTCGGGATAGAGCGTACCCTGGGCCAAAAACTCGGCGCCGCCGAGCTTTTCCGCCTCCTCGGCAAACACGTCGATGAACAGCTTGCCGATGATTTTGCGCTTTTCCTCGGGGTCGGTGATGCCGGCAAGGCCTTCGACAAAGCGCTCGCGCGCCTTCACATGCACCAGCGGAATATTGTAGCTGCCGCGGAAAAGCATCATCACCCGCTTTGCCTCACCGCGGCGGAGCAGCCCGTGGTCGACAAAGACGCAGGTGAGATTATTGCCGATCGCCTCGTGCAGCAGCACCGCTGCGACCGCAGAATCGACCCCACCCGAGAGCCCGCAGACGACCTTCGCGTTGCCCACCTGAGCGCGGATTTTCTTGATCGCATCGTCCTTGAAGGTGCGGATGGTCCAGTCGCCGCTGCAGCCCGCGATCTTGCGCACGAAATTGCGCAACAGCGCCATGCCGTGCGGCGTGTGCATCACTTCGAGATGGAACTGGGTCGCATAGAACTTGCGCGAATCGTCCGCCATGACGGCGGTCGGCGCGTTGGGCGAGGTCGCGACCACGCGGAAACCGGGCGGCGGTTCAGTGACCCGGTCGCCGTGGCTCATCCACACCGGATAGCGTTCGCCGACCTGCCACACGTCGTGGAACAAGGCGCTGTCTTCAACGATCTGCACTTCGGAGCGGCCGAACTCACGAGCGTGACCACCTTCGACCTTGCCGCCGAGTTGATAGGCCATCGCCTGCTGGCCGTAGCAAATGCCGAGGATGGGCAAACCCGCGTCGTAAAGCGAGGCCGGGGGGAGGGGAGCGCCCGGTTCCAACACAGAGGCCGGGCCGCCCGACAGGATGATGCCCTTCGGCTTGATCGCCGTCAGGGCGGCCTCTGCGTTCTCGTAGGGCACGATTTCCGAATAGACCCTCTCCTCGCGCACGCGCCGCGCGATGAGCTGGGTCACCTGTGAGCCGAAATCGACGATGAGGATCTTGTCATGGGTCGTCATGCGCCGGGGTTAGCGGATCGCACGGCCCGCCGCAACCAATTGCGGCGCTAAGTTTGTGCAATGCACGAATTTGTCGCTGGCAAGTCTCTATCAACCATAATTCTTAGAAATCCCTGTGTAATCATCAATTTAGTACGCCTCCCGCGGTAGAGCCATGACGACCCTTGCGATTCCGGCCTTAGGAGGCTTATCCACGATGGCCGTCTGGTCCGACCCTGTATCCGGCGCCAACGATCCCGCCGGACGCGACGCTGTCATATTCAGTGAAGCGCCGCGCGACCGCCTGGAGCGCATCGCCCTCGGCACTGCCTGGGCGCTGCAGCCGAAACGGATCGGAGCGCTGCCGGCCTTAGCGCGGCTATGGCTGACGGACCTGGTGGCACCCCAGCGTGGGCTGCCGGACCCTCAGCGCACCGTTAATGCCATGGGTTTGTGCGGGATGGTCCATGCATTTTCGCCTGCGGTTGTGCTCGCGGCCTACCGGCACGGCCTGTTCGCCTTTGCGCATTTCGGGCCGCTGAAATGGTTTTCGCCGGCCGAGCGCTGCGTGCTTTATTTCGATGAATTCCACATCGGCAAGCAGGTGCGTCGGCTGCTGCGCCAGGGTCGCTATTGCGTCACCTTCGACCGCGATTTTGCCGGGGTCATCAAGGCCTGCGCGGGCCGCCGCAAGGGCCGCTGGCACGTCACCTGGATCACGCCGCCGATCATGCGCGTGTTTTACGCGCTGCACGAAGCCGGCGATGCGCATTCCTTCGAAGTCTGGAACGAGGCGGGCGAGCTGGTCGGCGGCGGCTATGGTTTGGCGCTCGGCGGCGTGTTTTTCACCGAGTCGCAGTTCTCACACGAGTCCAACACGTCAAAGCTCGGCTTCACCGTGCTGAACTGGCACCTCGCCAAATCGGGCTTTCACCTCAATGACGGGAAATGGCCGACGCCGACCATTACCGAAATGGGCTTCCGCTCGATCCCGCGGCGGGCATTTCTCGATCAGATTGCGGCGGCCGCGGCAGTCGATGCGCGCCGCGGCCGCTGGCAGGTCGAAGCCGACCTGAAAACGGTTGCCGCCTGGGAACCCGGCGCAGCAAACGGCACGTCCATCGCACCCTCCGTGCCTTCGCAGCGGCGCCCAGCGCACGAAGCCCCACCGCTCGCTCCCGAGGCGGGGGAGGGGGAACCGGACAAAGCGGCGGTCGCGGTAACCAAGCGAGTTCCTCCGGCGCGATGAAAACTTCGGGATGAAGTCGCTCTTCTATCGCCGCCGCAACAATGAGACGAAAAATCCATCAGTGCCGGT
>CAZTTL010000255.1:0-2485 GCA_964616635.1 uncultured Rhodoplanes sp. | reverse complement strand
CGCCGCAACAATGAGACGAAAAATCCATCAGTGCCGGTGCGCCGCGGCGTCATCAGCACGCCCTCGGGGCTTGTCAGCGCGGCGTGACTGAAAGCAGCGGCACTTTCGCCGAGCGGTGCAACGATCTCATTTCCAGATGCCACGCAAAACTCCGGCTGCCGCGCGAGAAAAGCCTGCACTTGGTCGCCGTTTTCCTCCGCCAGCACCGAGCAGGTGACATAGGCGATGCGCCCGGATGGCTTCAATAGCATCACGGCGCGGTCGAGCAATTCCGCCTGCTCCTTCACCCGCGCGGCGAGCGCGCCCGGCCGCACCCGCCATTTGGCGTCGGGATTGCGTCGCCACGACCCCGTGCCGGTGCAGGGCGCATCGATCAGCACCAGGTCGGCGCGCCCGGCGAGATCGGCGAGCACATCTTCCTCGCGCCGCGGCGTGCGCACCTGCACGTTCCGTACCCCCGCGCGCTGCAGGCGCGCATGGATCGGAGCGAGCCGCCGCAGATCGAGGTCGCTCGCAAAAACCTGCCCGTGATTGTCCATCATCGCCGCGAGCGCCAGCGTCTTGCCGCCGGCGCCGGCGCACAGGTCGATCACCTGCTCGCCGGGCTTGGCGCCGGACAGCAGCGCAGCAAGCTGCGAGCCCTCGTCCTGCACCTCGATATGGCCCTTGAGGTAAGCGGGCTCGGCGTGAATGGGCGGGCTCTTGGCGTCGGCCGCCACCGTGATGCGCAGGCCGAGCGGCGACCATGGCGTGGGCTTCGACGCGTGATGTGCCAGCTCATCGAGAACCTTGTCGCGGTCGGCCTTGAGCGGATTGACCCGCAGGTCGAGGGGCGCGCGGTGGGCAAGTGCCGCGCCTTCCGCCACGCGGTCGTCGCCGAAAACACGGGCGAGCGGCAGGTCGAGCCATTCGGGAAAATCGCCGGCGACATGGGCAGGCGCATCATCGAGCGAACGCGATGTCAGCGCGGCGTACTCGGCCGCGCTTAGCGGGGCAGGAGAATACCGCCCGCCGTCGGCAAGCCGCGCGATCGCCGCCGTATCGAGCCTGCGCTCGATGCGCAGCATGCCGAGCAAGATTGCGCGCGGCGTCGCCGCATCCATGACCCAGGCTGCAGAAGCCCGGCGACGCAGCGCATCGTAAACGAGGCCGGCGATGGCGGCGCGGTCGCCTGAGCCCGCGAAGTGGTGGCCGAGGCCCCAGTCCTTCAGCGCGTCGGGGGCGGGGCGGCGGCGCGCTTCGATATCGGCGAGCACATCGATGGCGGCCGCAAGGCGGGCTGCGGGGGTCATTACAGTTGGAGCAGCAGGCGCAGTATATAGATCACCCACATCGCCATCAGCACGAAGGCGCCGGTGATGAAAGTGAGCCCGCGCTGGCGCACATTGTTGCTGGTGACGTGGATATAGGCGTGGACAAGACGCAGCAGCACGAACACCCAGGCGAGGATGACGAAGGTGAGGTCGGCATCGCGGGTGATGATCGACAGAACCGTCAGCACATAGAACAGGACAGGCAACTCGAACTGGTTCAGCGTGGCGTTCTGGACCTGCAGCACCTGCTTAGGCCAGTTCGGCTGGCGCAGCGCGATGTCCTCCGGGTTGACCTGTCCGCTGCGCACCAAACTGACACGCATCGTGCCCATCCACAGCATCAGGCCGAAGGTGAGCACAACCTCGACGAACAGCGGCGCCAGCACGGCCCTCATCGACATGGTAGAAACCCTTTTCTCTGCGGCGATCTCTCCTCTGAGCGATCGCGCGCTGATTATAGGGGCTGGCGGTGGCTAAGTCTTGAGGGGGTGGAATCGGTGGCGGTGAACGGCACGCGCGTGCCACCGCACCTTCGTCACCGCCGGGTTTTCGGCCGGCGGCTTGCCTCCCCCCGCTCGCGATGCGCTCGCTCCCTGCCCCAGGCGGCTACCTCATGGTGAGGAGCGCGGCGAAGCCGCGCGTCTCGAACCATGAATGCGGGTCCTTCGAGACGCCCGCTACGCGGGCTCCTCAAGGATGAGGAGGGCCTTCTCCGCGCGGGTCAAGCCCGCGCATGACGACAAAAACATCCGCCCCCGTAAAACGGGGGAGGGGGACCATGCGCAGCATGGTGGAGGGGCCACGCGACGACGGCGCAGGCGCGTCGAGCGATCGTCGGTCGAGCGATCCATCGCGTGACAGCGCTTTTCGGTGAACTCGCCCCTTCCACCGCTCTTCGAGCGGTCCCCCTCCCCCGCACGCGGGGGAGAGGGAAGAGATTTCACAGGGCAAGCTTTCACATGACGAAAAAGTGCCCTTTCCCACGGACTTTGCCTCCTCCCGCTCGCGATACGCTTGCTCCCTCCCCCCGGGGGAGGTGACAATTGTCGTTTCTCGCAAGGGAAGATTATGGGCACCCGCCTCCGGCTGCCCGTTCAAATTACAAGCCGCTCTACGCTCAAATCACCATCACGTCGGGGTCGGGCGTCGTGCGGTAGAGGCGCTCGACATCG
>CAZTTL010000254.1:0-5403 GCA_964616635.1 uncultured Rhodoplanes sp. | reverse complement strand
AAGTGGATACCGGTTCGCCGCCAGAAAATGCGACCACTCAATGGGAAATAGAGCGAATTCCGATTCCGTCAGGACGGAATTCGCTCTAGAGTCTTCACAGCTTCCGCGTCGCCTATGCGGCCACCCTTGCGCCTCTCGTACCCAGCGCAACGTCGCTCCTGGTCTCGTTGACGATACCGACCAGTCGCTGCACCGCCGCCCACAGACCGGTAAGTTCGGCGCATGCGGGAGACTGCGGCGCAATTTCCAATGTCGTCCCGCCGACCGCCAAGGAAATCGGATAGGCTGCTCGCTGGGAGATCTGACCCGGCCAGGTCGGGATAAAGAACTTGCCGAGCTGCCCGCGTGCATAGGCAACGGTCGGTGAATCGTCATCGCCGTGCTTTGCCGGCGCGGCGTTCAGCACCACGACATAGGGACAGAGCCGGTCGCGCGCGGCTTGAATCGTCTTTCGCACCGCCCCCAAATTAAACTCACAAGCCCGCGCTGGAATCACGACAAGTGTCGAGGCGGCAATCGCGGACCGCGTGCTGGCCAGCAGCGTTGGCGGCGTGTCAATGAATGCCCAATCGTACCCGGCGTTTATTGCCCTGCGCAGGGTGGCGTCGATATCTTCGACCCCGCTTTCGATCGGCCGCTGGCGCGCCTGCCGCCGCGAATTCCAATCCGTCAGCACGCCCGCCGGATCAGCATCGATCAAGACGCAATGATATCCGGATTGCCGGGCGGCGGCGGCAAGATGCGCGGTCAGAGTGCTCTTGCCCGCGCCTGCAACTTGCGACGCAAGTACCACAACATTCATTGCCCAATCTGCCTTGATTCGATCTTCTCATGTAAAGCGTGCCTGAATCATAGTTAATACTGAGTAAAAGCAGGTCAGTATGAAGCGCGAATAACATAATTCGCCGGTATTATATTAAGACTGAGACATCCGCGGCACATGCGGATGGGGTTTGCTCCCGCTTACCCCTTCCCGCAGGCCTTCATCAGCAACGCACGAAGCTCCGCACTCACCGGCCAGGCGGCGCCCGCTACGGTCCGCGCGCCGAGCGGCCCCGGTGCGGCGAGAGTCTCACCGGGGGCGGAGAAGCGCGGCGCAGGGCTTGGCACGACGGCACCGCCTTCGCGCGCATACGTGCCGCGCGCGGCGAGGTGCGGGTCATCCGGCGCCTCGCCAAGGCTGAGCACCGGGGTGAGGCAGGCGTTCGGCTCGTCGATTGCGGACTGCCATTCGGCAAGGGTGCGGCCAGCGATCACCTGGGCGATGTGCGCGCGCATCGCCGGCCAGCGCGCGCGATCGAGCGGCGCGTCGAACAGCGGCTCGGTCAGGCCGAGCACGCGGCGGAACGCGGCATAGAACTGCGGCTCGATCGCGCCGGCGGCGATGTATCGGCCGTCGCGCGTCGCATAGCAGCGGTAGAACGGCGCGCCGCCGTCGAGCAGATTGTCGCCCCGGCGGTCGACCCACATTCCGGCATTGCGCCAGCCGGCGATCATCGCCATCAGCGCCGCAGTGCCGTCGATCATTGCGGCATCGACCACCTGGCCCATGCCCGTGCGCTGCGCCTGCAGGTGAGCGGCGAGCACGCCGAAGGCGAGCATCATGCCGCCGCCGGCAAAATCGCCGAGCAGGTTGAGCGGCGGCATCGGCGGCCGGTCGGGCTCGCCCATCGCCGCGAGCGCGCCGGTGAGCGCGATGAAGTTGATGTCGTGGCCGGGACGCTGCGCCAGCGGCCCGGTCTGCCCATAACCGGTGACGCGGCCGTAAACGAGTCGCGGATTGTCGGCGAGGCAGGTCTTGGGACCGAGGCCGAAACGCTCCATCACGCCCGGGCGATAGCCCTCGATGAGAATATCCGCAGCGCGGATCAGTTCGCGCGCATGCGCGAAATCGGCTGGCGCTTTCAGATCGAGCGCGAGATCGAGCCGGCCGCGCAGGAGCACGTCGTGGCGGCCGGCATCGACCGCCTCGGGCTGGCCGCCCGGCCGCGTGATGCGAATGATGGAGGCGCCGTGGTCGGCGAGCATCATCCCACAGAACGGCGCCGGGCCGATGGCGTCGAACTCGACCACGCGCAGCCCGTCGAGCACTGCGGTCATGTCTTGTCCTCCCCAGCCAAGCCGCCCTCGGCAAAACAGCCCTCACCGCCTTGCGCGGAAAAAATCCTTCAGCAGCGCGGATGCCTCGACCTCACCGATGCCGCCATAGACCTCGGGGCGATGATGGCAGGTCGGCGACACGAAGAACCGTACGCCATTGTCCACGGCACCCCCCTTCGGGTCGGCCGCCCCATAGTACAGCCGGCGGATCCGGGCGAAGGCGAGCGCCGCCGCGCACATCGCGCAGGGTTCGAGCGTGACATAGACATCGCAGGCGGTGAGCCGCTCGGTGCCGAGCGCCGCCGCGGCGGCGCGGAGCGCCAGCATCTCGGCATGCGCGGTCGGATCATGGGCGGCGATGGTGCGGTTGCCGGCGCGCGCGATCAGCTCGCCGTTGCAGACGATGGCGCAGCCGACCGGCACCTCGCCCTCCGCGGCGGCACCGCGTGCCTCTGTGAGCGCCATATCCATGAAGCTTGGCCGCATGGCTCGTCCCGGTTCGCGAAGTCTGCTATCAGCCCCCCGGGCCGCGCTGGCCCGCACTCTTTCTATCAGCAAGCAAGCCGATGTCGCGCAAGGACTCCGATACCGCCGCTCCGCATGGTGACGATCATCCGGTCCGCATCGCGAAAGCGATCGCGCGCGCCGGCCTCTGCTCGCGCCGCGACGCCGAAACGTGGATCGCGGCAGGCCGGGTCGCGGTGAATGGCGAAACGATCGCGACGCCCGCGGTCACGGTGACCGCGCGGGATCGCGTCACGGTCGACGGCGCACCGCTGCCGCAGCGCGAGCGCACCCGGCTCTTTCTCTACTACAAGCCGGTCGGCCTGGTGACGACGAACGCCGATCCGGAGGGCCGGCCGACCATCTTCGCCGCGCTGCCCAAAAGCTTGCCGCGGCTCGTCAGCGTCGGACGGCTCGACATCGCGACCGAAGGCTTGCTGCCGCTCACCAATGACGGCGGGCTTAAGCGCGTGCTCGAGCTTCCCGCCACCGGCTGGGTGCGGCGCTATCGCGTGCGCGCCCATGGCCACGTCGATCCGGCGGCGCTCGAACGCTTGCGCGACGGCATCACCATCGACGGCATCCACTACGGCCCGATCGAAGCAACGCTTGATCGCGACCAGGGCACCAATGTGTGGCTCACCGTCGCGATCCGCGAGGGCAAGAACCGCGAGGTGCGCAAAGTGGTCGAGGCGCTCGGCCTGCAGGCCAACCGGCTGATCCGCGTCTCGTTCGGCCCGTTCCAGCTCGGCGACATGAATGACGGCGAAGTCATCGAGGTGAAGACCCGGGTGCTGCGTGATCAGCTCGGTGAACGCATCATCGCGGAAGCCGGCTGCGATTTCTCGGCGCCGATCGTCGTGCGCGGGGCGGAAGACAGCATGCCGCCGCGAGCGGAGCGGGTCCCGCCGGACCGGCGCGCCGAACGGCCCGCTCGTCGCGAAGACGCACGCCCGCGCCGGGAGGACAGGCCCGCACGCCAGGAGGGCAAACCCGCGCGCTGGCGCGACGAGCGAGAACGGCGCGCAGAGCCACGTGACGGGCAGCCACGGCGGCACGACCGGGATGAAGGCATCAAGCCGTGGGGCAGATCAGGTGAGCGCGCGCGCCGCCCGCGACGGGACGAACGGGATGGCGCGGAACAGCCGGCAGGCCGCCCGCGCCGCGGCCATGCCTGGCGCAGCGATGATGCCCCGCTCGGCCGGCATTATCGCGGCGCCGGCAGCAAGGCGCGCCAGCTCCCTAACGACGGTGAACGGCCGAAGCGCGCCGGCCTGATCGCCGACCGCAAGGGCCGCCGCGTCCTGGTCGAGCGGTTCGGGGAAAAGCCGCCCCGCCATCCGGAAAATACCCCCCTCCCCACCCCTCCCCCTCAAGGGGGGAGGGAGCAGTCCCGTACCGACCAGCAGCCGCGGAGCAAGCCTGATCGGCACGGCGGCAAACCTGATCGGCACGGCAGCAAAGCTGACCGGCACAGCAGCAACGCTGATCGGCACGGCAACAGATCGAACCAGCGCGGCAGCAAACCCGAGCGATGGGAGGACAGACAGCCCCGCCGAAACGCTTCCCGCACCTCCCCCCTTGAGGGGGAAGTCGGCGCGAAGCGCCGGGAGGGAGGTCATCCGAGAGCGCGGGTTTCCAAGAGCACCACGCTTCCCAACTCAAAAGGAAGGAGAGAGCGGTTTGCTCCCGGCCAGCGGCGCGACGACAAACCGAGTGGTTACCGCGGCAAGCCGAGCGGAGACGGCGACAGACCGAACCGGCCCATCGGTAAGCCGAGCCGATACAGCGGCAAAGGACCTCCCGGCCGGAGCGGGAAACCAGGACCGCGCGACCGTCCGCGCGGCGCCGGGCCGCGGCCGTCGCGCCCCCCGCGCCCCGGCCCGAAGCGGAAGTGATGCGTATCGTCGGCGGGCGGTTGCGCGGGCGAAAGATCGTGACGCCGACCTCACAGGCGATCCGTCCGACCAGCGACCGCTTGCGCGAGACGCTGTTCAACATTCTGGCGCATGCTTACGGCGACCCGGTCAGCGGCGCGCGGGTGCTCGACCTTTTTTCGGGCACTGGCGCGCTCGGCCTCGAAGCACTATCGCGCGGGGCTGCCTTCGCGCTGTTCGTCGACGATGGGGCCGAGGCCCGTGCGCTGATGCGGGAAAATGTTGCGGCGCTGGGGCTCGGCGGCGTGTCGCGCATTTTCCGCCGCGACGCGACCAAGCTCGGTCCGGTGCATCCCCTGCAGCCGTTCGGCCTCGCCTTCCTCGATCCTCCCTATGGCAAGGGTTTGGCCAAGCCGGCACTTGCCGCCGCCCGCGACGGCGGCTGGCTTTCACCCGGTGCTTTGGTGGTGGTCGAAGAAGCGGCGGACGCCGGTTTCAAGACACCCGCAGGCTTCGAAGAACTGGAGCGCCGCCGCTACGACGATACGGAGATCATCTTCCTACGCGCAGCATCGCTTCCAAGTGCCGCGCTGTAGCCCGGATGGAGCGCAGCGCAATCCGGGAACAGCATGGACGCTCACTCGCTTCGCCCCGCATTCCGCTCCGCTCCATGCGGGCTACGTGTGCTTATATTTCTGCGGTCGGATTGAGCCGTCGCAGGGTGGGTCGAGCGTAGCGAGACCCTGCTTACGATCATCGCCGTCCGAACAGCCGCTCGATGTCGGACAACTTCAGCTCCACGTAAGTGGGCCGCCCGTGATTGCACTGGCCGGCGTTCGGTGTGGTCTCCATCTCGCGTAGCAGCGCATTCATCTCTTCGGGCTTGAGGCGGCGGCCGGCGCGCACCGAGCCGTGGCAGGCC
>CAZTTL010000253.1:0-5410 GCA_964616635.1 uncultured Rhodoplanes sp. | reverse complement strand
TGCGGCAAGGAATCATAGACACCGAACCGCTTGGCGTATTCGGCGATCAGCGGCATGCCGATATCCTGCGCGAGACGCACGGTCATGACATTGCGCGAGTGCTCGATCCCGAAACGCAGCGTCTGCGGGCCATAATACTTGCCGGTGGAATAGTTCTCCGGTCGCCACACCCCGATGCCGGGGCCCTGGTCGATCTCGATCGGGGCGTCGACGACGATGGAGGCGGGCGTATAGCCGTTATCGAGCGCGGTCGCGTAGACGATCGGCTTGAACGACGAGCCGGGCTGGCGCATCGCCTGGGTGGCGCGGTCGAATTGGCTCTGGTCGAAGGAAAATCCGCCGACCAGCGCGAGCACCCGGCCGGTGACCGGATCCATCACCACCATGCCGCCCGAGATTTCCGGAATTTGGCGCAGCTTGAAGTCTTTGCTGTCCGCTCCGATCGGCTCGACATAGACAACGTCGCCGGGATTGAGCACCTGGGATACCTTGGCCGGCGACTTGCCGCGCTTTCTGGCCCATTTCACGCCGTCCAGCGGGACGATGCCGATCTCGCGCTCCTTGCTTAGCGCGCCACCCGGCTCGCGCCCGGGCTGGAAGCCGATCCGGGCACTCTTGTCGCCCGTCTCCAGCACCACGGCGAGGCGCCACGGTGCGACATCGGAGAGCGCACGCACATCGGCAAGCCGATTGCCCCAGTCACCGTTGACGTCGATCTTCGCCACCGGGCCACGATAGCCATGGGTCTCGTCAAATTTCACAAGGGCATCGGTCATCACCTTGCGGGCAATGGTCTGTATCTTGGGATCGAGCGTGGTGCGCACCGAGAGGCCGCCTTCATACAGGCGCTTCTCGCCGAATTTCTCCAGCACCTGGCGGCGCACTTCCTCGGCAAAATACTCGCCGGCGAAGATGTGCGCGCCGGTGGGGCGCGGCGTGACGTTCAGCGGTTCCTTTCTTGCTTTCTCCGCTTCCTCGCTGGTGATGTAGCCGTTCTCGGCCATGCGATCGATCACCCAGTTGCGGCGCTCGATGGCGCGCGCGCGCTGGCGGAACGGATGAAGCTGGGACGGCGCCTTGGGCAGCGCCGCGAGATAGGCGGCTTCGGCGATCGACAGCTCGTGCACCGACTTGTCGAAATAGAGCAGCGACGCCGCCGCCACGCCATAGGCCGAGAAGCCGAGATAGATTTCGTTCAGATACAGTTCGAGGATGTGATCCTTCGAATAGGTGCGTTCGATCTTGAGTGCGAGCAGCGCCTCCTTGATCTTGCGATTGAACGAGACCTCGTTGGTGAGCAGGAAATTCTTGGCAACCTGCTGGGTGATGGTGGACGCGCCCTGCGGCCGACGGCCGGTTCCCATGTTCTGCAGATAGAGCACGCCGGCGCGGATGATGCCGCCGAAGTCTAGTCCGTTATGCTCGTAGAAGTTCTTGTCCTCGGCAGAAATAAACGCATTGATGACGCGCTTCGGGACGGCCTGGATCGGGAGATAGAGTCGCCGCTCGTGGGCATATTCGGCAAGCAGTGATCCGTCGACGGCGTGCACCCGTGTCATCACCGGCGGCTCATATTCGCGAAGCTGGGAGTAGTCGGGGAGATCCTGGGAGAAGTGCCAGATCAGGCCGCCTGCTGCCGCGATGCCGACGAGAAACAGGATCGTTCCCGTTGCGAACAGAAATCCTAGGAATCGGATGATCAGTCTCATCGCCCCCTTCCCCTAAGGCGCAGCGCCTCGGTCGCGCGTTCGGCAATTTTTATGCGCTTTGCGTCGACACGGTCCCGGAGACTCTAAGAGCAGCTAGGTCGCGCCGTTTTATGGTCAAACTGAGGCCATTGCTGGTTATCTGCCGCCATTCCAGGCTCAGACTCGGCGTCAAGCGACCGTTTTGGCCGCTGCCTCAATTCGCTCCCGCCCGCCGTGCCGATCCTGCGACGCGGGTCCGGAAAAACGCGTCGACGGCATCGACCATCTTCTCGCTCAGCTTCGCGCGCCAGGCCGGCGAGGTCAGTTCTCTCATGTCGTCACGGTCCGACACATAGCCGAGTTCGATCAGCACCGAGGGCACGTCGGGCGCAGTCAGCACCTTGAAGCCGGCGGATTTGAGCGGATGCTTGTGCAGCCGCGCGGCGCCCTTCATCTCGCTCTTCAGTGCCCGCGCGAAATGCATGGAATAGGCGTTGGTCTCGCGTTGCGCGAGGTCGATCAGGATATCGGCGATATCATTGGGCTCGTGCGAAAGGTCGACGCCGGCAATGAGATCAGCTTTGTTCTCCGCTTCCGCGAGCTTTGCCGCCGCGCTGTCGGAGGCGCGATCAGACAGCGTGTAGATTGTGGCCCCTTCGGCCGCGCCCTCGCGCCTGCGCAACGCGTCGCAATGAATCGAAATGAAGAGCTGCGCCTCGCGCTGGCGGGCCAGCTTGACCCGTTTTCCCAATTCGATGAAGCGGTCGTCGCTGCGCGTCATCACCACGCGATACTTGCCGGTCTGTTCGAGCTTGTCGCGCAGCACCAGCGCGAAAGCGAGCACCAGGTCCTTTTCTTCCTCGCCGCTCGGCGCGCGGGTGCCACTGTCGATGCCGCCATGGCCGGGGTCGAGCACGATGATTGGACGCGGATCGCCTGCGATCGCCGGTGATTCGGAATCAGACTGGTAGGGCAGGTTGCGGGGCAGGCGGTTGTCGATCGCCGCGGCACGCAGGAAGGTTTCGCGATCGACGGCCGACAGGTCGAGCACCAGCCGTGCAGGCAGCCCGTCGGCGGGGGCGAGCACGAAGGCGCGCTCCACCCGGACCGGGCCGGTGGTGTCGATCACGATGCGGGAGCCGCCGGGCATCACCAGGCCGTAACGGAAAGCCTTGATGAGTCCGCGGCCACGCTCGCCCGATTTCGCCGGAAGCTGGAAATTGATCTGCGGCAGGTCGATGACGACGCGGTACGGATTCGGCAGGGTGAAGGCGCGCATATCGACCTTTTGGTCGAGGTCGACCACCAGTCGCGTCTGCTTGTGATCACCCGCCAGACGCGCCGCCTTTGCCACAGGAAATACGATGCCCGCCGGGGGACGCAACTCCGCCCTCCCGGGCAGCGTCAGCGCCGCCAGAGCCACGCAAATCCAGGCGAGCAAGCCTATCGTGCACCGATGGCGCAAACCGAACATCCCCTCCCTGGCGGACGATCCCTCCTCCGGCCGATTGGCCGGTCTCCCGCCTTGAACCGGTACCATGCGCGGGAAATTCGTGATCATTTCGAAGCAGCCGCGCCTACCCAGGCGAATAAACCGCGATGGTTAACGGAAACTTTCTCATGTGCGCGTGGTCTCGACAATGGTTCGCGATGCCCGGAAGATTGCGGATGCGACCGCCGGTTCAACGTGGGAATACACGTAATGCATGTGGGGGTGCTGCTTGCCAATTGGCCAACATGCGCCTTAATAAGGGTTAGCTGGCGGATTCTCAGGCGCAGCCCGGGCTTTGCCATAAAGGCAACCGGGGGGCGGCCGAAACGTTCCGGTCCGCTTGCGGCGAGGTCGCAGGGCGGCTCGCCGCAACGGTAGGTGATCGGTTTGAGGCCTCCTTGGGAGGTTTGGTCAGGATGAATGCGGTCCTCTACCAGGCTCACGCAAAACGTCCCCAGCGTTGAAAACTCTTCAGGCCGCGTGAAACGCGTGGTCTTCGTGCTAGGAAACCAAGGGCTGTGTCCCGGACAGCGATCATCAAGCGAACCATCCGGCGCTATGGAAGAGCGCCTGCGCGCGCTGTCCCGCGTTCGTTTCGCGAGCGCGCCTTGATCCAGATTCATCGCCTAACCCCACAATTTGCTTCGCGTTTTCTGCTTCTACCGCCGGCCGCCCAGCGCGTGCCGCGCCGTAGTTGGCGAACGCGTCGCTCAGAGACAACGACATGCCGAACAAAATGCTTATCGACGCGACCCACCCGGAAGAGACGCGGGTGGTTGTCCTCCGTGGCAATCGTGTAGAGGAGTTTGATTTCGAATCAGCAAGCCGCCGTCAGCTCCGCGGCAATATCTATCTCGCCAAGGTGACGCGGGTCGAACCGTCCCTGCAGGCCGCCTTCATCGATTACGGCGGCAATCGTCATGGATTTCTCGCTTTCAGCGAAATTCACCCGGATTACTACCAAATTCCCGTTGCCGACCGGCAGGCGCTGATCGACGAGGAGGAGCGCGCGCATCGCGCCGCGGATGCGGAGGCCGACCGCCGCGCCGCCGCGCGAACACGCGCGGTGCCCGCACATCGGGGATCGCACCATCGGCAGAACAGCGTTGCGAGCGAACCGGTCATCGAGGCCGAACCGCCTGTGGCCGAGGACGCGGGAAGCCCCGAGGACACGGCGCTTCGGCCGGTCGGGGACATGCCGTCCTTTGAGGAAACGGCCGAATTCCAACAGCAGGTCGTCGAGGATTTTGAGCCGGACGACGCGATTTCTCCTGCTCACGGACCGGTTGGTGAAGGTTCCGATCTGCCTATCGCCGAGGCCGAGGCTGCGACCGGCGAGCCAGTGGGCGTCGAGCCACCGAGCCCCAGCGTGCCCGAGCCGCTCGACGCGCCGATGCGGGCGGACCAGGACGACAGGCTCGAAGGCGCCCCGGCGGAATACGCCATCGGTGATACCGAAGAATCCGACAGGGAGTCGGACGTGCCGGCAACGGCCGAGCCGGCCGAGAGCGCGACCGGCGAAGCGGCGATCATCTCGGCTGCTCGCGACGGCGAGCACGAAATCGCGGAGGACGATGCTGATCGTCCCGGCGACGAGAGCAAGGCGGTCACCATCGCGCATGCGCCCGGCGAGGGCGATGATGACGGGGATGACGGCGAAGACGACGAAGACGGCGAAGACGACGAAGACGACGATGACGACGAGGACGACGAGGACGAGGCCGCTGAGGCCGCAGAGGGCGTCGAGATGGTCGGCGGCGCCGATGCCCTCGAAGAAGTGCAGGAACGCACTCCCCGGGTGCGGCGGCAATACAAGATCCAGGAGGTGATCAAACGCCGCCAGATCATGCTGGTGCAGGTGGTGAAAGAAGAGCGCGGCACCAAGGGTGCGGCGCTAACGACCTACCTCTCGCTGGCGGGCCGCTATTCGGTGCTGATGCCCAACACCGCCCGCGGCGGCGGCATCAGCCGCAAGATCACCAGTCCGCAGGATCGCAACCGGCTCAAGGAGATCGCCCAAGAGCTTGAGGTGCCGGAAGGGATGGGCGTCATCCTGCGCACGGCCGGCGCCGCCCGGACCAAGACCGAGATCAAGCGCGACTTCGAGTATCTCCTGCGGATGTGGGAGCAAGTGCGTGATATGACGCTGAAATCGACCGCTCCGACCCTGGTGTATGAAGAGGGCTCGGTGGTCAACCGGGCGATCCGCGATCTCTACAGCAAGGACATC
>CAZTTL010000252.1:0-5427 GCA_964616635.1 uncultured Rhodoplanes sp. | reverse complement strand
GGCCAGCGCGATCCGCTCAACGAATACAAGGCGGAGTCGTTCAGCCTGTTCGAGGCGATGAGTCACAAGCTGCGTGAGGATGTCACGGCGCACCTGATGCGGGTCGAGATCGTGCAGGAGCAGGCGCCGGATGAGCAGAACCTGCCCTTCATGGAAGCCCACCACATCGATCCGGCCTCGGGCGATGACGAATTTGCGCCGGCGGAGATCGGCTACGGATTCAACGACGGCGGCATGGCGCCGGCGCGTGCGGCGAAACGCGATCCCAACAATCCGGCGAGCTGGGGCAAGGTCGGCCGCAACGAGCCGTGTCCCTGCGGCTCAGGCAAAAAGTTCAAGCACTGCCACGGCAAGTACGTTTAGAGCCCGTTTCGCACGGCTTGGTCCTCGGCACCGCTCATTCCCGCGAACGCGGTAAGAGAGTTTGCGCATATTGCCTGGGTCCCCGCTTGCGCAGGGACGAGCGGATCAACTCCCTATGTTTGATCAGGCAGTATGCACACTTGTCGTCGGGCCGATACGACGCCTCCTCGACTCATTCCATCGGGCACGGATATGCGTATCCGGCTCGTCACGGACACAGTTCGGATATGGCACATATCGCAGATGTGCCAGGAAGAGACATAGCGATCTATAGTCTAGTCAGATAGGACTACTACCGTATAAAATACTATGCGACAGTAGGCCGCCTTATGCATATTCAGGCCAGGCATTGTTCGACCGGACTTAAACAACGTAAGCTAACTATACTTGACAGCGTGCGTTGATAGCCGGCCCAATCCACCAGATGGCATCGCCATATCGGACCTTGGTCCAGCTAGGCCGCCCGCCGTTCCCCCGGCGCGCCCGTGCCAACCCGCTGTTGCTGCGTGCGAACAAATAGAGGTTTCGATGAAAAGAAGCATCTTGGTTTTGATTGCCGCTGGCGCGGCACTTTTCTTTTCACAAGCCGCCGTGGCGCAAGAGGCTGCCCAGTCCGGCGGCAAGCTCGACCGGTCTGTCCTGCCGCTGCCGGTACCGCCGTTCAATGGCAAAATTGGACGAACCGCCGCGGATTCGACGCCAGATTTTCCGAAGGGTGTCACAGCACCAGAAGGCGCTCCGAACGTTCTCCTGATCTTGACCGATGATGTCGGCTTTGGAGCGAGCAGCACATTCGGTGGGCCAATTCAGACTCCCAACTTGCAGCGGCTTGCTGACAGCGGGCTGCGTTACAACATGTTCCACACCACAGCGCTTTGTTCACCGACACGTGCCGCACTGATATCGGGACGCAACCACCACTCGGTGCATAGTGGCGTCATCACCGAGTTTGCGACAGGTTATCCGGGCTACGACTCGCTGGTGCCCAAGAGTGCCGGGTCTGTGGGTGAGGTCCTCAAGGAGAACGGCTACAACACGTCATGGTTTGGCAAAGCGCACAACGTTCCGGACTGGATGTCGAGTCAGGCCGGACCATTTGATTTGTGGCCTGTGGGCCTTGGCTTTGAATATTTCTATGGGTTCCTGGGCGGCGATTCCGACCAATGGCATCCGGCGCTCTACGAGAACACCAGGCCTATCGAGCCCTATCTGGGCAAGCCCGACTACATCTTCGATCGTGACATGGCGGACAAGGCGATCGCCTGGATGCGGACACAGCACGCGCTGGCGCCGAACAAACCGTGGCTTCTCTACTATGCGACAGGTACGGCACACGCGCCACATCACGCACCGAAGGAGTGGATAGACAAGTACAAAGGCCAATTTGGCCAGGGCTGGGACAAGATTCGGGAGGAGACGCTCGCCCGGCAGATCAAGCTGGGGATCGTTCCGCCGAATACCAAATTGACCAAACGTCCAGACCAGATTCCCGCCTGGGATTCGTTGTCAGCTGACCAGAAGCGCCTGTATGCGCGGATGATGGAGGTTTACGCCGGCGCACTTTCCTATGCTGACGATCAGATCGGACGCTTGCTCGATGCACTGGAACAGTCGGGCCAGCTGAATAATACGCTCGTCATTTTCATTCAGGGCGACAACGGTGCCAGTCCTGAAGGGGGCTTGCAGGGCACGACCAACGAGGTCGGAACCGCCGGCAATGGCGTCAAAGAGGACCTGCCTTATCTGCTTTCAATGATGGATAAGCTGGGTGGCCCGCTGACCTACAATCACTATCCGGTCGGCTGGGCGCACGCAATGGATGCGCCGATGCAATGGACGAAGCAGGTCGCTTCGCACTTTGGCGGCACGCGCAACGGTATGGTGATCTCGTGGCCGGCGCGCATAAAAGACAAAGGCGGCTTACGCTCCCAATTCGCTCACGTGATCGACATCGTGCCGACAATCTATGAGGCCGTTGGTATCACCCCGCCGACGATGCTGGATGGCGTTAAGCAGCAGCCGCTCGATGGCACCAGCCTCGTTTACACGTTCGATGAAGCAAAAGCCCCTACGCGTCATACGACGCAATACTTCGAGCTGGTCGGCAATCGCGCCATTTACAAGGACGGCTGGATGGCAAGCACCACTCCGCTGCGGCTGCCCTGGGTGACGATTGGCGAGGAGCCAAACCCCAACGATTTCAAATGGGAACTGTATAACGTCAACGAGGACTTCAGCCAGGCCAACAACTTGGCGGACAAATATCCCGACAAGCTCAAGGAGCTTCAGGAGGCCTTCGACGTCGAGGCAAAGAAATACAATGTATACCCGCTCGACTCCAGTTTTGCGTCGCGTGCCGATCCGTCCATTCGGCCCAGCCTCACGCGCGGCCGCACGGAGTTCACCTACTATCCCGGCATGATCCGTATCCCGGAAGGCTCGGCACCAGACTTCAAAAACAAATCCTGGACAGTGGCCGCTGAGGTTACGATTCCGGAAAGCGGCGCGAGCGGCGTTCTCGCCACGATCGGAGGCCGTTTCGGAGGCTGGGCGCTGCTCTTGAACAACAGCAAGCCGGAATTTGTGTACGCGCTTTCAAACCAGCCCCAGCACAAATTCCGCATTGCCTCAGATCAACCGATCGCGCCTGGCAATCACATTGTGCGGTTCAAGTTCGCTTATGACGGAGGCGGTATCGGCAAGGGCGCGACCGGCACGCTGCTCGTGGATGAAAAGCAAGTCGCCGAAGGAAAAATTCCTCAAACCATCGGCGTTCGCTTCTCGCTCGACGAAACCTTCGATGTCGGCGAAGACACGGGAACGCCAGTCAGTGAGACTTACGCCGACAAGATGCCCTATTCATTCACGGGCTCTCTCAAGAAGTTTGTCGTGGTTCTTGAACCGGAAAAGCTCAGCGCAGAGGAGAAGGAACATCTGCGTAAGGAGCTATCGAAGGCTCTCATGGCTGTGCAGTAGGACATTATTCAGGAGCATCATGGCTCGCGCGGTTTTTCACGCGAGCCAGTACCGCGCGGCAATGCGCGCGTCGGCATAGGCGCGCTCAAGCTTCCAATCGGGAGCCTCGAATCATGGCGCTATGGATCACGGATCGCGAATGAGCGGCCATCAGACGGTGTTGCCGAGCAAGCCGCGCGGTGTGCCCGTGTCGGCAGCCGGCTGACGCGTCGGCATGTCAGCGTAAGCCGCCCCAGCGGTTGTCGAAATTCGAGGACGAGAGCACCGGCCGGGCGCCCGACATGGTCTGCGGTGTTGTCGCAGCCGACCGCGTGGTGCTGGCATAGGCCGTTGCGGTGCCGGGCAACTCGGTCTTGGCGGGCGCTTCGGCATTTGCCGACCTGCGTGCCGGCGCAGCCTTCGTGTCAGCCTTGGCGACCGATGTTTGCGGTCGCGAACGCGGATGCGGCCGCCGCTTCGCCGCTGCCGTGCGGGATGATTCCTTCTTCGCCGCCTCTTTTTCCCGCTTTGCCGGTTCGCTCGGCTGGCGCGAGGAGTGGAACAGCCGTGAGAAGAAATTGCCGCTCGACGATCCGCCCTGGGTGCTTTGCGCCACGCCAACGGGGGAGGATGGATCGGCCGACGCGATCTGGGTCAATCGCGGATATCCGCCGATCGACGATGTCGTGTCGGGGTCGAGGGCGCGCGGCAACCGCACGAGCTTAGGCAATCCCGAGCCGGGCTTGGTATAAGCGGCCGGGCGGCCGGTGGTATCGATCAGGGTGTGGGGCTGGAGCTGGGCGACAAAAATCGGGTGCATGCCGCCGTCGGAGCCGGTGTTCACGGCGACGGTCGGCATGCCCCTGTTGACGAGTGCCGCGAACTTGCGATTGTCCTCGTCCTGCTTGGCTCTCACGGCCGCCTCGATCGCGTACGGAACACGACCCGCGCAGCCGCCGGCGCCCTCGGTCCGGCCGAACGCATAGTGGCTGCCGCAGACATCGACTCTGGGTTCCTGCCGCGTCACCTCGAACTGGTCGGTTCCTTCCTTCAGCATGCGCCAGAAGGCCATGCTCGGATTATTGCGATGCCTGGCCATGTTGAGCGCGGTCATGCGGAAGGGCAGGGCCTGCACCTGGAACGATTTCTGCCCGCCGAGAAACGCCTCGCGGGCGAGCGCGTAAATTTCGGCCATCTGCTCGTCGGTCATGGAATAGCAGCCGCTCGACGAGCAATCGCCATGAACCATGAGGAAGGCGCCGGAATAGCCGTGCGCGCGGTCATAGGCGTTGGGGAAACCGAGATTGAAGGCGAGATAGTAGTTCGATTTCGGGTTCATCTGCCCCGGGGTGATCGTATAGAACCCCTCGGGCGCCTGGCGGTCTCCCTGCTTTTTCTTGGGTCCGAGGGCGCCTGACCAGCGGCAGATCGGATAGGTCTTCAGGCGCGCGAACCGGCCGGAATTGTCCTGCTTCCAGACTTCGAGCTCCGATTCTTCCTTGTAGATACGCACCAGGACCGGCGCCTCGAGCGTCATGTTCTTCTTTTCGATCAGGGCAACGGTCTCGCGCGGCAGCGGCTGCATGGCGCGACCAGGAATTTGCGCGAGTTCGTTGGTCTGGCATCCGGCGAGCGCAACGGCAATGGCAATCGCCGCCGACGCGGTCAGCGTACGGACGTAACCCGCATGACGGTTCAACAGAAAACTCCCCCGAACAAGTCCCCATTCCGTTGCATTAGTGTTATGCTTAAGATGTCGTCCAAAGCAAGGCGATTTGCTGCAGTGCCTCGCGATCATAGACTGTATGGTGAATCCGGCTTCGTGGCCGAACACTCAGGTCTACCAAGGTCTTCTGCGGTGTATCCGCAGTTCTACGTAGTGAATACGTAGAAACCCGAGAAGCGTCCGGCTAAGCCTTATCCGTTATGCTTAATATTCGGTTAAACCCGGCGGCAGCGACAGCCACACGGGCAGGGGCAAGCTGCATCAGCCGCCGGCGCGGGTGGCGAGGGGGCCGCTTCAGAGCATTTTCCGGCGAAGTGGACACCGGTTCGCCGCAGAAAATGCGATCACTCAAAGAGAAATAGAGCGAAATCCGATTCCGTTAG
>CAZTTL010000251.1:0-5434 GCA_964616635.1 uncultured Rhodoplanes sp. | reverse complement strand
TTCTTCCCCGCCGAGGTTTTGGTCGCGGTCTACCGAACGCTCGGCGACGTGCGCGACCTGCTGCTGGTCGCGGCCATTCTCAATGATGTCGTCGTGTTCGCCGCCGTGTCGATCCTGCTGCTGGCGCTCGCCGGGTTGCGCCGGCGCCGCTACGCGGTGCTGCGCGCGCTCGGCGCCTCGCGCGCTTATGTGCTCGCCACCGCCTGGCTCGGTGCCGCGGCGATTCTCGCAGCCGGCTGCCTCGCTGGGCTGGTGCTCGCGCAGCTGACCGTGGTCGCCGTCACGTCAGTGGTGGAGGCGCGCACCGGTCTCGCCATTCCGGCCGCGATTGGGCTTACTGATTCGCTTCCGATCGCCGGCCTGATGGCGATCGGAAGCCTGCTCGCGCTGATGCCAGCCTTTGCGGCGTTCCGCATCCCGGTCGCCGATACGCTGAGATAACCCGATCGGATAGGCAGACGCTGCCGCAAAACCGTCGATTGCGGCGGATCGCAGGCATTTACCGCAATGCACAAAATTCCGGCACCAATCCCCGTCGCAAAGATCAGTTTTTCATGATACTATAATAATCAATAAGCGTTGCTGCGCAGCAACGGAAGCATCCCCGTTAGGGGATCGCCGGGTTCGCCATTTGCGGCGATCATAAGAGAACGGAGCAGAAACAATTTTGCTCGCCATTCATAGCTCTCAGGATAAGAGGGATTGACACCGATGCTGGACCTTCAAGTCACCCGCATTTTTCGTGAAAAGCTGTCCACAAAGCAGGACAAGGAGGTTGACACCAGCGATCTGACCGAACAGGTCCAGGGCATCGTCAAGCGGTGCAAAGTTCGCAATGGCCTTGTTCATGTCTTCGTGCCGGGGTCGACGGCTGCGATTATCGCGATCCAATATGAAGATGGCTTGCTGCAGGACTTGAAGGAAACATTGCGGCGCATCGCGCCCCGCGATCTCCAATACAATCATCAGCGGATCTGGCGCAACGACAATACCCACTCGCAACTGCGCGCGACGCTGCTCGGCCCCGACATGACGGTACCGATCTCCGACGGCAAGCTCGATCTCGGAACCTGGCAGCAGATCGCGGTCGTCAATCTCGACAGCCAGCCACGCGAGCGGGAAGTCATCGTCACGGTGATGGGTGACTGATCGCCGCCGCCGTTAAGGCGCGAGGCCGTCCGCCCTTATGAGGTTGCCGGGGACGGCCTATGCGGCAACGCTGGGCGGGCAGGTCGCGAAGACGATCTCGTGCGCCGCCTTCGTATTGGCGCCCGCCTTTGCCACCTCGACAGCGATCAGCGCGTCCTCGGGCTCCGCGAGCGTTACGCGATTGCGTCCGGCGGCTTTCGCCCGGTAAAGCGCAGTGTCGGCCGCGATCAGCAGGGCCGGAACTTCGATGGCCGCGGCGGCGGAGGCAACTCCGACGCTCACTGTCGCACCGATCTGGTGAGGGCCGACCTCGCGCGCCGCTTGTTCGAAAGCACACCGGACCCGCTCGGCGGCGATAGCCGCTTCCTCCGCCGTCGCCGGCAGCAGCGCGACAAATTCCTCGCCGCCAAAGCGCGCATACAGGTCCGTTCCGCGCAACGTCGTGCTGAGCACGACGGCAAATGTCAGCAGCACCTCGTCGCCGACGAAATGCCCATACTCGTCGTTGATCGACTTGAAATGATCGAGGTCGAACATCAGCGCGGCGAGCGACTGGCGCTTGCGCGTCTGCATGACCTTCAGCTTGCGCGCATCATCGAAAAATGCGCGCCGATTGGGGAGGCCGGTCAACGCATCGGTAACCGCAGCATTCTTCTCGACCCGCAGTAAGCGATCCTTGCTCAGCACCACGACGATGAAAGCAGCCCCGACGACGTAGAGGATGCCCTCAAGGACAATCAGCGCAAACCAGCTAGTCGACAGGCTGAGCCCGAATTCGCGCGGAACGAGGATCGCCAGTGGGGCCGGCAGCAGGAACACGGCGGCATGAAGCGCCGGAATGAGAAAGGCCGGCCAGCCTTGCAGCAGCGCCTTGCGCCGCTCGCGACATAATTCGCGCGCAGCGAGAAACGTGTAGGCGGAGATGATGAGCGAGCTCAGCACGATCCGTGGCGTGCCGGGCATCGCAAAAGCCGGCAATGCACAGGCGATCAGCCAAACCCCTGCGCCGGCCGACATGCCGATCCACGCCACCGCACGACCGTGAAACAGGCGCGCAGCATTCCAAATCATGCCGCAGGCAATGAACAACAGCGCATTCGCCAGTCCCGACGCGATCGCGGCGGAGTCTTGAAAGCTCCACAAGGAGATCGCAAAGCCGCCGAGAAGATAGGCGCTTCCCCACCAGCCCAGCGCGCGGACCCGCTCCTGCTGCCACATGGCCAGCAGAAACAGACCGAGCAGCGCAGTGACGGCGATGGCGATGACGACGAGCGTCGAAACGTCGAGCGCTATCACCCCTGAAGAAGTCGCGATCATCCGGTGCTCCGCGGCACATGCGATATCACGCCTGTGAACAGCCTATCGCATCCTGCGCCGTCGCAGTCTCCAGTATCAGCCGGCAGCGATGGTCGGACCTGGCTTTCGGACCGGCTTGCGGGAAACTGCACAATTTTCAGACAGCGACTTTATCACGTTGTTGCCGCTTGCCGAGCAAAGCTTCGATTCACCGTTTGAAGTCGCTATAGGGGGAGCGATAGTTTTACAGCATAAATAATAAAAATCACACATGGATCAGGAAAGACTTTGTTAGTCGTTGCGGCGATCATGAGAACGCACGACGGTTGCCGCGCGTTGGCGAACCACGCTGGCGGCAGCCTGCATTAGGCCCCGTCTATCCTCGCACGATCAAATATAGTGAGAAGCGCCGGCAACATAGCCGGTGCGCCTGAGAGCATCGCGCCGGAAGCTGGATCAGCGCTTGGAGAACTGGAAGGAGCGGCGTGCCTTGGCCCGGCCGTATTTCTTGCGCTCGACGACGCGCGAGTCGCGAGTGAGGAATCCGCCGCGCTTGAGGATGCTGCGCAGGTCCGGTTCGTAATATGTCAGCGCCTTGGAGATGCCGTGACGCACCGCGCCCGCCTGGCCGGAGAGCCCGCCTCCGGACACCGTGCACTCGACGTCATACTGGCCGTTGCGGTTCGCAGCGACCAGCGGCTGCTGGATCAGCATGCGCAGCACCGGGCGGGCAAAATAGGTTTCGACGATCTTTTTGTTGACCGTGATCTTGCCGGTTCCCGGCTTGATCCAAACCCGGGCGACCGCGTCCTTGCGCTTGCCGGTCGCATAAGCGCGGCTGAAGCTGTCGAGCTTCTGCTCATATTTCGGCGCCTCGGGCGCGGCGGGCTTGAGGCTCGAGAGCTGATCGAGCGATTGGACGGTCTCGGCCATGGTTACCCGTTCCTCACATTCTTGCGGTTCATGGCCGCGATATCCAACGACTCCGGCTGCTGGGCGGCATGCGGATGCTCAGGGCCGGCATAAACGCGCAGATTGCTGAACTGGCGCCGCCCGAGCGGGCCGCGCGGGAGCATCCGCTCGACCGCCTTCTCGATGATCCGCTGCGGGAAGCGCCCTTCCATGATCGACTTGGCGCTGCGTGCCTTGATGCCGCCGATGAAGCCGGTGTGGTGATAGTAGACCTTCTTGTCGAGCTTGCGGCCGGTGAAGACGGCCTTCTCGGCATTGACGATAACGACGTTATCGCCACAGTCGACATGCGGGGTAAAGGTTGGTTTGTGCTTGCCGCGCAACCGCAGGGCGACGATCGAAGCGAGACGCCCGACGACAAGCCCGCTGGCATCGATCATCACCCATTTCTTCTCGACCTCGGCAGGCTTGGCCGAATAGCTCGTCATCGTCCTGTCCATCGCGATGGGAAAAGGGCGCCTCGGCGGGCGCCACCATGAGGCGCGCTTCTAGCCGCCGCAGCCGTTCCCGTCAACCCCCGCATCATGGCAAAGAACTCGGAAAATCAGTGCATTGGCGTGACGGTATTATAAAACCTCCGCACCGGGACGGTCGGGAATCGAATAGGTCGAGGTGACATGGGCAACCGGGTCCTCCTCGCCCTCGCTGGTAATCGCGACCTCGCCGACCGCAAGCCGCTTGCCGAGCTTCATCAGCTTGGCCTCGGCGATGAGGTCGCGTTGGGCCGGCCGACGCAGGAAGTTGATGTTCAAATTGGTGGTCACCGCGAGCGGCACCGGACCGATCGAGGCGAGGATGGCGACGTAAAGGGTGAAGTCGGCGAGCGCCATCATCGTCGGGCCGGAGATTGTGCCGCCGGGCCGAATGAAGTCGGCGCGATAAGCGAGGCGCACGCGGCAGCCGTGATACCAGGCATCCTCGATCGTGATGCCGCTCTTGTCATGATAGAATTGCGGAAACTCGTGGCCGAGAAAGCGATCGAGTTCTGCGACCGTCATCGCCGCTTTGTGCATTTGCCGCGCGCCTCCTGCGTGTGGGGATAAGTTACGAACGTGACGCCGATCGCGGCGCCGGGGCCCGCAGGCGCTTCTTCCCCATGGGACGCTCCGGTATATAGCTTCTTCCCCATGGGACGCTCCGGTATATATCTGTCGGCGATCAGGTCCGGGAGAGATCGAAATGAGCACAAGGGCAGCGAATGTCAGCAAGCCGGCAGAACCTGTTCTGTCGCGCGAAGATTCAGACGACATTGCGGTTCTCACCCTCAACCGGCCGCAGGCACGCAACACCCTCTCGGACGCGATGATCGCCGCGCTAGACGACGCGCTGGCCGTGATTGCGCGTGACAAGACGGTGCGCGCCGTCGTGCTCGCGGCCAATGGCCCCGCCTTCTGCGCCGGACACGACCTCAAGGAGATGACCGCGCATCGTAACGACCGCGATCGCGGCCGTGCCTATTTCACCGATCTGTTCACCCGCTGCAGCGCCGTGATGCAGGCGATCGTTCGGCTGCCGCAGCCGGTGATCGCCGCGGTCCACGCCACCGCCACCGCCGCCGGCTGCCAGCTCGTCGCGAGTTGCGACCTCGCGGTCGCCGCCCGCACCGCGATGTTCTGCACGCCAGGCGTCAATATCGGCCTGTTCTGCTCAACCCCGATGGTGGCGCTGTCGCGCAATGTCAGCCGCAAGCAGGCCATGGAAATGCTGCTGACCGGCGACATGATCGCGGCCGACGAGGCGCTGCGATTCGGCCTGGTCAACCGCATCGTCGAGCCTAACCAGGCGTATGAAGACGCGCTGGTATTGGCGAAGAAGCTCACGGCGAAATCCGCGCGGGTGCTGAAGATCGGCAAGGAGGCCTTCTATCGGCAGATCGAGATGGGGCTTGCCGACGCCTATCGCTATGCCGGCGAGGTGATGGTCGAGAACATGCTCGCCCGCGATGCCGAAGAGGGCGTGAACGCCTTCATCGAGAAGCGTCCGCCTCGTTGGGAGGACCGGTGACAGCGTTTGCCGC
>CAZTTL010000250.1:0-5471 GCA_964616635.1 uncultured Rhodoplanes sp. | reverse complement strand
TCATTGCTGCGACCAACCGGCCGGACGTGCTCGACCCCGCGCTGCTGCGCCCGGGCCGTTTCGACCGCCAGGTTGTGGTGCCGAATCCGGACGTGGTCGGCCGCGAGCAGATTCTGAAAGTGCACGTGCGCAAGGTGCCGCTCGCGCCCGATGTGAACCTCAAGATTGTTGCCCGCGGCACGCCGGGCTTCTCCGGCGCCGACCTGATGAACCTCGTCAACGAGGCGGCGCTGATGGCGGCCCGGCGCAACAAGCGCATGGTCACCCAGATCGAGTTCGAGGACGCCAAGGACAAGGTGATGATGGGCGCCGAGCGCAAGTCGCTCGTGATGACCGAGGAGGAGAAGCTGCTCACCGCCTATCACGAAGGCGGGCATGCGATCGTCGCGCTCAATGTGTCGGCGACTGATCCGGTGCACAAAGCGACCATCATCCCGCGCGGGCGCGCGCTCGGCATGGTGATGCAGCTTCCCGAGCGCGACAAGCTTTCGATGAGCCGCGAGCAGATGACCTCGCGCCTTGCCATCATGATGGGCGGGCGCGTCGCCGAGGAACTGGTGTTCGGCCGCGAAAAAGTCACCTCGGGTGCCGCCTCCGACATCGAGCAGGCGACCAAGCTTGCGCGCATGATGGTCACCCGCTGGGGCCTGTCGGACGAACTCGGCACTGTCGCCTATGGCGAAAACCAGGAAGAGGTGTTCCTCGGATACTCGGTCTCCCGCCAGCAGAACATTTCCGAGTCGACCGTGCAGAAGATTGATTCGGAAATCAGGCGGCTGGTCGAGGCCGGCTATGGCGAAGCAAACCACATCCTCACCGAGCACCGCGACGACCTCGAGATGCTGGCCAAGGGCTTGCTCGAATTCGAGACGCTGACCGGGGACGAGATCAAGGATCTGCTCAAGGGCAAGCGCCCGATGCGTGAATCGGTGATCGAGCCGACCACGCCGCGCGGCTCGGCGGTGCCGACCGCGGGCAAACCGCGCCCGCGCCCCGACTCGGGGACGGGGGGCATCGAGCCGCAACCGGCAGGGTAAACCGGCTGGTTCAAGCTTTCGACAAGAACGCCCGCAGAAGATTGCGGGCGTTTTTTTGACTTGTTGGATTTGCTGCCGCCATGGAATTCCCACCGCACGACAAGGCCGTAGACGCAGCGCCGGATGCGAAGCCCGATGCTGGAGCCGCGTCCGGCAGCATCGGCGCCGATGACCCGCCACCGCGCTGGCTGCGCCGCGATATCGCGCGCGGCATGCGCATGGTCCTGCCGATCCTGCCCGGCATGATCGCGTTTGCGCTTGCCGTCGGCGCGGCGGCGGCGGCCAAAGGTTTGTCGCTGCTCCAGAGCGTGCTGATGAATGCTTTTGTCTTTGCCGGCGCTTCCCAGCTTGTCGCACTGGAAGTCTGGCCACGGCATTTCACGGCCGGCGTGATCGCCGGGCTGGCGCTCGTGGTCGCGACGGTGAACGCGCGCATTCTGCTGATCACCGCGTCGCTGCAGCCCGCCCTGCGCCACCTGCCGCCGTGGCAGGTCTATCCGCTGCTGCACATCACCACCGACCCCGCCTGGCTGATCTCGATGCGGGCGCAGCGTGAGGGCGCGTCCGTCACGAGCGTCTTTCTCGGCGCGAGTCTCGTTCTTCTCACGGTGTGGATGGCAGTCACGACGTTGGGGTTCTCGCTCGGCGCAGGGGTCGGTGATCCACGCCGCTTCGGGCTCGATCTGGTGATGCCGATCTTCTTCGCGACGATGCTGGTTCCGTTGTGGCGCGGCGCGCGCCCTGCCATTCCGTGGGTCGCTGCGGGAGCCGTCGCCGTCGCCGTGCAGAAGATTTTCGGCGGCTGGTATTTCGTCGTCGCCGGCGCAGTCGCCGGCATGGTCGTCGGAGCTCTTCTCGATGACACCGATTGATAGTGCCGGCGCAGACCATGGCCCGCTGATCGCCATCGCCGCGATGGCAGCCGCGACCTATCTGATGCGCGCCGGCGGTTTTTGGCTGATGGCCCATGTGCCGCTGACGCCGCGGGTCAGGCGCATGCTCGCGGCGCTGCCGGGCTCGGTGATTGCCGCGACGGTGCTTCCTATTGTTGCTATCGGCGGCCCCGTCGCGATGCTGGCGGTCGGCACCGCGGGCGTCGTGATGCTGGCCACGCGCAACGACTTTCTCGCGGTTATCGCCGGCATGGCGATCGCCGCGTTGCTGCGGGCCGGCGGATTGTGAGCGCAGCGCCGGCGTGACAGAATGCCGGCGCTTTCCTTCGCCCGGCTCCGCCAATGCTGCAAGGACATCCGATGCTGCTGCGACTGCTCACCGCCTCGCTTATCGCCGCGCTGTCCGTTTGCGGCGCCCGCGCGAATGACTCCACGGCCGAGCTTGCCACCGGCGGGCTGGTCTTGGTGAAGAACGATGCGATCGAGATGCGCGCCGAGGATTTGTACATTTCCACGGCCGAAATCCGCGTGACCTACCGCTTCTTCAACAAGACTGACCGTGACGTGACGGTTAAGGTCG
The DNA here is from genome assembly GCA_964616635.1 of uncultured Rhodoplanes sp. Taxonomy (GTDB): domain Bacteria; phylum Pseudomonadota; class Alphaproteobacteria; order Rhizobiales; family Xanthobacteraceae; genus Rhodoplanes. Next base: position 2,961 of record CAZTTL010000250.1, on the reverse strand, counting down.
CTTTCCCGCTGCCGGAGATCAAAGTCGAGAGCATGGACGACAACGTCTCGGTGCCGACCGAGGACCCGGTGAACATTTTCGGCTTCACCACGCGGGTGGACGGCCGGCCGGTACGCACATCGGTCGAGCAGCGGGTGACCGCGCATGGCGTCGACCGCACGCAGATGCTGCGCGATTTCGGCATACCGCTCGCGCCGCATCTCGCTTCAACCAATGAGGCGCTTGACAGGCTGCCGCGCCGCCAATGGGATGCGCTGGTCAAGGCGGGCCTTGCCGAGATCGAGGAATACGACGCCGGCAAGGGCATGGAGCAGCATCTGGCGGCGCGCTGGGCGCTGAACACGACGTTTTACTGGGAGCAGACCTTTCCGGCGCACGCCGAGACCGTGATCGAGCACCGCTATCGGCCGAGCGTCGGCGCGACCGTGCAGACCTCGATCGGGTCGTCCATTACCGAGACCGAGGATTGGCTCGCCGACTACAAGCGCAAGTATTGCATGGATGCCGCGTTCCTCGCCGCGATCAATCGGGAACCGCGGGCGGCCGATAACAACTTCCCGCCGTTCTCCGAGGAGCGGATCGACTATATTCTGTCGACCGGCGCCAACTGGTCGGGACCGATCGGCGATTTCCGCCTCGTGGTCGACAAGGGCAAGCCGGACAATCTCGTCAGCTTCTGCGGCGAGGGTGTGAAGAAGATCGACCCGACGCAGTTCGAAATGCGCAAGACCGATTACACCCCCACGGGCGATTTCTCCGTGCTGTTTTTGAAGCGGCTGAGGGGGTAGGCCTGCGTCGTTACACCATTCAATGGGGCATGATCAGAATGCCTTTTCCAATCCAGCTTGTTTGAGGGTGTAATTTGCCCAATGGCGGGACTTGATGTGATTGTCCACCATGAACCGATGGTTGTTGATCGGACTGTACCAGATTTCGTGATCACCCTTGCCTTGACGAACGAAGCTGCAGCCGTTTTGCCGAAGGATCGCTTTCACGCGCGGCGTGTAATTCTCTGCCATCAGGCAACGCGCCGAGCACTTTCCGTCCGCTCGGCTTTGATAAAGAACGGCACTTCATCGATCCCGGGTGCCAACAGGCCATTCGCTTCAAGAAGGTCAGGGATCGCCACCTTTAACTTTTCGACTAGCTCCTCGAAGGTCTCGGCGCCGGTGGCAAGACCAGGCACATCCTCGCTTGAGGCCACCCACACAGCGGCGTCCTCGTCCCATTCGGCGTTGATGTGATAAAGCGGCATAATGCTTCTCAAGATACCGTTATGGTCGGAGTATAAATCGTAAATGCTTCGGCGTCGACGCCTCACACCTCCGCCTTCTCCCGCCACAGCAGCGCGACGGCGAGCGCCATCAGGGACAGCATGGTCACCGTCATGGCGACGACGCCGGGCCAGCCGGTGGTGTGCCAAAACACGCCGGGGAGAAACGCACCGACGCTGCCGCCGACATAGAACGACGTGACATAGAGCCCGACCGCCGATGAGCGGCCCTCCTGCGCCGTTGCCGTCACCGCACTGGTGGACACCGCCTGGCACATCATCCCGCACATCGCGCACAGCGTGAGCCCGGCAATGATGACATAGACCGGCACCGCGAGCAGCAGCAGCGCGCCGGTGCCCCATGCGGCGAGCAGCAGCAGCACGAATTTGCGCCGGCCCAAACGGTCGACCGCACGGCCGATCAGCGGCGCCGTCGCGGTGCCGGCGAGATAGGTGACGAAAATCGCCCCCAGCATCGACGGCGTGAACAGATAAGGCGGCGCGGCGAGATGGAAGTTCACATAGGTGAACACCGCCATGAAGTTGAACAGCACGCCAAAGCCGACGGCGTAGAAGGCGATCAGCCGCGGATTGCGCAGATGCCGCGCCATCTGGCGCAGCGAGGCGGAAAAACCTTCGCTGCGCACGAAATGGCGTTCGCGCGGCAACAGCAGCATGAAGGCAATCCCGCCGATCAGCGTCAGCGCGGCAAGCGAAGCAAGCGCAATTCGCCAGCCGATCAGGTCGGTCAGCACGCCGGGGATCAGGCGTCCGGAAAAGCCGCCGAGGCTGGCGCCGGACACATAGAGGCCGGCGACGGCTGGCACCTGCGCGGGCGGCCATTCATCGCCGATATAGGCGACGGTGACAGCGAAGATCGGCGGCAGCAGCAAGCCCTGCAGGAAGCGCCAAAACACCATGCCGTTCACGCTGGTCGCGGTCGCCAGCATCACCATCGGGATGGCGATGACGATCATCGCGGTGGCGATCACCCGCTTGCGGCCGAGCACGTCGGCGACGACGCCGGTGAATGGCGCCGTCAGCGCGATGGCGATGGAGCTTGCGGTCATCACCGCGCTGATGCGGCCGGCGCCGACGCCGAAGTCATGCGCCAGCGCTGGCAGCAGCGCCTGCGGGGAATAGAGATTGAGAAACGCGCAATAGCCGGACGTCACGACGGCAATGCGGCGGGGGTCGGGGGTCATGCGCGGACGCTACGGGCGGGAGATAGTTCAGACGGCACAATCATACATAAGATCGCCGCGGCCCGGCAGAAATGGCGGCTGACGAAAGTATGAAGGATCGCGACGGCCGCTCTGCGCTGGCTTACGGTGTCTTCTTCGCCGCTGCCTGCTTGAGCTGATAAAGCGCGTCGAGTGCCTGTTTCGGCGACATCTCGTCGGGATTGAGCGCGTCGAGCACCGTGCGCAGCGCATCGCTTGCCGGCTCGGGCGTTTCCTTCGGCACAGCGCGGCTCGCCGCAAACAAGGGCAAATCATCGATCAGGCGCTGCGCCGGCGACATGCGGTCCTGCGCTTCGAGTTCGGCGAGCACGTGCTTGGCGCGCTCGATCACCGCAGCCGGCAGGCCGGCAAGTTTTGCGACCTGGATGCCGTAGGAGCGGTCGGCGGCCCCCGCCACCACCTCGTGCAGGAATACCACGTCGCCATGCCACTCCTTCACCCGCA
>CAZTTL010000249.1:0-5504 GCA_964616635.1 uncultured Rhodoplanes sp. | reverse complement strand
TCAAACAAAGAAATCTGGCGCGTGATCAGTTCATCCTGAAGCCGTCACGAGGCCCAAAGAACGCGGGCTCAAGGAACGCGGCCCAGGAGACCAGGTGGTTTCCGCAAGTGGGATCGCCAATGCGCGGCAGGCATGCGCCGAACCAAGACACCGAGTAATGATGCGCGCGAGCCTTCCCCCGGAGCCGGCGGTTTGCGCGCGCCTTTCGTTTTCTCCCTCGTCGGCAATTCGCATTACCGATAGTTGCTTGACCGCATATGCGCATTGACGCATACTAATGATTATGAACAATCCCCTCGATATCCTCGCCGCACTGGCGGAGCCGACCCGGTTCGCTGCAATCCGCCTGTTGTGGGACGGCCGCGAGCACTGCGTGTGCGAGCTGATGCGCGAGCTCGGCGCCAGCCAGTCGCGCATGTCGCGGCATATGGCGGTGCTCAAGCAGGCGGGGCTGGTGACCGACCGCCGCGACGCGCAGTGGGTGCGCTATCGCCGTGCGGCTTCGATCGACCGCAACGTGGCGGCGCTGGTGGACGCTGCGCTCGCCTTGCCGGTAGCGCGGCAGCGGAGCGCGGCATGAGCATCGGCACGGCAACCGGACAAAAGCGCGTCTCCAGGAGTGCACCCTGGATCGCCGGCGTGCTGGCCGCCGCCGTCGCCTGGATTGCCCTCTACACGCAGCTTGCCCGGTTCTCGACCTGGGCGGTGCATCAATTGCCGATCGACCCGCAGAGCCATCTCGGGCAGGCCCTCGCCTTCTTCATTTACGACACGCCGAAGGTGCTCATGCTGCTGGCCCTGGTGGTGTTCGCCATGGGGATCGTGCGCAGCTTCTTCTCGCCCGACCGTACCCGCGCGCTGCTCGCCGGCCGCCGCGAAGGGATCGGCAATGGACTCGCCGCCCTGCTCGGCGTGGTGACGCCGTTCTGCTCCTGCTCTGCCGTGCCGCTCTTCATTGGCTTTGTCAGCGCCGGCGTACCGCTCGGGGTCACCTTTTCGTTCCTGATCGCCGCGCCGATGGTCAACGAGGTGGCGCTCGGCCTCCTGTTTGGCCTCGTCGGCTGGAAGGTTGCCCTCGCCTATCTCGGCTTTGGACTGGCGCTCGCCATCGTCTCCGGCTTTGTGATCGGCCGGCTCCGGCTCGAAGGATGGCTGCAGGACTGGGTCCGTGATATCCGCGCCGGCGCGGCGGAACTGCCGGCCCGCCAACTCACCGCCGTCGACCGAATCAAGGCGGGGCTCGACGCCGTGCGCGACATTGTCGGCCGGGTCTGGCCGTGGATCATCGCCGGCATTGCCGCAGGCGCCGCCATTCATGGCTATGTCCCCGCCGAGGCTTTGGGCACCATCATGGGGCGTGACGCTTGGTGGTCGGTGCCGGCCTCGGTCGGCCTCGGCATCCCGATGTATTCCAATGCGGCGGGCATCATCCCGGTGATCGAGGCGCTGATCGGCAAAGGGGCGCCGCTCGGCACCGCGCTCGCTTTCATGATGTCGGTGATTGCGCTGTCACTGCCGGAAATGATCATCCTGCGGCAGGTATTGACCATCCGCCTGCTCGCCGTGTTCATCGCCATTGTGGGAGCCGGCATTCTCGCCGTCGGCTACCTGTTCAATGCATTGTTCGGTTGAGCCGTGACCGCGGGCGACAACACTGACGCGGCGCTAACGAGGAAAGAACGTAGGAAAGACGACCCCGATGAAAACCGTGAAAGTGCTCGGCCCCGGCTGCAAGCGCTGCATGCGCACCGCCGACATGGTCCAGGCCGAAGCCGACAAGCTCGGCATTCCGATCACCATTGAGAAGGTGACCGACTATGCCGCGATCGCGGCATTCGGCGTTGCCGCAACGCCGGGCGTCGTTGTCGACGGCAAGCTCGTGCACGCCGGCGGCTTGCCGCGCGAAGACGAAATCGGTTCCTGGTTGAAGGCTTGACCGCTTAAGACAGTGACGCCGTCCGTAGTCGCCGGTGAGTACCGACGCCTGCACGGTCACATGACCAGCACCGGATGGGACCCGCGCACACCACCTGCGCGGGGTGAAGGTACCGCCGTGTGCGTTTCGACCAAACCAGAGAGCAATCGCCGGCGTTGATCACGCAGGTATTGATCGGGGTCGCCGCGTTCCCGGGCCTGCGGACCGTTGTAATTCGCTGCCGCAGGACCAATGTCTGGGCGTCACGCGTCCGTCGCTTCAATCGCTGGACCGGACGCACCTCGGGTCTGCTTTGAAGCCACGACGCACCCATGAGAGAGCCAGCCAGTGCGCGCGGCAGTGACGCGCCGCTCGACCACGCCGCCATCCGCCAGATCGTTCTCGGCATCCTGCTCGCCATGTTTCTTGGCGCGCTCGACCAGACCATCGTGGCGACGGCGCTGGCAACCATCGGACGCGAGCTTGCCGACGTCGATAACCTGTCCTGGGTAGTGACCGCCTATCTGGTGACGGCGACGGCGGTGACCCCGCTCTATGGCAAGCTCAGCGATATCCATGGCCGCCGCGCGATGCTGCTGCTCGCGATCGGCGTATTCGCCTCAGGCTCGATTGCCAGCGCCCTTGCCCCGACGATGACGGCGCTGATCATCGCCCGCGGCTTCCAGGGGCTTGGTGGCGGCGGCCTGATGTCACTCGCCCAGACCATCATTGCCGACATCATTCCGCCGCGCGAACGCGGCCAGTACCAGGGTTATATCGGGATGGTGTTCGCGTCTTCCAGCATCAGCGGCCCGGTCCTCGGCGGATTTTTCGCCGAGCATTTGCACTGGTCGCTGATCTTCTGGATCAACCTGCCGCTCGGGCTTCTCGCGCTGGTCATGACCTACAGCGCGCTGAAGCGGCTGCCACGCCACGACCAGCGGCACAGCCTCGACTATGCCGGCGCCGTGCTGATGATGGCGGCGACGATCGCGTTGCTGCTGGTCCTGACCTGGGGCGGCACGCGCTACCCTTGGGGATCAGCGCAAGTCCTTGGCCTGCTGGCACTGTCCTTGGCGCTCTCGGCGCTGTTTGTCTTTCGTCAACTGGTCGCACGCGAGCCTTTCCTGCCGCTCTCGATTTTCAATAATCCGGTCGTGGGCGCCGGCACCGCTTCGGTTGCCCTCGTCTTCGGCGTGATGGTCGGCCTGATCATCTTCGTGCCGATCTATTTTGAGGTCGTGCAACACCTGTCCGCGAGCCAGTCGGGTTTGGCGCTGATCCCACAGCTTGGCGGAACCGTGACCGGAGCGACCCTGGTCGGGCGTGCGATGCGGTATCGCGAGCACTATAAGATCATGCCGGTCCTCGGGCTTGCGGTCTCCATCGCTGGTCTTGCTCTCCTGGCAGTCGAGCCCACGTTGCCGGTCGTCGTTGTCTGTGCCGTCATCGGATGCGTCGGGCTGGGCATCGGCGCACTGTTTCCGGTCACCACGGTGTCGATCCAGAACGCTGTTCCTCCCGATCAACTCGGGACCGCGACCGGCGCCATGAACTTTTTCCGCTCGCTCGGCGGAGCATTGGCGGTAGCCGGCTTCAGCGCCATTATTCTCGGCGGCGCCGGGGGTCACGCGGGCCTGACCCTGACCGCGCTGACAGCGCAGGCCACTCAAAGCGGCACGGATCTGAGTCACGCGTTCGGCCTGCTGTTTGCGGCGGCCGCCGGATGCATTGCGGTTGGACTGATCTGCCTTCTGCTCATGGAGGAACGGCCGCTTCGCGGCGAGCCGATGCCGTTGTCGGGAGTGGATTGAGCCTGCGTCCGCGAATCCTGGCATAAAGGCGTGATCCGAATGTCTTGCGGCAGTCGCGTGGAACATGCCGTTTGCGCAGACGTTATGAACGGCGCGATCTGAAGCCGCGGTTGCCCTTTCAGCAAGGACCACGACCATGACATCTCTCGTCCACCGAATCCGGCGATACGTGGCCGCGGCGGCGTTTGCCTTCGGCTGCTCAGCATTTGGGCTGGCGGCGCTGGCGTCCGATATTGCCGGCAGCAGCGACCATCCGCTGGTCGGGCGCTATGAGGGCTCGGAGATTGTCGGCTACCGCGTCACCCAGTTCGACGAGACCAAGCTCGTCGACGGGCCGTTCACCCAGGATGGCACAGCGGCCGGAACCGGCCCTGGCTTCAAGACGGTCGAAGGCCGGATCGTGCTGATCTATTACAAGCTGCCGGAGGAGCGCTCGACGCTCGAAGTGCTGCGCAATTTCGAGCAGAGCCTGAAGGCGAAGAATTTCGCCATCCTGTTCACCTGCTCCACCTCTGACGGGACCTGCTTTGACAACAAGCAGCCAGATGCCGGGTACTTTCTTGGCCAGGCGGTCGGCGATCCGCTGAAGCTTCCCAAGCTGATGGACGACTATGTCCATAACTGGTTCCAGCAGGGCGGGCGCTATCTGCTGGCGCGTCTCGACCGGCCGGAAGGCGCAGTTTACGCGGGCCTCTATCTCGGCGAGAGCAATGACGGGAATGTCGCCGTCGTCCGCGTGGTCGAGACGAAAGAAATGGATACTGGAAAGATCGTCTTCCTCAACGCGTCGCAGATGGAAAAGGCGATCGCCGACAAGGGCAGCGTGAGCCTCTACGGCATCCTGTTCGATTTCGACAAGGACATCGTGCGTTCGGATTCCAAGCCGACGCTCGACGAGATCGCCAAGCTGATGCAGGGGAAGCCGGACCTGAAGCTGAAGGTGGTGGGCCATACCGATAATCAGGGCTCCGCCGACTACAATCTTGACCTGTCGCGCCGCCGGGCGGCGAATGTCGTCGCGGCGCTCACCGGCACCTACGGCATTGCCGCCGATCGCCTCAGCTCCGAGGGCGCCGGGATGACCCAGCCCATCGCGCCGAACGACAGCGAAGCCGGGCGCGCGAAAAATCGCCGCGTCGAGCTGGTGGCGCAGTAGCACACGCCGCCAGTCAGACGGGCGCCGCCCGCGCCGGAGGCCGACGGTCGCCGTCCTCAATACGACCGCGGCATGCCGAGCGCGTGCTCGGCGAGGTAGGAGAGAATGAGATTGGTGGAGATCGGCGCGACTTGATACAGGCGGGTCTCGCGAAACTTGCGCTCCACGTCATATTCCTCGGCAAAGCCGAAGCCGCCATGGGTCTGCACGCAGGCATTGCCGGCCGCCCATGAGGCGTCGGCCGCGAGCATCTTCGCCATATTGGCTTCGGCGCCGCAGTCGATGCCCGCTTCGTAACGCCGCGTCGCCTCCTGCACCATCAGCTCGGCGGCGCGCATCGCGGCATAGGCGGACGCGATCGGAAACTGGATGCCCTGGTTCTGCCCGATCGGGCGGCCGAACACCACCCGCTCGCAGGCATAGTGTGTCGCCTTGGCGATGAACCATTTGGCATCGCCAACGCACTCGGCGGCGATCAGGATGCGCTCCGCATTCATGCCGGACAGGATGTAGCGAAAGCCCCTGCCCTCCTCACCGATGCGGTTCTCCGCGGGCACGCGCACATTGTCGAAGAACACCTCGGTGGTGGAGTGGTTCATCATGGTGCGGATCGGACGGA
>CAZTTL010000248.1:0-5521 GCA_964616635.1 uncultured Rhodoplanes sp. | reverse complement strand
CCCTTCGCCCGCTTCCCCGGCGTCGATACCGTGCTCGGCCCGGAGATGCGCTCGACCGGCGAGGTGATGGGGATCGACCACAGCTTCGAGATCGCCTTCGCCAAAAGCCAGATCGGCGGCGGATCACGCCTGCCGCGCGGTGGCACGGTGTTCGTGTCGGTGCGTGATGTCGACAAGTCGCGCATTCTCGAAGCGGTGAAACTGCTGGCCGAGCTCGGCTTCAAGGTGATCGCCACCTCCGGCACCCAGCGCTTTCTCCAGGAGAACGGCGTGCCGACGCAGAAGGTCAATAAGGTGCTGGAAGGACGGCCCCATATCGTCGACGCGATCAAGAATGGCGGCGTGCAACTCGTCTTCAACACGACCGAAGGGGTTCAGGCCCTTGCCGATTCCGGGTCATTGCGCCGCGCCGCCCTCTTGCATAAAGTTCCGTACTACACCACTCTTTCCGGAGCCCTGGCGGCGGCCCGGGGCATCAAGGCCTATCTCGGGGGCGACCTCGAGGTGCGTGCGCTGCAAAGCTATTTCTCCAGCCGCGCCTGATCGCGAGGCGTGCCGAGGAGAGTGTGAACGACATCAACAATGACGGTTGCGCGCCGGGTTTTGCCCTCGGCTCGCGATCGAGCTTTTTGCCGCCGGAGGAACCGATGGAAAAAATACCGATGACGGCCGCCGGCTACGCCTCGCTGGAGCAGGAGCTGAAGCACTGCCAGCAGGTCGAACGGCCGCGCATCATCCAGCAGATCACTGAGGCACGCTCGCACGGCGACCTTTCGGAGAATGCGGAGTATCACGCCGCCAAAGAGGCGCAATCGCTCAATGAAGGACGCATCGCCGAGCTTGAGGACAAGCTCGCGCGCGCGGAGATCATCGACGTCTCCAAGCTCTCGGGCGAGACCATCAAGTTCGGCGCGACCGTTACCCTGATCGACGAGGACACCGAGAAGAAGACCGTCTACCAGCTCGTCGGCGAACCGGAGGCCGACGCCAAGAATGGGCGGATTTCCATCACCTCGCCGCTGGCGCGGGCACTGGTCGGCAAAAAGACGGGCGCGCAGGTCGAGGTCGTCACCCCCGGTGGCGCCAAGGCCTATGAAGTGCTCAAGGTCGAGTGGCGCTGACCACGATCCAGCAGGCAGCGCATCGAAGCGGGTCGGGGTTTTGCGAGCCTCAGCCGGTGGCGCCGTCGAGCGGCACGATCGGCGCATCCTTGGAATTGCGCAGCGTCAGTGAGGTCTTGACGTTGCGCACATTGGGTGCGGCGGTCAGCTCGGCGACCAGCGCCTGGAAGGCGGGGAGGCTTGGCGCTACGCATTTCAGTAGAAAATCGATCTCGCCCGATAGCATCCAGCATTCGCGCACCAGCGGCTGCCCGCGCACAAAGGCTTCGAACGCGGCAAGATCGCCCTCGGCCTGGCTCGCGAGATGGACCATGGCGAAGGCGGTGACCTCGTAGCCCAACGATTTGGCGTTGAGCAACGCCCGGTAGCCGGAAATCAGGCCGGCCTTTTCCAGCGCCCGCACCCGGCGCAGGCAGGGCGGCGGCGAAATGCCGACGCGCCGGGCAAGTTCGACATTCGACATGCGGCCATTGTCCTGGAGCTCTTTCAGGATTTGACGGTCGATGGCATCGGGACGGTCGGACACGAGCAGCTCCGCGGCGGACGGGCCAATGATCTCAGTTCGATGAAGACAGAATCCGGCCGATTTTTTCTTGCCTGATCGTGGTGTCGACGGCGAACCGCCTCACGCGGCGCCGCAAAACGCTTGGACGAAGTTTACACGAGAACGGCGATGCGGGAAATGTTGTTGCGTGTGACATGGCCCGCTCGCCCCGCCGCGAGAAATCGGGCTAACCTGTGCTCGCTTTGCATCGCTTCCGGCATTCGCTAAACAAGCCGGGGCCCGGCGGGCGGTCTGACCATGGATTGCCGACACAACGGCGGTGGCGAGCCGACTTGGAACGGAGTGACGATGGCAAAACCGATCCATGCGAGGGTGGTGATCATCGGATCAGGACCGGCCGGTTATACCGCGGGCATCTATACCGCTCGCGCAATGCTCGATCCGGTCTTGATCCAGGGGGTTCAGCCCGGCGGCCAGCTGACCATTACCACCGACGTGGAGAATTATCCGGGATTCGCCGAGGCGATCCAGGGGCCCTGGCTGATGGAGCAGATGCAGGAACAAGCGGCCCATGTCGGCGTGCGCCTGGTCACCGATCACGTCACCAGGGTGGAACTCGGCCAGCGGCCTTTCCATGTGATTTGCGATTCGGGCGCGAGCTACCGCGCCGACACGCTGATCCTGGCGACGGGAGCGCAGGCGCGCTGGCTGGGGCTTCCGTCCGAGGAGGCCTTCAAGGGATATGGCGTATCCGCCTGTGCGACCTGTGACGGATTCTTCTACCGGAACAAGAAGGTCGTGGTGATCGGCGGCGGCAACAGCGCGATCGAAGAGGCGCTGTTCCTGACCAATTTTGCCTCTGAGGTCACGGTCGTGCACCGCCGCGACGCCTTCCGCGCCGAACGCATTCTGCAGGACCGCCTGTTCAAGAATCCGAAGATTTCGGTGGTCTGGGACAGCACGCTCGAAGAGATCACCGGCACCGAGAATCCACAGAAAGTGACTGGCATCCGCTTGCGCAATGTCAAGACCCGTGCCGTGTCCACACGCGCGGTCGACGGGGTGTTCATCGCCATCGGCCATAGTCCCGCGACCGAGCTGGTGGTCGGCCAGCTCGAGATGAAACCGTCCGGCTATGTCAAAGTCGCGCCTTTTTCCACCGCCACTTCGGTTCCGGGTGTTTTTGCGGCAGGCGACGTCGCCGACGAGATCTACCGGCAGGCGGTGACCGCGGCCGGCATGGGCTGCATGGCCGCCCTCGAGGCGGAGCGTTTCTTGGCGTTGCAGACGGAGGTCGGCGCCGCGGCGGCGGAATAGATCGGGCATGGACGAGCGAAGGATCACCAGCTCGCCTTCAAGGACAGGGACGGCCGGTTTCCGGCCTTGAGCCGGCAGCCGAGGCGAATGGGTTGTATGTATCCCTCCATTTCGTGCGGAGGGGGAGCCTGTTGGCATGCGCTGTGCGGGAGGGCGATTGCGGGCGGACGATCATGGATTGGGACAAGCTCAAGATCTTCCACGCCGCAGCGGAAGCCGGCAGCTTCACCCACGCCGGGGAGCAGCTCGGCCTGTCGCAATCGGCGGTGTCACGCCAGGTCAGCGCGCTCGAGCAGGAGTTGTCCGTCATGCTATTTCACCGGCATGCCCGCGGGCTGATCCTGACCGAGCAGGGCGAGCTCTTGTTCCGCACCACGCACGACGTGTTCATGCAGCTCGAGAAGGTCAGGCTCAAGCTGACCGACAGTCGCGAGCGGCCCCATGGTGAGCTGCGGGTGACAACGACGACGGGCATCGGCGTGCATTGGCTGACACCCCGCCTCGGCGAATTCGCCGATCTCTATCCTGATATTCGACTTACGCTCATCACCACCGATGAAGAGCTCGACCTCGCGATGCGGGAGGCTGACGTTGCCATCCGGTTGCGCATCCCAACGCAGCCCGACCTGATCCAGCGCAAGCTGTTTTCGGTCCACTTTCACGCTTATGCCGCTCCGGAATACCTCCAGCGCTTCGGCACCCCGCATTCGTTCGAGGACCTCGATTCGCACCGCCTGCTGGTCCTCGGCGGAACCGACGTGCCTGCGCATTTGGCGGATGAGCGCTGGCTGCTGGTCGGCGCTGGCCGCAGCGGCAAGGAACCGCGCGTTCCGCATCTCGTCATCACCAATATTCTTGGGGTTTTGCGTGCCTGCCAGCGCGGAATCGGGATCGCGTTGCTGCCTGATTACATCGTCGAGGAGGATGGCGGTCTCGTGCGGCTGTTCAGTTCGGGTGCGCCGATCGCGCTCGATGCCTATTTCGTTTACCCCGAGGAACTGAAGGCGGTCGTCCGCGTACAAGTATTCCGTGATTTTCTTGTGTCCAATGCGCAGCGCTGGAAATTTTAGATGGATCATGCCACGCGAATGTCGCAGCTCCGACAATTCAACATGGTTGGCATGACGAATTCGCTATTGTCCCGTGTCTAGTCTTTAGTCATTCTTTTTAAGGCAGTTGGCAAATCTTCGTCTCCCGGAAGTAGTATACGCGTAGCCAACTGCCCCTCTGGAAGGTGGTGTCGGTCTGCGTAAGTCCGGCATAACTGCGCCGGGCCGCAAGGTCGGTCCGGCGTTTTTTGGATCGGCCTTCGCGTCAACTCCCTGGACAAAACGATCGCAATCGGGCGGGGGCATTCAGGCCCACAAGCGCTCGCCCTTTAGTCCCTTATAAAGGTCGGCGACGTAGTCCCCGTATCCATTGAAGATTTGGGTCGGGCGGCGCTCGTTGGTCCCGATCAGCTTCTCGCTGGCCTGGCTCCAACGCGGGTGCGGCACCGCCGGATTGACATTGGCCCAGAACCCGTACTCGCTCGCCTGGAGCGCCTCCCAGAAGGTTTTGGGCCGTTCGGTCGTGAAGGTGAAGTGCGTGATCGATTTGATTGACTTGAACCCGTATTTCCACGGCACCGCGAGCCGCAGCGGCGCCCCCATCGATTTCGGCAGCGGCTTGCCATAGGCGCCGGTGACCAGGAAAGCGAGGTCGTTGTTCGCCTCGGCGACCGTCAGCCCCTCGGTGTAAGGCCACGGATACCAGGTCTGGCGCTGTCCAGAGGCAACCGACGGATCGAGGAAGGTCTGCATGCGCACATAGGTTGCAGACGACAGTGGCTTCGCCATCGCGACCAGCTTCGCGAACGGGAAACCGGTCCACGGCACGGCCATCGCCCAGGCTTCGACGCAGCGGTGGCGGTAAAGGCGTTCTTCCAGCGGGATCTGCTTGAGGAGGTCATCGATCCCGACCTCCATCGGCTTCTCCACCAAACCGTCGATCTTGATCGTCCACGGTCTGATCTTCAGCGCCCGCGCCGCCCGCGCGATCGTCTTGGACGAGCCGAACTCGTAAAAATTGTTGTAGGTGGTGTTGAGCGCCTCGTCGGTGACCGGACGGTCGAGCGTGAAGCTCGTATTGCGCTTTGCGGGGTAGAGCGAGGCGCTGGGGTCAGGCAGGTCGGCGACGCGCTGGGCGGCGGCGAGCCCCGGCGACAATGCGGCCGCGGCGAGCGCGCCCATCCCTGTCACCACGCTGCGCCGGTTGAAGAATAAATGCTCGGGCGTTGCCTGGGATTCCGGAATGTCCCAGCCGTGGCGATGGATCACGTGCATGCTGCGCTCCCATGAAGTGGGCGGATAAGGGCTCCTGGGACGACTACGCTGCGAAACTGAGGTTTGTTTCAGGCGCAGGCGCGCAGCGGCGGGGCTGCGACAATCGGGAGCGGGGCGGTGCATGTGCATTGAGTGGCCGCCTGCGCATCGATGAAGTCAGCGAGCTCCGCGATGCTATGGATCGGCGGACGGCGGCGGAAGAATCCGAACCATCATTCCGCGTGTGCCACCCGGCGAAAAGATCGGGCGAAATT
>CAZTTL010000247.1:5213-5544 GCA_964616635.1 uncultured Rhodoplanes sp. | reverse complement strand
TCCAGCCAGTCCTCGCCCTCGCCGAACCTGATCTCGCCCTTGTCGCGCCGGCACTGGATGTCGACTTCAAGCGACGGCTCGGTGAACGGGAAGAACGACGGCCGGAACCGCATCTTCACCTCGTCGACTTCGAAGAAGGCCTTGCAGAACTCGGCGAGAATCCATTTCAGGTGGCCGAGATGCGACTCCTTGTCGATGACGAGGCCCTCGACCTGATGGAACATCGGCGTGTGGGTCTGGTCGGAATCGCAGCGATAGGTGCGGCCCGGGCAGATCACGCGGATCGGCGGCTTCTGGCTGAGCATGGTGCGCACCTGCACCGGCGAGGTGT
>CAZTTL010000247.1:0-5203 GCA_964616635.1 uncultured Rhodoplanes sp. | reverse complement strand
CGCAGCAGCATGCGCGAGCCGTCGGCCTTCTCCGGAAAGAAGAAGGTGTCGTGCATGTCGCGGGCGGGATGCCCTTCCGGGAAATTGAGCTTCGTGAAATTGTAGTCGTCGGTCTCGATGTCCGGCCCCTCGGCGATCGTAAAACCCATATCGGCGAAGATCGCCGTCAGCTCGTCGATCACCTGGCTGAGCGGATGGATGCGCCCCTGCTCCGCCGGCGTCTCCGGCAGCGGCAGGGTCACGTCGATGGTCTCGGTGTTGAGGCGCGCATCGAGCGCGGCATCTTTCAGCGCGACGCGACGCGCGGCCACGGCCTGCGTCACGCGCTCCTTCAGCCCGTTGATCAGCGGCCCCTGCTGCTTGCGCTCCTCCGGCGACATTTTTCCGAGCGTCGCCAAGAGCGCCGAGACCGCCCCTTTCTTACCAAGCGCGGAAACGCGCACCTGCTCCAGCGTCGCCTCGTCTGGCGCCGCCGTAATTGCAGCGAGGAGGTCCTGTTCGAGATGCGTGAGGTCGGACACGGCATCACTCCGGCATGAGAGGCAGATCGGTGTCGCCGGGCCTGCCGCCGGCCTGCGTCAGCATCGCGTGGATCTGCCCGCGATGATGGGTCTGATGATTGAAGAAGTGCACGATCAGTTTCCACCGCGTCCTGGTGATGTCGCGCTGCGCGGCGCCGGAATACCAAGTGAGATCACCGGCGAGCGCAGCGTCAGCGACGCCGTTTGCCCACGCGATGATGTCCTCGTCGGTACGCCGGCGCTCTTCCTTCAGCGCCTCCCAGTCAGGACAGAACGAAACCGATTCCTTGATGCCGCCGGGCGGCCGCGGGCCATCGGTAAACCGGCTCATCCACATGCGGTCCGCCCACAGGAGATGGCTGAAGGTCTCGTGGATGGAACGGAAGAAAGCGCCGCGGTCGCGCCGCCGCTCGGCGTCAGGAAGGTCGTCGGCGACGCCGTACAGGTTTTCGTTCTGCCAGCGATTATAGCGGGCCATCAGCCGGACATGGGCGCCATCGATCATCGGACGCTCCGCAACAGGGAAGGCGCGGCAGGCGGCAGCACCTTCAGCACGGCACTAAGCCGGCAGCGCCGCCTTGGCCTTTTCGACGATCGCCTGAAACGCCGCCGGCTCGCGGATCGCGAGGTCCGAAAGCACCTTGCGATCGATGGTGATGCCGGCCTTGGCGAGCCCGTCAATGAAGCGGCTATAGGGCAAGCCAAATGGCCGGACGGCGGCGTTGAGGCGCTGGATCCACAAAGCGCGAATGGTGCGCTTCTTGTTCTTGCGGTCGCGGAAGGCATACTGGTTCGCCTTCTCCACCGCCTGCTTGGCGACGCGGATGGTGTTCTTGCGCCGGCCGTAATAGCCCTTGGCGGCTTTGAAGACCTTCTTGTGCTTGGCGTGCGCGGTGACGCCCCGTTTGACGCGGGCCATGGCCGATCTCCTGGCAAATCAAATGGCAAAGGTTGAATGAACAGCCGCGCAAGCGCGGCCGGACAGGCGATCAGATGTTGGGCAGCCAGTATTTGATGATCCGGTCGCCGTCGGTCTTGAACATCACCTTGGTGCCGCGATGCTCTCTGATCTGCTTGGTCGAGCGCTTGATCATGCCATGGCGCTTGCCCGACTGGGCGTACAGCACTTTTCCAGTGCCGGTGACCTTGAAGCGCTTCTTGGCGCCTGACTTGTTCTTCAACTTGGGCATTTTGCTCTTCTCCAAAATCGGCCGCCGGCGCCTGAGTCCGCGTGGTCCAGGCCGCGTCCCGAAAAATGCTCATGATTGAGCGACATGCTGGCGAGCAGCACCGCCGCCACGGCAGCCCTTGTTCAGCCGGGCGACGGGAGGCCGGGTTTATCGCAGAGTTGGAATGACTTGGCAACCTGGCTCGCGGGGCGCAGAGGTGAGCGAATTCAGTGCCGGGGCAACCGGAATTCGCTCGGCGTTCCTGGTGGCTGCATTTTCTGCGGCAGCCCTCACCGCGGCGCCAGCACCATCACCATCTGCCGGCCTTCCATGCGCGGTTCCTGCTCCACTTTGGCGAGCTTGCCGGTATCTTCCTTGACCCGGTTGAGGAGCTGCATGCCGATGTTTTGGTGCGCCATTTCGCGCCCGCGGAACCGCAGCGTGACCTTTACCTTGTCGCCATCCTCGAAGAAGCGCAGCATCGACCGCATCTTCACGTCATAGTCGTGGTCATCGATCATCGGCCGGAACTTGATTTCCTTGACCTCGACCACTTTCTGCTTCTTGCGCGCCTCGGCCGCTTTTTTCTGCTCCTGATACTTGAACTTGCCGTAGTCCATCAGCTTGCAGACCGGCGGCGTCGCGTTGGGCGCGATCTCGACCAGGTCGAGTCCGGCTTCCTGGGCAAGACGCAACGCATCCGGCGTCGCTACGGTGCCGCGGTTGGCACCGTCTTTATCGATCAGATGAATTTCGCGGACACGGATCTCCTCGTTCACGCGCGGCCCGTCTTTCTGGACGGGGGGCGGGGCTCTCATCGGGCGACGAATGGCTGGTCTCTCCTCTGTCGTTGCAACTGTGGCCTCATCGGCGGCTGACCAGACGGACCGACCGCGCGCCGACGACAGGTAGAATTGGGATAAATGCGCGGCAAGTCAACGGTGGTCCGTTCCACCCGACAGTTCTGCACCGGGATCAGCGGGCCGGGGATGATGGGGGCGGGGGGACTCAGGCCCGGCCGACCGCAGTGCCGCCGCCCGCGCATAGACCGCCAGAACTTGATTCGCGACGACCGCGCGATCGAACTCGGTCAGCACATAGCTGCGGGCCTGGCGGCCCATCGCCTGGCGTTGACTGGCGGGAAACGACAGCATGCGGACGATCGCGGCGGCGAGCGCTGCAGCGTCGCCGCTGCGATAGCGAAGCCCGGTCATGCGCGCCTCCGCCACGACTGGCGGCGCCGGCAACACCTCCGGGCCGGCGGCAAGGTCGGACGCCAGCACCGGTCGCGCCATCGCCATGGCCTCGATCAATCCGCGCGGCAACCCATCGAGCTGGATCGCGGCGCCCACCACCATCTTCGCCGCGGCATAGCTCGCCGGGCGGTCGGCACTCGGTCCCGCAATGCGGATCACGTCGGCAGTGTCCGTCGCCAGCACCAAATCCCACAGTTCACCGCTGTAGCGCGAGCGGCCTTGATCCTCGCCGACGAAGACGAAGAGAAAATCTCGCAGCCCCCTGGCTTTGAGCAGTGCCGCGGCCTGCACCACAACATGAAGGCCTTCCCGCCGGATGATCCGTCCGGGAATGAGAATAACTCTTGTGGCAGCAGTACCCCCCCAGCCATTGCGGATGGCGGCGATACGCTCGCTCGTCATGCCCGCAGGGTCGAAGGGCGAAAGATCGATCGCCGGGCTGATGACGGATATCCGTCGCCAGGGGACGCGATAGCGCTCGACCAAACGCTCGGCGATCTGGTCGCTGGCGGTGATGATGAAGTCACCGCGCGCCATGACGCCGTTGTACCAGTGCTTGAGCAGGTTCTGATCGCGAAAGCCGCTATACCAGGTGGTGAGAAACGGCACGCCACAGGAGCGCGCCGCAAGCCATGCGCTCCACGCCGAGGCGCGGCCGTGGGCGTGAACGACGCCGCAGCCGCGCTCGCGCACCAGCCGGCGCAAGGCCAAGGCATTGCGAGCGATGACCAGCGGATTGCGGCTCGTGGTGTCGAGGCGGACAAAGGCCGCGCCGGTTTTTGCGAGTTCCCCTTCCAACCGCCCGCCCCGTGAGACGATGACAGGATGATGGCCGGCGCTACCGAGAATGCGCGCAAGGCCGATGACACCCTCATCAGCGGCGCCGATCTCCAGCGTCGGCACGGTGATCAGCACAGTGAGTGGATTGGAATTCAGCGGCCGGTCTTTCGTCGCCGTGGCTGACGGATCCACGGCTTGATCATCGTCGGTTGCAGTTGCCAGCGCGCTCGGCATCGGAGGCACCGCCCACTCCTTTGTCGCGCAAGTCCTGTTCAACGCGGCCGATCGGACCATGGCAGATCAACAGGTATAGACCCCAACCGCCGGGCCGGCAATATTACGACTGGTGTGATCTCGATTCGCGTATCGCAACCAGCCGCGACTGGCATAGAAGGACAAGGCGAAGCCTCGCTGCTTTCTGTTGCGCGCCGGCGCCGCCGGACCGCGGTGTCCCGTTCCATCGTTCACCGCTCCTGCCTTGCGGTCACCTGAAGGACATTGCCCGTATGGACAACGGCGTGGCGTTTTTGGATGTCGGCGAAGGCACGAATCGACGCCGCATCGCGTTTCGGCAGCGTGCAGGCGCCGAACCCGGCCTGGTCTGGCTCGGCGGCTTCTCCTCCGACATGAAGGGGACCAAAGCGCTGGCGCTCGATGAATGGGCGGCCGCGCAGGGCCGTGCCATGCTGCGTTTCGATTATTCCGGCCACGGCGAGTCGAGCGGCCATTTTGCCGAATGCACCATCGGTGAATGGCTGGAAGAAACGGTCGCCATTTACACGACGCAGTGCCACGGCCCGCAGATTCTCGTCGGCTCCTCGATGGGCGGCTGGCTCGCTCTGCTACTGATCCGCGAACTGGTGCGCATGCATGCCACCCATCGCGCGGCCCCGGTCGTCGGCGTGTTGCTGATCGCGCCCGCGGTCGACTTTACCGAAGAGCTGATCTGGAAGCGCTGCCCGCCCGAGGTGCGGCACGACCTCGACACCAAGGGCCGCTGGTACAAGCCGTCGCAATATGGCGAGCAGCCGCTGCTGGTCACCCGCAAGCTGATCGACGAGGGCCGCAACCACCTGCTGTTCGGCGGACTGATCGAGGCCGGCTGTCCGGTGCGCATTCTGCAGGGCGTGAAGGACCCGGACGTGCCGTGGCAGCATGCCTTCGATCTCGTCGCCCGCCTCGCCCAGGACGATGTGGTGCTGACGCTGGTGAAGGACGGCGACCACCGCCTGTCCCGCCCGGAGGACATCGAGCGCATGCTGCGCGTCGTGGCGGAGTTTTGATTGCCGGCCATGGTACGCCCGCGGGGCAACGGGGACGTGCAATCCGCTTGACGCCCGCGCCGGTTGCAGCGACGCTGCGCCCATGGACGAGCGCACGGGCAAGCCGGAAACCGAGAACGGGACGGACGCCGCAACACCTTCTCCCCTGGTGGGAGAGGGTGGTTCCGAACGCAGTGAGGAACCGGGTGAGGGGG
>CAZTTL010000246.1:0-5579 GCA_964616635.1 uncultured Rhodoplanes sp. | reverse complement strand
GAGTGACGGGGGGCGGGTTTCTCAGAGGTCGTCAATGAGACTCGCTTTGGATGGCGGAGGCGTGGCTTCCTGGAGTTAGAAGGGGCGCTCAAGACCGACCAAGACATGAAGCGTCGGCCAATATATCTCCAGGAAGCGCACGGCCCCGCGCCGTGCGCTTTTTTCGTGCGCGTATCGTTGAATGGTTTTCGCCGCACGCGCGCGGCCCGGTGCCACGGGCCGTATTTCAGCGTTGCACTTTTCGGTCCCGACAGTATTCACATCGCCACGGAATGCTTACCTTGGGAGCGGCTTAAGGCAAACGGCGCAACGAGGCTGCGTGTTGCCTGTGGACCTGGGCGCTGGCTTCGGGCGAAATGTCGACGGGATGAAGGCTGCATTACTTTCCGATCGCGGGGTAGTGGAAGTCGGCGGCGATGCGCGCCGCTTTCTCCACGGCCTGCTCACCACCGACATCGAGACGATGACCGAGGCGACGCCGCGCTTTGCCGCACTGCTGACGCCGCAGGGCAAGATCATCGTCGACATGCTGGTTGTTCGCGTTCCTGGCGTCGCCGACGAAGAGCGCTATCTCCTCGACTGCCCGCGGGCCTTGGCGAAAACACTTGCCGCGAAACTCAATTTCTACAAGCTGCGGGCCAAAGTAACGGTGACGGATCTGTCGGCCACGCTGGGCGTGATCGCGCTGTGGGATGGTGACCCGACTCCGGCACGCGACCGCGCGCTTGCTTGTTACGCCGATCCGCGGCTTGCGGCGCTCGGCTGGCGGGCTCTGGTGCCGGTGGTCTTGATCGAGGATTTCGTCCACGCGCAGGGTGCCGATCGGGTCGAGGCGAGCGCCTATGACGTGCATCGGATCGCGCTCGGTATTCCTGATGGCGGGCGCGATTTCAGCTATGGCGATGCCTTTCCGCACGAGGCCGACATGGACCAGCTCAACGGCATCGATTTCGCCAAGGGCTGCTATGTCGGACAGGAGGTGGTGTCGCGCATGCAGCATCGCGGCACGGCCCGCAGCCGTGTCGTGCCGGTGAGTCTGGACGGTGCCGCGCCGCAGCCGGGTGCGCCGGTCGATGCCGGTGAAAAAACTGTCGGTGCGATGGGCTCGGCGGCGGATGGGCGCGGGCTGGCGCTGCTGCGGCTTGATCGGGTCGCGGATGCGCTCGCCGCCGGGACGCCGCTCATCGCCGGCGAGGCGCGCCTCTATCCGGTTAAGCCGGCCTGGGCGACCTTCCCCTGGCCGGGCGACGCGAAGGCCGTGACATGACCGCCGCGACGCGCCACGCCGATGGCTTGGCCCGCT
This sequence comes from uncultured Rhodoplanes sp., assembly GCA_964616635.1. Classification (GTDB taxonomy): domain Bacteria; phylum Pseudomonadota; class Alphaproteobacteria; order Rhizobiales; family Xanthobacteraceae; genus Rhodoplanes. The sequence goes on along the minus strand of CAZTTL010000246.1, from coordinate 4,276 downwards.
GTCCGTGGCCGAAGCTCGACCCGCTCTATGTCGCCTATCACGATGATGAATGGGGCGTGCCCGAATATGATGATTGCGCGCTGTACGAGAAGCTGGTGCTCGACGGCTTCCAGGCCGGCCTGTCGTGGATCACCATCCTGCGCAAGCGCGACAATTTCCGCCGCGCTTTTGAAGGTTTCGCGCCCGAACGGATCGCGCGCTACAATGCCAGAAAAATCGCGGCGCTGATGCAGGACGAGGGGATCGTGCGCAACCGTGCCAAGATCGAGGGGGCGGTGGCCTCGGCGCGGGCCTGGCTCGACCTGCAGGAGCGCGGCCCGGGCCTTGCCGCGCTGCTGTGGGACTTTGTCGATGGGCGGCCACGCATCAACCGTTTCCGCTCGACCGCCGAGGTGCCGGCGGAGACGGAGCTGTCGCGCGCGATCGCAAAGGAATTGGCCGGACGCGGCTTCAAGTTCTGCGGGCCGACCATCGTTTACGCTTTCATGCAGGCCGTCGGCATGGTGAACGACCACCTCGTCGCCTGCCACCGCCACGCCGCCTGTTGCGCCCTGGCGACGGCGAAGAAGCGGCCGTGACGGACCGGGTGCCGCAAAAACGCGCGACGCCGCGCCCGAAAAGCGCTCCCGCAAAAGCGCGGCACGCCCAGACGCCCGCGCCGCGGGCGTGGCAGCGCATGCTGTCAGGGCGGCGGCTCGACCTGCTCGATCCGTCGCCGCTCGACGTCGAGATCGAGGACATCGCGCACGGGCTGGCCCGGGTCGCGCGCTGGAACGGGCAGACCATCGGTGCCCACATCTTTTCGGTGGCGCAGCACACTTTGCTGGTCGAGGAGGTTGCCCGCAGGCAGCTCGGCGGGGTCGATCGCCGGCTTGGTCTTGGCCTTCTCCTGCATGATGCCCCCGAATACGTGATCGGCGACATGATCTCGCCGTTCAAGGCGGTGATCGGGGATGCCTATAAGTCGGTCGAGAAGCGGCTGCTCACCGCGATTCACCTGCGCTTCGGGTTGCCGGCCGAGCTTCCCGCCGAGGTGACGCGGATCATCAAGGCGGCCGACCGCGGCGCCGCTTTCCTCGAAGCGACGCGACTCGCCGGCTTTTCGGCGGAAGAGGCGCGCCGCTTCTTCGGTGAGCGGCCGACGCTGCCGCAGAAGATCGAGCGGACGTTTCTCATGCCGTGGCCGGCCGAGGAGGCCGAACAGCGCTTTCTCGACCGCTTCGCCACGCTGGCAAATTCTTGAAGCCGCCATATCCGGGCTCTAAACGATGAGAGCATTTTCCGGCGAAGCGGATGCCGGTTCGCCGCCAGAAAATGCGACCACGCAGAGAGAAAACAGAGCGAAGTCCGATTCGATCTAAACAAATTTCGCTCTAGAAGAACCGGAAGGACACCGGCATGATTCACGTTTGCTCACTCGCCCGCTTGCATGAAACGGTCGAAACGACCGGGGCGAGCCACGTCGTGACCGTGATCAGTCGCGACATCGAGGTCGAGCGCCCGCCCAACGTTCCGGCCGACAACCATCTCTGGCTTGAAATGCACGATATCAGCACGCCGCTCGACGGCTACATCCTGCCGGAGAAACATCACATCGAGGAATTGCTGGCATTCGTGCGGCGGTGGGATCGCGGGCAGCCGATGGTCGTGCACTGCCATGCCGGCATCAGCCGCTCGAGCGCCGCCGCCTTTGTTGCCGCTTGCGCGCTCGCTCCGCATCGCGACGAGCGCAGCATCGCATTGGCGATGCGCAAGGCTTCGCCGACGGCGCTGCCGAATGCGCGGATCGTGTCGCTCGCCGACGACGTGCTCGCGCGCAACGGGCGCATGGTCGCCGCGATCAAGGCGATGTCGCCCTATTCGCCGTGCTTCTCCGGCGCGCTGCCGTTCCGGATTGATCTGGGGTGACGGAACGCCGGCGGCTCGCCTTCGATCATGTAAGCAGGGGGTATCTGCCTGCCAACGGTCCGGTCTGCGTTCGGCCGTCGGATTGTGGCGCAGGCGAGCCGCGTGGCGCGCGCGATGGCAAGGCCGTCGAGGACATGCTACATAGCGGACAAGGCTTCACGCGGAAGGAAGTACCGTCGTTACCGTAGCCCCCGAGACGGAGGTTGCGCGCCGGGCCGAGCGCATCATTGAACATCGCGACCGGAGGCGATCGGGCCGGAGCACCGCGAGCGCGGGCGCCGTTGCGCCGATCCCCGATCTTCCTGCGGTCGCGCAATCGGCTGGGCATTACGCATGCTCGCGGCCGTTGTCCGACAATGCCGTGGCCCGTTCTCGTCATCTCGATTGCGAGAAATTGCCGTCTCAGAAACAACATGCAGCAAAACGATCATCTCTTCGCCATGAAAAGACGTGAGACAGATGTGCTCGCAATTATCTGCTGAGTACGAAATCAACAAGCTTGCGGTCCAGAAGCGGAGCCCGGTTCAATGCCAAGTCGGCCGATGACAGTTATGACGCTGCTCGCTTTTGTCCGGCACCGTATCATGGTTTATTCTTAATGCGGCTATTTTGACGTTTTTCATGATCGTTGGAGAATATAAGGCTATAAATTCATGAACGAAAATATGACCGGCGATGCGCGTTTCTTCAGTCGTAGCGGGCCGCATTCGCTGGCAGACGTCGTTAAAGCGGCATGCGGGGTCGCCCCGGAACGCGCTCTCCACCTCGACGGCGTCGCGCCGCTGCAGAGCGCCGGGCCGAATGAAGTCAGTTTCTTGAGCAACCGGCGTTACGCGTCCGAACTGGATCGGACGTCCGCCGGTGCCGTTATCGTTCATCCGGACATGCGCAGGCGAGTTCCTGCAGGGGCCGTCCCCATTCAGAGTTCCGATCCCTATATGAGCTGGGCGCGGGTCGCCGCCCTGTTCCACCCGCTGCCTCCGGTTTTCCCCGGCATCCACCCGTCCGCAATCATCGCCGAAAGCGCCCGCATCGATGCCACGAGCGAGATCGGTCCCTTCTGCGTGATCGAAGAAAAAGTCGAGATCGGTCCGCGCTGCCGGATCGCGCCTTATACCTTTATCGGCAGCGGCGTGATTATCGGCGAGGATAGCCGGATCGGTGCGCATGCCAGCGTTAGCCACGCGATCATAGGGTCGAGGGTTTATATTTATACCGGCGCGCGGATCGGGCAGGAAGGGTTCGGCTTTGCTGTCGACAAAGCCGGATTCCTGACCGTTCCTCAGCTCGGGCGGGTGATCATCGGGGACGATGTCGAAGTCGGTGCTAACTCGACGATCGACCGCGGCTCGGCGCGGGACACCATCATCGGTGCGGGCTCCCGTCTCGATAATCTGGTCCAGATCGGTCACAACGTGGTGCTTGGCCGGTGCTGCATCATCGTCGCTCAGGTCGGCATTTCCGGTTCGACGGTATTGGAGGACTTCGTCCAGGTCGGCGGTCAGGCAGCCATGGCCGGGCATCTGCATATTGGACGGAGCGCGCGCATCGGAGCGCAGGCCGGCGTCATTGCCGATGTGCCGGCGGATGCGAGCATGCTTGGAAGCCCGGCGCAGCCGAAGCGCGACTTCCTGCGCCAGGTCGCCACGCTCAAGCGAAGCGCGTGCAAAAAGAATTGAGCCGGCGTGTCGCTTGCGCCCAAACACGCGCAGCGACGAAAAGTTGCTGACGGGCAGGCGCCCAGGCTCATCCGAAGATAGGCCCAGCTTAATGAGCCGGTCGGCCGAAGTGCTTACGCCGCTTCGGCCTGCGGGACCTCGCCGTTGAAGGCGAGGCCTTTCTTGGTCGCGGTGACGGAGACGGTATCGCCGTCCTTCACCTTGCCGGCAAGGACCAGCTCGGCCAGCGGATCCTGGAGCGCCTTCTGGATCACGCGCTTGAGCGGACGCGCGCCATAATCGGGGTCGTAGCCTTTCTCGGCGAGCCATTCGCGCGCCTTGGCATCCACCGACAGCACGATCTTGCGCTCGTCGAGCAGCTTCTGCAGCCGCCCCAACTGGATTTCGACGATGCGTCCCATCTGCTCGCGCTTGAGCCGGTGGAACAGGATGATCTCGTCGATCCGGTTGAGGAATTCGGGCCGGAACGCCGCCCGCACCACCGTCATCACCTCGTCCTTCACGGCGTCGGTGTCTTCGTCCTCGGGCTGGCCGACCAGGAACTGCGAGCCGAGATTCGACGTCATGATGATCAGCGTGTTGCGGAAGTCGACGGTGTGGCCCTGGCCGTCGGTGAGGCGGCCGTCGTCGAGCACCTGCAGCAGCACGTTGAACACGTCCGGGTGCGCCTTTTCGATCTCGTCGAACAG
>CAZTTL010000245.1:0-5605 GCA_964616635.1 uncultured Rhodoplanes sp. | reverse complement strand
CACGGCGGCCCGGCCGTGGTGGTATTCCCCCTCGTTGACGGTCCGTTCGATCTCCCGGGCGATCATCCAACGGACGCCCGTCAGCGTGGTCTTGGCTTTCTGCAGGGACACGAGTCTATCCACTTCGCGCGGCCCGCCGGTGTTGAATTGCAATTGATCCGGCGTGTAGGACTCCATTACAAACACACCTCCCGGCGCGAGTCCGGCGATCGCCGCCTTGTTGACCCGCGTCCACAGCTCGGTGGGCAAATGACAAAAGATCGAGACGACCGCCTGCCAGCCTGCCGGCTCGATGATGAAATCAGCCAGATTGGCGACGATGGTCTGAATCGTCACCCCACGGGCAGCCGCTAGTTTTTGCGCTTTCGCAAGTCCCACATCGGATTGGTCGACGGCAACAACCTCGTGTCCGAGCGAAGCAAGGTAGACGGCATTGCGCCCTTCGCCTTCGCCGATGCACAAGACTTTGCCGTTCGGAATGTCAGGTGCGACCGAGACAAGAAAGTCATTCGGCTCGGTCCCGTAGGCGTAGCCGGGCTTGCCGTATCTTTCGTTCCACATGATATTTGGTTTCCTTCTCGGGATATATGCGTGCTCCTGCCGCTCTTTCTATCCCTGCCGCCGCAGCGGCGTGACCGGCACCGCCATCAAGGCCGGCATCATTTTACGCAAGCGGCATCAGCGTCTATCTCAGGAACGGTCTTCACTCGAACGTGCGGCAGAGATAGTCAATTCTGCCGAAAGGTGCCTGTGGTCCTGGATGTCATGTCCGCCGAGATGCGCAAGACCGCCTGGCAGAAAGGATAGATATGACAGCAGACACACTGGCCGGAAAGATCGCGCTGGTCACCGGCGGCAGCCGCGGCATCGGGCGGGCGATCGCACTATCCCTGGCGCAAGCGGGGGCGGATATCGCCGTCAATTATCGTCATCGCGAAGATGAGGCGGCGAAGGTGCGCGAGGAAGTGATGCGCTGCGGCCGGCGGTGCCTCCTCGTGCAAGCGAATGTCGCGGATGCCCGGGAGGTCGCACCAATGGTCGAAACAATTGGGGAAAACCTCGGCGCGATCGACATTCTCGTCAATAATGCAGGCGTCGCCCAAACCCGCAGCATCGAAGAGTTAAGCGAGAAGGACTGGGATGACACACTTACCGTCAATCTGAAATCAGTCTTCCTCATTACCCAGGCCGTTTTGCCCGGCATGAGATCGCGACGATGGGGACGGATCATCAACCTGTCATCCGTCGCGGTGCATCTGGGCGGCATTATCGGCCCGCATTATGCGGCGTCGAAAGCGGGCGTTGAGGGGTTGACACGCGCTTATGCTGCGCGATTGGCGCGCGAGGGCATTACGGTCAATGCCGTTGCGCCGGCCCTGATCGAAACCGACATGATTGCGGGCCATCAACAGGCAAAGGCGGATCGCGTTCCGGTGGGGCGTCTCGGTGCGCCCGAAGAAGTCGCGATGGTCGTGACCATGCTCGCGTCCAACGGCTTCATGACGGGACAGATCATCGCCGTCAATGGCGGCATGTCTATGGGTTGAGGGCCGAATCCGCGGGGCGCTCACGGCGATCAGAACGAAGACCCGGTTACCTGCACGCACTGTCCGGCAACGCTAGAGCATTTTCCGGCGAAGTGGATACCGGTTCGCCGCAAGAAAATGCGACCACTCAAAGAAGAATAGAGCGAATTCCGATTTCGCATGAACGGAATTTGCTCCAAGCGCGGGCGCGGAAGCACCCGCGTCCGCTCCAGCAGTTTCCAATGCCCACGTCACTTGGGTTGGCGGTCCTCTTCCTGCTCCGCCTCAAACAACATCGCCGCCATATTGCCGAGGCCTTCTTCCTGGGCTGCCTCGGAAATCTCTTCCCAGGTCGCGCCACGGTCGATCGCCTTTGCCGTTTTGCACCCAACGGGCAGCATGTCGCGCAGCTGACGGATCTGTTTGCTGATGAGGTTTGCCAGATCGGTTTCTCGATCGGCGGAAGAGCGTTCTTCTTCCTGCTCAGCTTCGAAAAGGATGGCAGCCAATTGATGGACCCGTTCCATCGCGGCCGCTTGCGAGATTTCTTCCAGCAAGGCGCCGCGATCGATCGCGCGTGCGGTCAGGCTGGAGTCGGGCAGATTGTGTCGAAACGCTTGCAGAATGGCGCTGAGATTCTTCATTGTCTTGGTGTCCTGCATTGGTCGACTGAGCGGATAGTCGGTCGGGAGACGCGCGTCTTTGCATTGACCCAGGTCAAAATCAGAGAGCCCTTACCCGATGGATCGCGGCCCCGTCACCCGGATGCGGGGCGCGCGATTGACCACGTCACCCGATCGAATGCAGCCTATGCTGCCATCGTGCTCTTCATCATCCACAGCTGCTTTTCGTGATAGGTGAGACGATCGGTGAGGAGGCCGGCGGTCGCTTCGTCACCTGCAGCCTGCGTCGTCGAAAGCGCGGCGCGAATTGTCCGTGTGGTCGTCTCGTTGTCGTTCACCAGCTCGCGCAACATCTCTGCGGCCGTCGGTATCCGCTCGTTTTCCTTGATCTCCGCGAGCTCCCTGAATTTGCCTGTCGTACCCGGTGCGGGTTGGCCGAGGGCGCGAACGCGTTCGGCAATGTCGTCGATCGCGTCCCAGAGGTTGCGGTACTGCTCCTCGAACATCTCATGGAGACCACGGAATTGCGGACCTTCGACGTTCCAGTGGAAATTGTGAGTCTTGAGGTAGAGCACGAATGTATCGGACAATACCTTCGACAAGGCCGCCGCACATTCGCGCTTTGCCTCATCCGTAAGCCCAACATTGCTCGCCATGATCTTTGTCCTTCCTAATGATGTTGCCTCAACGCATCGTCGCCAGATGCTTGGCTCGGTTGAGATAGATCGAGCCGCATGAATGCCTCCCTTGAGAGCCTCCGCCATTGTTAAGGGGGCGCCGCCGACCCCGGCGTGTATTCATCGCTAGCGCACCGCCCGACATCGGCAAGCCGGCCCCTATCGGGCCGCTCGAATTCTTGGATGACACCCAGGTGAATCTGCTTTAGGAGAGCCGGACACGAGGCCAGAGGCATCGCGACCCTTCGTGATCGCCACCTTTGGTTTTCTGCGGTGCAGTTGCGAGCTGCTTCCCAACCTTGAACCGCTCTGCCTGATTGGATCAGCCACGTTGATGCGTGCTGTGTGGCAGGGGTCTCGTGCGGGGAACTGTGCGTGATCCGGTTCGGACGTGATCCCGACGGCGTCCGGCATAGCGAGAGGAGTCTTGCGTTGGCGGGCTGGGCGGTGAGCATCCCTGGGGTCCCTTCCATGGCCCGCTCAATGCATTGGCGCTCGAAGCAGGGAAAGGAGAGGCAAAGGGTTCGAAGCGCGATCGGTTCAGTCAACACATGCAAGCAGCAGAGCTTGATGCTCGCCAGAGCCGTATCTCCTCTGCACGTTTGCGCTAACACATAACGAGATATGAATATGGGGTTTGCTGAACATTACGCAACGCCGGTCGGCGCAAGACTCGGCACAAATATTCCGCGCACCGACGCGCTGAAAGACAGTGTTAATTCACGCAACGCTTTCGTGTTCTCCGTCACCAATCGTCAGGTTGCCGAGCCCTGCCTGGCGGCAGCAATTTGCGGAGCCGACGCGTCTTCTGGCAGGGCTGATCGGTCGGGAAGGATTCCGCGACACCTTTGGCGAGAGCACTGTGAGGGATATCTCCAGCACCCAATGAAACAAAGAACGCGGATCACGGTGAGGGTCGCAACCGAGCGACAGAGCAATCCATGGCTCGCCTGAAAGTCCGATTCGAATGGCTCACCGGCCTGAAGCAACCAATTTTCCGCAATGTCCGCTTGGTCGGCAGCTGGGACCGTCATGGCCGCTACTCCGACCAGAGGCGCACCATCGCGATGAAGAAATTCATTGCGCCGGACGGCTGTCCGGGGTGGCGCGCTGACGTCCGGTTCGACGCGGCCCAGCGCGGGTGGACATTCCATTGGGGCGTCATCGTCGACACCAAGGAACGCGCAGGCGTTTGCGGCATCCCGACCGAGATCGGCGATCCGAACTCGACCGCGCAGGACCGCAGTTTCGAACTCCGCGAGGACGGGCAGGTCGAACGTTACTGGCTCACACATTGCCGCCGGCTCGGCGCCAACAAGCTTTGGCGAAAGGGCGCGAGGCTGCCGGCCCTTATGTTTTCGGTCTGGGCGCCGAACGCGCGCGAAGTCGATGTCGTCATTGGCGATCCTGCGACCGGATACATCTGGAATGATGGCGGGGGCGTAAAGCACGCTTTCAAGCTGACAAAAAGAGCCGACGGCAGCAGCATCTGGGAGAGCGATCCCGCCGACCCAGCGCTCGCAGATTTCGCGCTGTGGGACCATCAGCTCTACATGTTCCGCATTCGCAAGGAGGATGGTTCGGTCGCTTATCGCACGGACCTCTATTCACGCTGCCAGATTGGTTCTGGACATAAGAAGCCGGAAAATCCGCGTGATGGCGAGGCCCCGTGGAATCATACCCGCCAGGATCTCGACGGATCAAAGAGCTGCTCCTTGGTCATCGATCCAGAATGCGTGAGCAGCCACCTCGAGGATGACAGCTTTCCGCCGGCGCAATCGCTGGGCGATGCCGCCTTCTGGGCAAGCGAATATGATCGACGCCGGCCGGTGCCCAAGCGCCTCGACGAGCTGGTGATCTACGAGATGCACGTGGACGGCCTCGGCTGCGGGAAATGCGACGCGGCCGGCAACCCGCTGCCGGGGTCATTTCGGGACGCCGTCGCGCTGCTCGATCACCTGGTCGAACTCGGCATCAATGCAATCGAGCTGATGCCGCTGTCGGAAGCGGAGGGCTGGAGCTGGGGCTACGGCACGTCACATTATTTCGCGATCGAGTATTCCGGCGGCGGGCCGCATCAATTCAAGCACTTCATGCGTGAATGCCACCGGCGCGGGATCGCCGTGCTGGTCGACGTGGTCTACAATCACTTCATCCACGATGCAGAGCGCGCGCAGTGGATGTATGACAGCAGCACGCATTGCAAGAACATCTATTATTGGTACCAAGGAAAGGAATCCGACTGGGCATGGCCGGAAGGCGGCTATCTCAGCAACGGATCAAGCGGCGCCGCGCCGAATTTCCGCAGTGAGATGGTACGCCAGCTGTTCATCAGCAGTGCTGCGATGCTGTTGAGCGAGTTTCACGTCGACGGCTTCCGGGTCGATCTCACGCAATCCTTTCACCGCGACAACGTGATCGACGGAAACGGCAAGATCTGCGCAGAAGCCAACCTGTTCGGAACCAAGTTCCTGCGCGAATGGGTGCGCACGCTCCGCCTGCTCAAGCCCTCGATCATCCTCACCGCCGAAGATCATACCGGCTGGAAGGCGATCGCACGGCCGCAGGAACAGGACGGAATCGGCTTCGATGCAATCTGGTGGGCTGAGTGGTATCACCAACTGATCGGCGACTCGCAAAACGATTCACGCTTGGCCCGTCTCCTGCACTTCGCCGGCTTCGGCGGCAATGAGCCGCTGGCGATGTCGTCACTGGCCACCGCGCTGCAGGAAACGCCCGGCCACGTCATCTATCACGAGTCGCACGATCAGGCCGGCAA
>CAZTTL010000244.1:0-5622 GCA_964616635.1 uncultured Rhodoplanes sp. | reverse complement strand
TGAAGCCGATGCCGGCGGCCGCCCACCCCGAATAGGAGTTGAGCATCGAGATCACGACCGGCATGTCGGCACCGCCGATCGGAATGATGATCAGGACGCCGAAGGCAAACGAAACGAGCGCCAACAGCCAGAACGCGGCGTGGCTCTCTTTGGTCGCCAGCCAGATGATCAGCAGGATGATCACCACGGCCAGCGCGATATTGATGGCATGCCGCGCCGGCAGCATGATCGGCGCGCCGCTCATGCGGCCCGACAGCTTGAGAAAGGCGATCACCGAGCCGGTAAAGGTGACGGCGCCGATCGCGGTGCCGAGCGACATCTCGACCAGGCTCTGGCCGTGAATATGGCCGGACGAGCCGATGCCGAAGGCGCCGGGCGCATAAAGCGCCGCCGCCGCCACCAGCACCGCCGCCATGCCGACCAGCGAGTGGAAGGCCGCGACCAGCTCCGGCATCGCCGTCATCGACACCCGCCGCGCGACCGTGGCGCCGATCCCACCGCCAATACTCAGCCCGAGCAGAACCAGGATCCAGGCGCCGATCCCCGCCGGCGGGCTGAGCGCGAGCGTCGTCAGCACCGCCACCACCATGCCGACCATGCCGAACATATTGCCGGAACGGCTCGTCTCCGGGCTCGACAGGCCGCGCAGCGCGAGGATGAACAGCACACCCGCGACCAGATAAAGAAACCCGCCCAGACTGGCATTCATGGCACTCGGTCCCCATTCAAGTCTGAAAACGTGTCGCCGCACTCAACGGGCCTTGCTCACCCGTCCCGCGACGCCCCTGCCCCGGGGATGCCGCTTGCGCCTTTACTTCTTTTTCTTCTGATACATCGACAGCATGCGCTGGGTGACGAGGAAGCCCCCGAAAATGTTCACCGAGGCGAATACCAGCGCGATGAAACCAAGCACGCGGGCGAAGCCGGTGCCGCTCGCCACCAGCGGAACGCCGACCGCCAGCAAGGCGCCGACCACGATCACCGAGGAGATGGCATTGGTGACCGACATCAGCGGCGTGTGCAGAGCCGGCGTCACCGACCACACGACGTAATAGCCGACGAACACCGCCAGGACGAAGATCGAAAAGCGGAAGATGAACGGATCGGTCGCCGCCGCTACTTGCTCCATATCAACTCTCCTTCAGAGCGCGCCGGGCGCCCTCACCCGAAACCAAAGCGAGACGAGGGGGCGCGCCGCCGCTTCCTCATCACGCTGCTGTTTTCGGTGCAAAATTCGGATGAATGACCGCGCCGTCACGCGTCAGCGCGGTCGCCTTCACAATCTCATCGTCCCAGTTCACATTGATCGACTTGGTCTTCTTGTCGATCAATACTTCGAGGAAGGTATAGAGGTTCTTGGCGTAGAGCGCCGACGCCGAGGCGGCGATCCGTCCCGGCATATTGACAAAACCGATGATCTTGACGCCGTCCGCATCGACGATCTCATCGGGCTTCGCCAGCTCGCAATTGCCGCCGCGCTCGACGGCGAGATCGACCACGACCGAGCCCGGCCTCATGGAGCGAACCATCTCGGCGCTGATCAGCTTCGGCGCCGGCCGCCCCGGGATGAGCGCGGTGGTGATGACGATGTCCTGCTTCTTGATATGATCGCCGACGAGCGCGGCCTGTTTCGCCTGATATTCTTTCGACATTTCCTTGGCGTAACCGCCCGCCGTCTCGGCCTGCTTGAACTCGTCGTCCATCACCGCGATGAACTTCGCGCCGAGGCTTTCCACCTGCTCCTTGGCTGCCGGGCGCACGTCGGTCGCGGTAACAATGGCGCCGAGCCGGCGCGCCGTCGCGATCGCCTGCAGGCCGGCAACACCGGTGCCCATCACGAACACCTTGGCGGCCGGGACCGTGCCCGCCGCGGTCATCATCATCGGCAGCGCCCGCCCATAGGCCGACGCGCCGTCGATTACCGCGCGATAGCCGGCAAGGTTGGCCTGGCTCGACAGCACGTCCATCGACTGCGCCCGGCTGATGCGCGGCATCAGCTCCATGGCGAAAGCGATGACATTGGCGCGGGCGAGCGCCTGCAGCGCCGCCTCATGGCCGTAAGGGTCCATGATCGCGATGACCAACGCACCCGGCTTGTAGCCGGACATCTCCATCTCGTTGGGGCGACGGACTTTCAGGACGATGTCGGCGTCGCGCAGCGCGTCGCGCGAAATCGTCGCGCCTGCCGCCTCGTAATCCGCGTCGAGAATGCCGGATTTCACCCCTGCGCCCGGCTCCACCTGAACCTCGCCGCCAAGGGCGATCATCTTCTTGACGATCTCCGGCGTGCCCGCAACACGAGATTCCGCGCCGTCGGCTTCCGCACAAATGGCGATTTTCATCGAGGTCTCCTGAGGAGCATGATCTGAGGGCCAGCGACCGGCAACGTCGCGCTGTCTAGCGGGCTCAGGTCAGGAAGAAAGCCATCAAAGCGAGCACGATGACACAACCTATGGCCGACCATTTCAGAAGCTGAATGAAGTGGAGGTAGGTCGCCTCGTGCTGCTCGTAATCGTTCCCGGTCGCGGTCTCGTACGTTGTCGGCTCACCGTGTTCAGCCATTTCTCGCTCCGCCCTGCCGCCATGCAAACGCGGGCGGCTTAGCGCAATTGGGTTCTCAGGGCAACGGGAAGCAGGGTCTCATGCACCTGTCGCCGGCGAGGAGCAAGACACCTGCCCGTCACGTCGGCTTTGTCCCGTCGGAGAGGCCGACCGCGGCGAGCGCGGCGGCCTGACGCTCGGCCACCTCGGAAACGGCGAAATGCTCGATCGCCTCGTTGAACAGGCGGTGATAATTGAGCCGCGCCTCAAGGTGCAGAAAAACCCCGCCCAGGCCGATCGCGGCGCGGTCCATGAAGACGAATTCCTGCGGCACCCGCACCGGGCCCTTCTCCTTCAGTGCGCGGTGAACGACGAAGGCTTCACGACGGCCGTATTCGGCGGGCTTGACCCCGTCGGCGATGGTGCGCACGCGATCGTCCAGCACCGGGCCGAAGATGAAGCGGGCCCAAATATTGAGGACGTCGATCAGTTCATTGGTCAGCCCGTTGAATCCCCAGACCTCATAGGCATGCACGATCAGGTCGCGATCGTTGTTCTCCAGCCCATGATAGAGGTCGACCACACCGGCCACGAACTTCGGCGGAAAAATGCGGATGCAGCCGTAATCGAGCAGATTGAGGCCGGCGGCGTCCTGCGTTCCTTCTGCGAATACCGTGTAATTGCCGAGATGCGGATCGCCGTGAATGACACCATAGCGTGCGAAGGGATACCACCAGCAGCGATAGAGAATGCTGATCAGGTGATTGCGGACTTCTAGCGGGTGCCGCTTGAATACGAGCAGCTTCTTGCCTTCGAGCCAGTCCAGTGTCAGCAGACGCCGGGTCGATAGCTCGGGCCAGGCGGTCGGCACATGAATGGTCTCGGCATGCGGCGCGAGCATTCTTTTATACAGCGCGACGTGCTTGGCCTCACGCACGTAATCGAGCTCCTCGCGCACCCGCGCGGCAATTTCCTTGACGATTTCGCTGGTGTCGATCGCCGGATCGAAACGGCGGTGGAGGGCGAACAGCCAGCCGAGCTGCTGGATATCGGCCTCCACGGCCGATTGCATGTCGGGATACTGGAGCTTGCAGGCAAGCGCCGCGCCGTTATGCGCCTGTGCGCGATGGACCTGGCCGAGCGAGGCCGCCGCCGCCGGCTTGTGGTCGAAATGCGCAAATTTCGACGGCCAGTCCGGGCCGAGCTCAGCGGCCATCCGCCGCTTGACAAAGGCCCAGCCCATCGGCGGCGCTTCGCTCTGCAGCTTGGCGAGTTCGGCGGTGTATTCCGGCGGCAGCAGATCGGGAATATTGCCCAGAAGCTGGGCCACCTTCATGATCGGCCCTTTGAGGCCGCCAAGGGCCGCCGCCAGCTCACCGGCGTTCTTGTCGCGATCAAGGTCGGCGCCGAAGAAGCGGGTCGCAGCAAACCGTGCGGCCACGCCGCCCATATTCGCTCCCACCTGCGCATAGCGGCGCGCACGGGCCGAAAATCGGTTCTTTTCGGGATCGTTCATCGTATCCTGCCAGCGGCGGATACGCATATAGGCGCGAGACGGGTGAAGCGCCACCGCGATCCTGCGGCAGCACAAGCCTCGTCAGGCCGCATCACGCTTCGGCAGGCGAGGACTGCGGTTGCGCCGCGGTTGGCTGGGGCTTCAGCGCGAGCGATTGCGGCTTAGACGCGCCCGGCGGCCCTGGCGCCAGCGTGCGGTTCGCCTGCGGCGCCTGAAGCTCCTGCGCCGGCTCGGATCGATCAAGCCAGGCAACGATCTCCGGCCACACCCGGGTGAGGCAATCGCGCCCCATGAACAGGCCGAGATGGCTCGAAGGGGTGACGATGGTCTTCAAGTCGCCGGGCGCGGTTCCGACCAGGCTCGCGGTCGACAGCACCTGCTGCGGGGCGATGAGCTTGTCGTCAGCGCCGGCGAGCAGCAGCATGGGAAGCTTCACCTCGGCGAGATCAATGCGGCGACCGAGCGCGAAGAAGGTACCCTGCGCCAGCCTGTTCTCCTTGTAGAGCCACTGCACCACTTCGAGGTAGTAGATGCCGGGCAGGTCGACGGTCCAATCATACCAGTCGCGGAAGCGCTGGTGCAGCGCGCTCTCTTCCGGCGATACTGGCGCGGTGTTGCCGCCCACGATCTGCAACTCGTGGCGCACGCCCGCCTCATCGGCCGGGGCCGGCCCCCACAGGTCGAGCATCATCTGCCCGAGCAATCGGCCGTCGCCCACCTTCAGGAGTTCGGCAAACATGCTGATCGGCGTGCGGCTGGCCAGCCGCGACATGCCGGATTCGCCTGCTGCGGTATCGATGGGGGCTCCCGCAATCACCAAGCGGCGCACCTTCCACGGGAAGCGAGCGGCGTAAAGCAGCGCCATCCAGCCACCCTGGCAGATGCCGATGAGATCGACCGGCTCGCCGAACTCATCCACCGCGACGTTGAGATCGGCGAGCAGCGTGTCGATGGTGAACAAACGCATCTGCGGTGTCGCCGAGCGCCATTCGACCACATGCAGGTTGGTGCGTCCCTGCGCCAGCAAGACTTCGATCAGGCTGTGGCTTGGCGCGAAGTCGGCGACGGTTGCGCCATGCAGAGCGTAGGGCGCACAAATGACGGTCGGGGGTCCGGAGGCGTCGCCGACCGAGAAATTGCGCAGAAGCAGGGTGGGAAGCTCGATCGTCAACCGGTTCCGCGTCGTCCATTCCGGCCGCGGGACTTCCGGCCGCAATGCGATGTCCGCGGCGGTCACCCGCGCCATCTGATGGACAAAGGCCGACGTCGCCTCGCTCGCCGACATCGCAGCCATCATTGGCCAGAACAACGCCGATCCAAATGGCAAATGCGCCATGCGCCACCCGTTCGGTCAATCGGTGCGCTCCAAGGTCTGCACCAACTTTGTTACAGTTTTTCGGTCCGTTCCCGCGCGGAACGCGACCGCCTGACGCTCAACGCACGACAGGCCCGCTTGTTTCGCACATGCGAAAGCCTATCTCTAGGTGTAAGCATTCACCACGGGCACGACAAGCGCAATGCACAAAACTTGCGCAAGAGTAGCATTGAACCGGCTGTTTGCCTGC